>JASHPF010000153.1 GCA_030038295.1 Streptosporangiaceae bacterium
AGTTCGGCCGAGAGGCCGGGCCTGTGCTTTCGCTAGAGTCAGAGTCGGCGGGACCGACGACGCAGGGAAGGCCGTGCCGATGAAGCTGCCGTACGTTGCGTACGAGGCGCCCGCGGCCGTTGCCGACGCTGTCGGACTGCTGGCCGAGTACGGGGACGAGGCGAGCGTGCTCGCCGGGGGGCAGAGCCTGATCCCGCTGCTGGCGCTCCGGCTAGCTCGCCCCGCGGTGCTGATTGACATCAACGGGCTGCAGGAGCTGTCCGGGATGTCGGTGACGGACGGCTGGCTCACCATCGGCGCCATGACGCGCGAATACCAGGCCGAGGAATCCCTGACGGTCGCCGATGCCGTGCCGTTGCTGGCGGCGGCGCTGCCGTTCATCGGCCACGAGGCGATCCGCAATCGGGGCACGATCGGGGGCAGCCTGGCACATGCCGATCCGGCGGGCGAGCTGCCGGCGGTCGCGCTGGCCCTGGATGCCGAGGTCATCCTGCGCAGTCAGTCGGGCGACCGGGTCGTCCAGGCGGCGGAGTGGTTCGAGGGTTATCTGACGACGTCCCGCCGTGCCGACGAGCTGCTGGTCGAGGTGCGCTTTCCCACCGTGGCACGGGGCGCGGGGGTGGCCTTCCAGGAGGTGGCCCGGCGCCATGGTGATTTCGCCATGGTCGGTCTGGCTGCGTCGCTGACGCTTGCCGATGACGTGATCCGTGATGCCCGGCTCGCCTTTGCGGGCGTGTCGGATGTCCCGATTCGCGCAGCCGAAGCGGAGGACCTCCTGGCCGGTGAGCGGCCGTCGAACGAGCTCTTCGCGGAGGCGGCCAGCCTGGCGGTTGCCGGTCTTGATCCGCCGGCCGACCTGCACGGATCGCCGGAGTATCGCAAGAAGATTGCGGCCACGCTGGTCCGTCGGGGTTTGCAGGCAGCCGTGGATAACGCCGACGAGAGGCAGTGACGGATGGTGGACATCGCCGTGACGGTGAACGGTGCGCCGCGGAGCGGCTCGGTGGAGCCGCGCAAGACGCTGGCGGACTTCCTGCGAGATGACCTCGACCTCACCGGTACCCATGTGGGCTGCGAGCACGGGGTCTGCGGCGCCTGCACGGTCATCGTCGATGGCAGGGCCGTGCGATCGTGCCTGATGCTCGCCGTGCAGGCCGCCGGCCGCGACGTGATCACGATCGAGGGGCTGGCGCCCGGCGGCGAGCTGAGCCCGCTGCAGCAGGCGATGTGGGATGCGCACAGCTTCCAGTGCGGATTCTGCACGCCGGGGTTCGTGATGCAGGCCACCGCCTTCCTCGCCGCTCGCCCCGACGCCGACGAGCAGCAGGTCCGCGAGGCACTGTCCGGCAACATCTGCCGCTGCACTGGATACCAGAGCATCATCGACGGCGTTTTGCTGGCAGCCCAGCGCAGCAGGGAAGGATAACGAGGGAACGACGATGGCTTCAATCGCGGCCGAGCGCTACACCGGCGCCAGCATCAAGCGCTCCGAGGACCCCCGCATCCTCACCGGCCGAGGTCGCTACGTCGACGATCTCAAGCTGCCCGGCATGCTCCATGCTGCCTTCGTCCGGTCGCCGCTGGCGCACGCGCGGGTGCTCGGGGTGGATGTCTCGGCGGCGCAGGCGCTACCCGGAGTCGTCGCCGTGTTCACCGGGGCAGACCTGGAGGCGATGACGGTCCCCGGGCCTGATCCGCTGCTGGCGATGATGGGTGGCGGCGGGCCCATGCCGGAATACAGCCTGCTGGCCACGGACAAGGTGCGATTCGTGGGCGACCTGGTTGCGGTCGTCATCGCCGAGAGCCGGTACGTTGCGGAGGACGGTTGCGAACTTGTCGAGGTCGACTATGACGACCTGCCGCCGGTCACGAGCGCCGCGGTGGCCCTTGAGGCCGACAGCCCGCCGCTTTTTGCCAACCTCGGCAACAACATTGTCGGCCCGCACAAGCGCAGCGAGTTCGGCGACGTCCCGGCGACCTTCGCCGGCGCCGATCGAGTCGTCGAGTTCCGCATCGACGTGCACCGCCACCAGAACGTGCCGATGGAGGGACGCGGCTGCGTGGCGAGCCTGGACGCCGACTCGGGCGTCCTGACGATCCACGCAGCGACGCAAAGCGTCCATGTCACCAGGATGGGCGTCGCCATGCGGCTCGGCATCGAGCCGGAGAAGGTGCACGTCCTTGCCGGTGATATCGGCGGGTCGTTCGGCTTGAAGATCGGCGCCTCGCGGGAGGAACTCGCGGTGGCGGCCGCGTCGCGCGCTCTTGGCCGGCCGGTGAAGTGGGTCGAGGACCGCACCGAGAACCTGACCGCGTCCGGGCACGCGCGGGAGGAGAGCTTCGACGTCGCGGCTGCTGTCAGCAATGACGGTGACCTGCTCGGGCTGGACGTCACGATGGTCATTGACACCGGCGCCTATCCGGTCATGGGGACGATGGTTCCGGGCATCATAGAGGCGATGCTGCCGGGTCCGTACAAGCTGGCGGCGCTCGGCTTCGAGTCAACCGCGGTCGCCACCAACAAGGCGTCCTACGTCGCCTATCGGGGTCCCTGGGCGTCCGAGACGTTCGTCCGCGAACGCGTTCTGGACCTGCTCGCGAGGGACCTCGGCCTCGATCCGCTGGAGATCCGGCTGCGTAACGTAGCCCCGCGCAGCGAGCCGCCCGCCACCATGATCACTGGGCGTCCGCTGGTCGGGGTCACCACGAAGGAGTCGCTGGAGCGAGTAGCCCGGCTGGTGGACATCCCGGCCTTCCGCCGTCGCCAGACCGAGGAACGAGCCCGAGGCCGGTACCTGGGCATCGGGCTCGCAACCTTCATCGAGGCCGCCCCCGGCCCGCGCTCGCCCGACGGTCCGCAGGGCCCGATGGGCATGGAGGCCATGCGGCTGCGGCTCGAGGAGGACGGCATCGTGACGCTGTTCACCGGCCAGATGCCACACGGCCAGAGCCACCAGACCACCCTGGCGCAGATCGCCGCCGACGAGTTCGGCGTGCCATTCGAGCAGGTCCGCGTCGTCGTCGGGGATAGCGACGTCGTGCCGTTCGGCCTGACCGGCGGCAGCCGGTCTGCCACCATGACCGGAGGCGCCGCGCT
>JASHPF010000016.1 GCA_030038295.1 Streptosporangiaceae bacterium
AGCCGTTCTCGAAGTACCAGCCCATTACGCCGATGGTGGACGCGGTGCGGTCGCTGCTGACCGGCGGCAGCAGCGACGTCGGGCTGGCGCTTGCCTGGTCCGCTGTACTGGTGGCGGTGTTCACGCCGGTCGCGGTGCTCCGGTACCGGCGCGGCTGACTGGGCGGGCATTCGTACGATGAGAGGGGCAGGGCGGGCGAGCCACTGCCGGGATAGCCAGGCCGGCTGCAGCCATAGCAGCCGGCGGCGGAAGGGGTGCGAGGAATGTCCAGGGTTGCCGTCGTAGGGTTCGGCCGGATCGGCAGGTCAGCGGTGAAGGCCGGGCTGAGCGGAAAGCTGTTCACGCCGTCTGTCATCGCGGACATCGTGGCCGCGGACGCGATGGCGCCGCTGTTCGAGGTCGACACCAACTACGGGCGCTGGCCAGATCCGGTGCACGCTGAGCCGGACGGCCTGGTGATAGGCGACACGACAATCGCCTGGTTCGATGCCCGGAGCGGGCCGCCGGACTGGCGTGAGCTCGGCGTCGGTCTGGTGCTGGACTGCACCGGCCGCGCTACCACGCGCGCTGGCGCGCAGGCTCACCTGGACGCTGGCGCAGGCCGCGTGCTGATCAGCGCGCCGAGCAAGACGCTGGCTGACTGCGACGCGGTGCTGCTGCCCGGCATCAACCTCGATGACTACGACCCGGCCCGGCACAAGATCGTGAGCATGGCGAGCTGCACCACGAACGGGCTGGCGCCGGTGGTCAAGATTCTCCGGGACACGGTCGGGATCAAGGATGGGTTCTTCACCACCGTGCACGCCTACACCAACACCCAGTCGCTGACCGACCAGCCGATGAAGGAGCGCCGCGACTCGTGGGCGGCGGCGGAGAACATCATCCCGTCGTCGTCGGGCGCGGCGAAGGCGCTCAAGTTCATCTGGCCTGACCTGCGGGTGACCGGCAAGGCGTACCGGGTGCCGGTCCGGACCGGCAGCATCGTCGAGCTGACCGCCAGGATTAACGCGGAGATCTCGGCCGCCGAGCTGAATGACGCCTTCGTCGCCGCGTCGGAGCAAGGCTCGCTCGCGGGCATCCTCGGTGTGCTGCACGACGAGTGGGCCTCGGCCAGGATCGTCGGCGATACCCGGTCGTCGATCGTCGACCTGCCGCTGACCTCGGTGAGCGAGGGTGACCTCGTGACCGTCGCGGCGTGGTACGACAACGAGTTCGGGTACTCCACGCGGCTCGCCGAGACCGCGGCGGCGCTCGCCGCGAGCTAGCATCGCCCGCGTTCGCCGGCCGCCATCAGCTGAAGCGCGTGGCCAGCCGGCGGAACGTGCGCGGCGCCGTGCCGTGCAGCCAGGCCGGGAAGCGCAGCCAGCCGGGCACGTAGACGACGTCCAGGTCGCGTGCGGCCGCCCGGGTGATGGCGCGCGCCACCCGCTCCGCCGGGATAGGCACCGGCCGCCGCCGGTCGTAGGGCCGTCCGCGACGGCGGAAGAACGGCGTGTCCACCACGCCCGGCAGCACGAGGGAGATGCCGACGCCGGTGCCGGCCAGCTCGTAGGCCAGGCTCTCCGCGAGATAGTTCAGCCCCGCCTTGGTCGCCGCGTAGACGGCCTCGTTGCGGACGCCGGTAGCGCCGGCGATGGAGGAGACGAAGACGAGCCGGCCCGAGCCGCGCTCGGCCATTCCCGGCGCGAGCAGCCTGGCCAGCTGCACCGGTGCCAGCAGGTTCAGGCTCACCAGCTCGCTGGCCTTGGCCCCGGACAGCTCACCGATAGGCCCGGCCCAGCCGGCGCCGGCGTTGCAGACCAGCAGGTCCACCCGGTTCTCGACAGCAAGCGCCTTCTCGACCAGCAACTCGGGACCGCCCGGCTCGGCCAGGTCGGCAGGAAGCGGGGTGGCGCCGGTCCTGGCTGCGACGGCACGGAGCCGCTCCTCATTCCGGCCGGTCACGATCAGCCGGGCGCCGGCCGCCGCGAGCCGCACGGCAGTGGCCGCCCCGATGCCCGAGGAGGCGCCAGTCACCAGGGCGACGGCATCGACTAACCGCATCCCGCGCTCACCTCACCCGGCAGCCTAGCGGGCGCGCGCGGGATGCCGGCGTGGCCACGCTCAGGCCGATACCGGAACCCCCGCACCCGTCCAGCATCGCACGATGTCGCGCATCGACAGCAAGCCGGCGACGTCGTGTCCGTCGATCACGATCAGGTGCCGGAAGTTGCCCGCGGACATCGCGGACGCGGCCTGCTCCAGCGTCCAGCCGGGCGAGGCGAACACCACGTCCGCCGTCCGGTGGTCGGCGACGAGCTCATCATCCGGGTTCTGACCCGCCCCGATCGAGTCCAGGATGTCCCGTTCTGTCAGGATCCCGATTGCCGGGTGCGAGGGATCGACCACCACGGCGGCGCCGACGCGCCGGGCCGACATCAGCCGGGCCGCCTCGCGAAGGGTATGCGCCGGCCCGACGCTGAGAATGACCTTCGTCATCCCGTCTCGTACGTTCATGCTTCATCGCTCCTCTCGCGTGCCGAAGGGTGTGCGGCCGAGACGGCGGCCCTGACTGACTGCTGCAACACTGCGCGGTGCGACGCTGCCGCAGAACCGCCTAGCGCTTACTTGTGCGCTTGTGACTGCCAGTGCTGTCCAGCATCCGCCTGACGCGCCGTCAGGGCAACCCCCGAAGCGCCCGCCTAGTTCGTCACGGCGAGCAGACTCAGCACTTCCGAGTGCAGCAGTCCGTTGGTGGAAAGCGCCGATCCCGCGTCTGGCCTGGGCCTGCCGACGAGATCGGTGAACCCGCCGCCGGCTTCCTCGACGATGACCTGGAGGGCGGCGAGGTCCCACAGACTGACGTCCACCTCCGCGGCGATATCGACAGTGCCCTCCGCAACCATCACATGTGACCAGAAATCGCCATAAGCCCTGGTCCGCCACACCTTTCTCGTCAGGCCCAGGAACTCGGTCAGCCGGCCGCCGGACTCCCAGGTCGCGAGGCCCGAATACGACAGCGATGCGTCGGACAGGCTGGCTACGGCGGACACCCGGCACGCGGTCGCCTTGGTCAGGCTCCGCCCGGTCCACGCCCCGCCGTCCCGTGCCGCCCACCACCGGCGGCCTAGCGCCGGCGCGCTGACGACGCCGACGACGACCTCGTCCTCGTCCATCAAACCGATGAGCGTCGCCCACACCGGGACGCCGCGCACGAAGTTCTTGGTGCCGTCGATCGGGTCGATGATCCAGCACCGCTGGCTCGATCCGGTGTGCCCGGACTCCTCGCCGAGCATCGCGTCCCGAGGTCGCGCGCGGCTGAGCACATTCCGCAGCGACTCTTCTACCGCCAGGTCAGCGTCGCTGACCGGCGTGAGGTCTGGCTTTGCCTCCACGCGCAGATCCTGGGCCTTGAACCGGCGCATCGTGATGTCGTCCGCCGCGTCCGCGAGGACGTGCGCGAAGCCGAGATCGCCAGCAAAACCAGCCATGCCGGGAACGCTAGCGCGTGCTGGCCCGTCAGGCCATCGCCGGGCCGTCTTCGGCGCGGCGGCTCGCCGCGAGCGCTAGCCGTCCGGCCCGGCTTGCTCGGACTCGTGCCGGTCGGTCCGGTCCGGGCCCTCGCGGCTGCGCAGCAGCCGGCGCAGCGAGTCGAGCCGCGCCGCCTCGGCCGGGCCGCCGTGCTCGGCCACCCAGGTGTCCAGGGCGCAGCCCGCCGACAGGTGGCTGCAGCCCGGCGGGCACTGCGCGAGGGCGTCGGCAAACTCGGGGAACGCCGACACTACCCGGTCGGCGGTCACATGGCCCAGCCCGAAGCTGCGGAGGCCCGGCGTGTCGATGATCCAGCCGCCACCGGTGGCGCTGGGCAGCGGCAGGGCGACCGCCGACGAGGAGGTGTGCCGGCCGCGTCCGGTGACGGGGCTGACCGCGCCGACCGCCCGCGCGGCGTCCGGCAGCAGCGCGTTCACGAGCGTCGATTTGCCCACCCCGGAGTGGCCGACGAGGACGCTGATCCGCCCCGCGAGCAGCGCCCTGAGCCGGTCGAGCTGCCCGCTGAACGGCCGGCTGAGCACGATGGCGCGCACCCCGAGCGGCTCGTAGGCGGCGAGCAGCTCGTCAGGCGCGGCCAGGTCGGCCTTGGTGAGGCACAGCAGCGGTTCGAGGCCCGCGTCGAATGCGGCCACCAGGAAGCGGTCGATCAGCCTCGGCCGCGGCGGCGGGGCGGCGAGCGCGGTGACGATGACGAGCTGGTCAGCGTTGGCGACGATGATCCGCTCCGCCGGATCCTCGTCCTCGGCCGACCGGCGCAGCACCGACGTTCGCGGCTGCACGCGCACCACCCTGGCCAGGGTGCCGGGCTGGCCGGACACGTCGCCCGCGAGCCGGACCCGGTCCCCGACCACGATCCCGCGGCGGCCCAGCTCCCTGGACTTCATCGCGGTGACCGTCCGGTCGCCAAGCCAGCAGCGGTACCGCCCGCGGTCGACGCCCGTCACGAAGGCGTCGACGGCGTCCTCGTGCGCGGGGCGCCGCCTCGTGCGGGGCCGCGAGCCTCTGCCCGGCCTGACCCGCACATCGTCTTCGTCCAGCCGTGCGTGGCTGCCGGGCCGGGTCAGGGCTCCTGTCCCAGCATCTGCAGCCACCGGCTGCGGAACTCCGGGAACGTCTTGCCGACGGTTCCGGCATTGCGGATGCGCAGGCCGGGCACGACCAGCCCGAGCACGGCCGCAGCCATCACCAGCCGGTGGTCGTCGTGGCTGTCGAACGGCTCGCCCCCGGCGCGAAGCGGCCTCGGCCGCACCGCGAGCCCGTCCGGAAGCTCGGTGACCTCGCCGCCGAGGGCGCCGATCTCGGTCGCGAGCGCGGCCAGCCGGTCGCTCTCGTGCAGCCGCATGTGCCCGATCCCGGTGAGTTCCGATGGTGAATCGGCCAGCGCCGCGACCGCTGTCAGCACCGGGGCCAGCTCGTTGATGTCCCGCAGGTCCGCGGTGATGCCGCGGATCGTGGCCGGCCCGGCGAGGTGCAGGCCATCGGCGTCATGCCAGTAGGTGGCGCCCAGCTGGCCGAGGACGGCCAGGATCTGGCCGGCAGGCTGCAGGCTGACCTCCGGCCAGCCGGGGATGGTCACCGTTCCGCCGGTTACCAGCGCGGCGGCGAGGAACGGCGCGGCATTCGAGAGGTCGGGCTCGATGGTGAGCGTGCCGGGCGCCAGCCGGCCCGGCCGGATCCGCCAGCGGTCGGGTACCGGCTCGCCGGGCCCGGCCGACGCGACCTCCACGTCAGCGCCGGCGCGCGACAGCATGGCCACCGTCATGGCGATGTGCTGCGCCGACGGGACCCGCCCGCCCTCGTGACAGATCTGCAGGCCCCGCTCGTACCGTGGCGCGGCCAGCATGAGCCCGGAGACAAGCTGGGATGAGGACGACGCGTCGAGCGTCACGCTGCCGCCGGGGACGCGCGCCCGGCCGTGCACGACGAACGGCACCGCGCCCCGCCCGCCGTCGCTGATCTCCACTCCGGCTTGCCGCAGCCCGGCAAGCAGCTCGCCCACCGGTCGCTCCCGGACCCGGGGATCCCCGTCAAACTCCACGTCGGCTTCCGTGAGCGCCGCGGCGGGCGGGACGAACCGCAGCACCGTGCCGGCGTTGCCGACGTCCACCCGAAGCTGGCCGGACCGCCAGCCCGGCGCCACTCGCCAGACTGGCGGGTTCCCGGCCAGCCGGGCCCCGCCGTCCGGGTCCGACGGCGCCACGTCCGCCCCGAGGGCGGCGACCGCGGCCGCCATGAGCGCCGTGTCGCGCGCCTGCAGCGGGCCGACGATGGTCGTGGGCTCGTCCGCGAGCGCGGCCAGCACGAGGGCCCTGTTGGTCATCGACTTCGACCCCGGCAGGGCGACCATGCCCGCGATGGCCCGGTCCGCGACGGGCGTGAGCCAGTCCGCGGCGACGTCTGCTGGCATGCGCATGCCTCGAAGGCTACTGGCCCGCGCACGTCTGGACGCGGCCGGGCGCGCGGAGCGACAATCAGACACCGCGGCGCTGCGCGGGGGGAATGATTCGGACTTCTCGGCAAGGTTTGGCATAGCCGAATCTTGGCTATGAACCGGCACATTCTCGGTTTGCAGGCGTGCTTTGCTGGTGCCAGGTGAAAGATGTGCGGTCGGTATGCGTCGGCGCGCAAGCGCATTGAGCTCCTCGAGGAGTTCGGCGTGCAGCGTGACGCGGTCACCGAGCCACTCCAGCCGGACTACAACGTCGCGCCCACCAAGCCGGTCTACGCCGTCGTCGAGCGGGCCGCCGATCCGGCGTCGGCTGCCGCGCTGACGGCGGCCGACGAGGCCGGATCCGGGCCGATCCGCCGTGAACTTCGGGTCATGCGATGGGGCCTGGTGCCGTTCTGGGCCAAGGACCCCAGGATCGGCAGTCGCATGATCAACGCCAGGGCGGAGACGGTGGCAGACAAGCCCGCCTTCCGGCGCGCGTTCGCGCGGCGGCGCTGCCTGCTTCCCGCCGACGGCTACTACGAGTGGCAGACCCAGCCGGACGGGCCGAAGCAGCCGGTCTACATCAGCCCGCGGGACGGGCGGTCGCTGGCCTTCGCGGGACTCTACGAGCTGTGGCGCGATCCCGCGGTGGCCGGCGACGACCCGGATGCCTGGCTGTGGACGACCACGATCATCACGACCACCGCGCCCGACGAGCTTGGCGTGATCCACGATCGAATGCCGATGATCATCGCACCGCAACGGTGGGCCGACTGGCTCGATCCGGCCAGCGATGACCCGGCAGATGTGCGCGTTCTGCTGGTCCCGGCGGCAGCGAGCGGGCTTCGGGTATACCCCGTATCTACGCTGGTCAACGCTGTCCGCAACAACGGGCCGCAGCTCATCGAGCCGCTGCAGGGACCGTTAGCTGAGGCGACGGCCGCCACCCGGGTGGCGGCCGCGGCGCGGCTTGGATCCGCTGGCAGAGCCAGCACCGGAGACGACGGCGCGCAGGCGCTGTTCTAGTCCTCTCAGCAGGCAGGCAGCGCTCGCTTGATCCCCCTCACGGTGCTGTCGGCCAGTTTTGGAAGGAGGCGGGGATCGGATGGATGTCACCGCAGCCCGTCAGCGGCTTGAGGAGATTTGTGGCGAGCTGGACAGATCGATCGGCGTTCTGAACGGGGTCGGCGAGCATGCGCGGTGGGCGGGGGACTATCCGCAGGACCCCGCGGACGCGGGGGCCAACCTCTCGGAGAGCGAGCGATCGGAGGCCGTACTCGCCGCTGCCCGGCGGCAGCGGTCCGACGTGCTCGCTGCTCTGCACCGGATCGACCTCGGGACGTACGGCACCTGCGTGGACTGTGGCGGCATGGTGCCCGAGGGCAGGCTCGAGGCAAAGCCGGACGCGGCCCGATGCGTCGCCTGCCAGGCCAAGCTGGACCGGCGGCGCCGCTAGCAGCCAGGCCGGAATGAAGGCACCGGGCCCCGTGTTGGGCAGTACGTGTCTCTTGCCAGCTACCAGAGTCGGCGTGGTCAAAGCCGGGCGGTCGCGCACGATGTGATCAACCTCGGCGTTGTATCCTCCGGGCGAGGAGGCTGGCAGTCTGGTGGACTGCAATCCTCGAGTCCGGAAGGGGTGGGTCCGGTCCCCGAGACACTTGAGCAGCGGAGCAAGCGGTTCGAAACCGACGTGCTCCCGTACCTGGACCAGCTCTACGCGGCGGCCATGCGGATGACCCGCAATCCCGCGGACGCCGAGGACCTGGTCCAGGAGACATTCGCCAAGGCCTACGCCTCGTTCCACCAGTTCCAGGAGGGCACGAACCTCAAGGCCTGGCTGTTTCGGATCCTGACCAACACCTTCATCAACAGCTACCGCAAGCGTCAGCGCGAGCCACAGCGGTCCGGCACCGAGGAGATCGAGGACTGGCAGCTGGCCAGGGCAGCCTCACACACCTCGAGCGGGCTGAAATCGGCCGAGACCGAGGCGCTCGAACGGCTGCCTGACTCCGATATCAAGACGGCGCTGCAGGCCCTGCCGGAGGACTTTCGGCTGGCTGTCTACCTTGCTGACGTCGAGGGCTTCGCCTACAAGGAGATTGCCGACATTATGGGCACTCCGATCGGGACGGTCATGTCGCGGCTGCATCGCGGCCGGAGGCAGCTCCGCGAACTGCTGCAGGATTACGCCGCTGAGCAGGGCAGGTACGTGACCGCGCCCGCGGCGCCTCATGGCGATACGCCACGGAGGGACAGGCCATGAGCTGCGGGAATCCTCATGAGGTGCCGTGCACTGAGGTGCTCGCCATGGTGTACTCCTACATCGACGGCGAGATGGACGACGGCAGCTGCGCGGAGATCCGCCAGCATCTTGACGAGTGCGGTCCCTGCCTGCGCGAGTACGGCCTCGACGAGCTGGTCAAGAAGCTCGTGCACAAGTGCTGCGGACAGGAACCGGTGCCAGGGGAGCTGCGCACCAAGGTACTGACCCGGCTCGCCGCGGTCCGGGCGGAGATCGAGAGCACCGGGGTCCTGGCGGAGTAGCGCGGGACTCCGGCGCGGCCCCGCCCGTCGCGTTACGCTAAGTGGCGACGCGTGCCGGATGCGCCGGCCGGCGCGGGACCGCAGGGCGGGTGACGGATGAGCTCAGGCCAGCTCGGCATCGGCCGGCCGGTGGCCGGCCCGCCGCGAGAGGCCCGCATCACCCCGGCCGCCTGGGTCTATATCGGCCTCGTGGTGCTGGCCGCTACGGTGCTCGTGGCCCGCACGCCGGTACTGGCCGCGACTCACGCCAAGAACCCCTGGGCAGACCTGGTCGTGCTCCAGGTGCTGTTCCTGATCTGCGATTCCGCCCGGGCGCCACTGACGTCGCGGCAGACGATCTGGTCGCCGAGCTCGGCCGCGACGCTCGCCGCGGCGGTCCTGCTCGGCCCTGCCGCGGCCGCGTTCGTCGGTGCGGTGTCGCTGGTGAGCGTGCGTCGTCAGCCGCTGCTGGGGGAGCGGCTGTTCAATGGCGCCGTGCACGCGCTGTCCGGGCTGGCCGCGGGGAGTGCCTACCTGGCCATCAATCACCGCGTCGGCCTGCCGGACTACCAGCACTTCAGCCGCATCTTGCTGGCGTTTGCCGTGGCCGCCGTCGTGCACGTGGCGGCCAACCACGGCATGATCTGGGTGATCAACCGGCTCAACCGGGCCGGGGGCCCGCCCCGCGTGGCGGCGAGCGAGTCCAGCCTGACGCTGCTGCTGGCCTCGGACCTCGGATACGCGAGCCTCGGCCTGGTCATTGCCTCACTGTGGATCAACCTGGGCTGGTTCTCGGCCGTCATCGTGCTCGTGCCGCTCTTTGTCGCCCGCTGGGCGATGGCACAGTTCACCGAGGAGCAGCGCGCCTACGCGGCGACCATGAACGCCCTCTGCCAGGCGGTCGAGACCAAGGACTACTACACCCGTGGCCACGGTGACCGGGTGTCCAGGGGCGCGGTAATGATCGCCAGGCGGATCGGCATGAGCTCGGCCAGAACGGAGGCGATCAAGTTCGCCGGGATGCTGCACGACGTGGGCAAGCTCGGGGTGCCCACGCAGGTGCTGCAGAAGACCGGGCCGCTGACCGAGGACGAGTTCGCCGCGATTCAGCTGCACCCGATGCGGGGACTCGAGATCGTCCGCGAGATCGGCTTCCTGTTCGAGGCGCTGAACGGCATCATGCATCATCACGAGCGGATCGACGGACGCGGTTACCCCATGGGGCTGGCCGGCCACGAGATCCCGGAGTTTGCCCGGGTCATCGCCGTCGCCGATGCGTTCGACTCGATGACCACCACGCGCTCGTACCGAGAGGCGAAGAGCATCGACCTGGCCATCTCCGAGCTGCGGCAGGGAGCGGGCAGCCAGTTCGATCCGGTGCTCGTCGAGGCGTTCATCGCCGCCATCGGCCAGCTGGGCTGGGAGCTGCCGGGACCGGCGGGCCCGCCCGCCGACCTGGCGATGGTGACCGTACAGGACCACGACGACCCGACGGCACCACTGCAGGTGGTGATCCCGTGACCGGCGCGATGACCCGCCGCCCCGAGCCGGACCGGATGGCGTACTGGCAGGCGGTGGACTCCGGCAGGCTGCTGCTGATGGCGGCGGCGGCGATGCTGGTCACGGCCGCATTCGCCAGCACGGCCGTCATCGTCCACCAGCTGCAGATCGACTGGAATGCCGCCCTGGCGTTCGGCGGGCTCATCGCGTTCGGCGAGCTGCTCCGGCTGGCGCTGCCGGGCGCCCGCGAGGCGGCGCCCATCGCGATGGTGGGCGCCATGTCGTATGCGCTGCTGCTGATGGTGCAGGGCGAGCGGCCCGGCGTGGAGCTGCCCGCGGTTCTCGTCATCGCCGTGTGCGCCGTCGGCATGATGGTCGGCGCGCTGCCGCACATCGCGGCCGGCCGCCCGGCGGGGGTGACCGGCATGTGCAGCCGGCTGGTGGCCGTGGCAGGCGTCGCGTTCATCTTCCGGTCGGTCGTGTACGGCTTCGTGGCGGGCAAGCCGTGGGAGCTCATCGTCGCGGTGATGGCGCTGCTCATCTTCTTCGGCTGGCTCATCGATACCGTGGTTGGAGCGCTCATCCGGGCCGATGACGTCGGCGCGCGGTTCGGGGTCGCGCTGGTGGACGAGATTCGGCTGCAGTGGCGACTGGGCCTGGCCGTGGGCGCTTCGGTGATCATCACGGTGTTCAGCGTGCAGGCGATGGGCCTGCCCGTGCTGATCGCGTTCATCGGCCCGCTGCTCGTCACCCAGGTTGCGTTCCGCCGGTACGCGGGCATCCGGGCCACCTATCTGCAGACCGTGCGCTCCCTGGCGCGGGTCACCGAGGTGGCCGGCTACGTCGAAGCCGGGCACTCCCGCCGGGTGAGCCGGCTGGCGGTGGCGGTCGGCCGCGGGCTCGGGATGGCCGAGCCGCAGCTGCTCGCGCTCGAGTACGCGGCGCTCATGCACGACATCGGGCAGCTCTCGCTGCGCGATCCGATTCCCGGCGGCGCCACCGTGCTCGTTTCGGCCGCGGACCAGCAGCGGATCGCCGAGCTCGGCGCCGAGGTGATCAGCCAGGCGGGCGTGCTGGACAACGTGGCACACCTGGTCCGGTGCCAGGCCTGGCCCGCCCGGGGTCACGACCCGGCCCCGCCGCTCGGCAGCATGATCATCAGGGCTGCGAACGCGTTCGACGACATGGTGGGCAGCTCCACCGACCGAGACAGGTCCGTCGCGGCACTCGACCGGCTGCGGCTGGACCCCGTCGGGTACGACGTCGCCGTGGTGACCGCGCTGAGCGAGGTTGCGAGCCGCCGGGTGGCGTCCCGGCTGTAGGCTGCCGGGCGTGCTCGAATCGGTGCTTGTCGCCAATCGTGGCGAGATTGCCAGCCGGGTGATCGCCACGGCGCGTCGGCTCGGCATCCGCTCGGTGGCGGTGTATTCCGCGGCCGACGCCGACCTGCCGTTCGTGGCGGCCGCCGACGAGGCGGTGCTCATCGGGCCGCCGCAGCCGGCCGCGAGCTATCTGAACGGCCCGGCCATCCTCGCGGCCGCCCGGCAGACGGGGGCGCGGGCGGTGCACCCTGGCTACGGTTTCCTGGCCGAAAACGCCGCGTTCGCGGCCAGCGTGATCGAGGCCGGGCTGGTCTGGGTCGGTCCCGCGCCAGCGTCGATCGCGCAGCTGGGTGACAAGATCAACGCCCGGAACCTGATGGAGGAGGCGGGCGTGCCGGTAGCGGCTGGGACCAGGGAGCCGATGCACGACGCGCGCGCCGCGCTCGCGGCCGCCGCGCAGATCGGCTACCCCGTGATGATCAAGGCGGCGGCTGGGGGTGGCGGCATCGGCATGAGCGCCGCGGCCGACCCGGACCAGCTCGCCGCCGGCTTCGACACCGCCCGCTCGAGGGCGGAGCGGTTCTTCGGCGATCCGGCCATCCTGCTCGAGCGGTACGTCCGGCACGCCCGTCATGTCGAGGTACAGATCCTCGGCCTCGCCGACGGCAAGGTCCTCGCCCTTGGCGAGCGCGACTGCTCGGTGCAGCGGCGGCATCAGAAGGTGGCCGAGGAGACGCCGTCACCCGGCGTCGGCCCGGAGCTACGGGCGAGCATGCTCGCGGCCGCGGTCCGGGCCGGGGAGGTCGTGGACTACCGCGGGGCCGGGACTATCGAGTTCCTGCTCGACGTGCCGACCGGGGCGTTCATGTTCCTGGAGATGAACACCAGGCTGCAGGTCGAACACCCGGTGACCGAGCTGGTGACGGGGATCGACCTGGTCGAGCAGCAGTTCCGGATCGCCGCGGGGGAGCAGGTCAGCTTCGAGCCGCACGCGTTGTCGGTGACCGGGCACGCGCTGGAGCTCCGGATCTACGCCGAGGACAGCCAGCGCTTCCTGCCGAGTCCCGGCACGATCGCGGAGTGGTCGCCCCCGACCGGCCCGGGGGTGCGGGTGGACGCCGGCTACGCCGCGGGCAACACCGTCACCCCGTTCTACGACCCGCTGCTGGCCAAGCTGTGCGTGCACGGGGCGGACCGGGCGCAGGCGCTCGCGCGCGCCCGGACGGCGGCAGCCGCGTTCCGGGTCAGCGGAGTGAAGACGAACCTCGAGTTTCACCAGGACCTGCTGGCGTCCGCGGCGTTCCGCAGCGGCGACTACGACACGTCGCTGGCAGGCCGACTGCGCCCCGCCCCGGCCGCCGGACGGCGATGATGGACCGCAACCGGCGGCTGCGCTCGGCGGTGGCAGACGATGAGGAGAATGCGTGACTGAGGTCCGGGCCGAGATGGTGGCCAACGTGTGGAAGGTCGTGGCCGCCCAGGGTGACGCCGTGGCGGACGGGGACACCCTGGTGATCCTCGAGTCGATGAAGATGGAGATCCCGGTGCTGGCCGAGGATTCCGGCACCGTGACCAGGCTGGCGGTAGCAGAGGGGGACGTGGTCCAGGAAGGCGACCTGATCGCCGTCATCGAGTAACCGCCCGCGCCTTTGCAAGCCGGGCCGGGATCACACGCCGGTGGTCGAGCGGGGGTAGGCGTCCTGCGGGTCGGTGCTGACGTTCACCAGGTACGGCTGGCCGGAGTCGAACGCACGCCGGAGGGCGGGGCCGAGGTCGGCCGGGTCGGTCACCAGCTCGCCGCCGCCGCCGAGCGCCGTTACCACCTGGTCATACCGGCAGTCTGGCTGCAGGTCGGCCGCGACGTCGTAGCCGTAGAGCGCCCGCATGGGGTGCTTTTCCAGGCCCCAGATCCCGTTGTTGCCGCAGATCATGACCACCGGCAGGCCGTGCCGGACGAGGGTGTCCGCGTCCATCAGCGAGAACCCCGCTGCGCCGTCGCCGAGCAGCAGCACAACCTGGGCAGCTGGGCGGGCCAGCCGGGCACCGATGGCGTAGCCGAGCCCGGTGCCGAGGCAGCCATAGGGGCCGGGGTCCAGCCAGCCGCCTGGCTGCTGCGGCTCGACGTACTTGCCCGCGTAGCTGACGAAGTCGCCGCCGTCGCCGATCACGACGGCATCCGGCTGCAGCAGCCCGGCCAGCTCGCCGTAGACGCGCAGCGGGTGAATCGGGCGGGCGTCGCTCTGCAGCAGTGCCGTGTCGGCGGCCAGCTGCCGGGCGCAGACGTCCTGCAGCCGCGGCAGCCAGTCTCCGGTCCAGTCGCCCGCCGCTGCTTCGCTGGCAATCGCGGTGAAGATCGTCGCGAGATCCCCGGCGGCTGACCCCGCGAGCGCGCAGTGGCTAGCCAGCTGATCGGCGGCGTCAGCAAGGTGGACCACCTGGGCCGGCGCGGCGTCGCGGCCACCGAAGCGGCCGTAGCCGAGCCGGAAGTCCAGCGGCGTGCCCGCCACGATGACGAGGTCGGCCTCGCCGAAGGCCGCCGACCGCGCCCTGGTCACCAGCAACGGGTGCCCGGGCGGCAGGATGCCGCGGCCCTGGCCGTTGGCGATGACCGGCAGGGCGAGCCGCTCAGCGGCGGCGCGCGCGGCGTGCTCCGCTCCGTCGAGCCAGACGTCCGAGCCGAGGACGAGCACGGGCCGGCGCGCGGCCGCGAGCAGTCTGGCCACCGCGGTGATGTCCGCGGCGTCCGGGTGATCGCGGCCCGGCGATCCGGGGTCCGCCGGCCCGGCCGGCTGGTATGGGTCCGCGGCACCGAACAGCGCCTCCAGGCTTGCGTCCAGGAACACCGGGCCGCGGTGCCGCGCGTCGGCCAGCGCGAACGCCTCGTCGACCGCGGCGCCGACCCGGCTGGGATCGTGCACGGTCCACGCTCGCTTGGTCACCGGTGCCAGCAGCGGCGGGTGATCGAGTTCTTGCAGGCTCCCAGCGCCCCAGCGGCCGTCGGGTGCCCGGCCCGCCAGCACCACGACCGGCGTTCCGTTGAAGTGCGCGGTGGTGACCGCGCTGATCCCGTTCGTCACCCCGGGTCCGGCGGTGAGGACCGCGAGACCAGGACGGCGGGTCAGCCGGGCGGTCGCCTCCGCCGCGAAGACGGCGGTCTGCTCGTGCCGGACGTCGATGATGGGCATCGGCGGGCTGGCGGTGACGGCACCGTCGTACAACGGGAAGACGTGCCCGCCCGACAGCGTGAACATCGTGGTGACGCCGTTCCTGCGGGCCGCCGCTACGGCTGCCGCGCCGCCGTGGGCCGGCCGTCCTGCCGCGCTCATGGCGGCGACGTTACCAGCTGGTAGGCGTCCTCGGTCAGCAGCAGGTCAGAGCATCGCCGGTCGGCTGGGATGATGGCTTGGTGCCTACCCTGACGGACCTTGCCCGCCGGGCCGGGATTGACGGCGCGGACCTGGACTGGCTGCACGCGCTGATGTCCGACTGGCAGCTACTGGCCGACCTGTCGTTCGCGGATCTGGTGCTGTGGGCGCCCCTGGCCGTCCGGCTCGACGGTGCTCTTCCGGCGGGGGGACCCCCCGATTCCCCTCGCGGGCCAGAGCCGCGCTGGCCGGAAGCCGCCAGCTGGATAGCCCTCGCGCAGATGCGCCCGACCACGGGTCCGACGGCGCTGCCCGACGACATCGTCGGCTCGGTGCGGCCGGGGTCGGAGCAGCCGTACCTGGCGGCCGCTTACCTCGATCGGCGGGTGTGCCGGGAGGGCGACCCGGAATGGACGCGGGGCGTGCCCGTCCGGCACGAGACCATCCCGGTGACGCGCGCGGACAGGGTCATCGCCGTGATCGAGCGGTCCACCAACCTGAGCTTCGCGCGCACCCCGAGCCGGCTGGAGCTCGCCTACCTCAAGGCGTCGGACGACCTGACCCAGATGGTGGCGGCGGGCACCTTCCCGGTGCCGGACGCCGAGCCAGTGCTGGTTCGGTCGCCGCGCGTCGGTGACGGCCTGATCCGGCTGAATCGCACCGGCCGGGTGACCTACGCGAGCCCGAACGCGCTGTCGGCGTACCGGCGGCTTGGCCTCGCTGCGGATCTGGTCGGCAAGCAGCTCGGCCCGCTGACGGCCCGGCTGCACGCGAACCGCGAGCCCCGCGACGACTCGCTCATGCTCGCCGCCAGCGGCCGCGCCCCGGCCGAGACGGAGGTGGAGGCCAGCGGCGCCGTAGTGCAGCTTCGCGCCATACCGCTGGTGGTCAACGGCGACCGGTCCGGTGCGCTGGTACTGCTGAGAGACGTGACGGAGCTGCGGCGCCGGGAGCGCGAGCTGCTCACGAAGGACGCCACAATCCGGGAGATTCACCACCGGGTGAAGAACAACCTGCAGACCGTGGCGGCACTGCTGCGCCTGCAGGCGCGACGACTGCGCGTACCGGAAGCCAGGGACGCGCTGGAGGAGGCCGTGCGCCGGGTCGGCTCCATCGCGATGGTGCACGAGACGCTGTCGCGGATGCCGGACGAGATCGTGGACTTTGACGACATCGCCGGCCGCGTGGCGATGATGGCGGGTGAGCTATCGGCGCCAGAGGTTCGGGTGACACCGACCTTGCTGGGAACGTTCGGCCAGCTGCCGGCCCTGACCGCGACTCCGCTGGCCCTGGTGCTGACCGAGCTGTTGCAGAACGCGCTCCAGCACGGCCTGTCCGACCCTGGCCGAGCCGCGGCGGGCTACCTCCAGGTGTCCGCCGTCCGCGAGCCGGAGTCGCTCCGCGTCACGGTCGCAGACAACGGGGTGGGCCTGCCGGCGGATTTTGACCTGGACGCGACCACGAGCCTTGGTCTCCAGATCGTCCGGACGCTCGTGCTGACCGAGCTTGGTGGCACGCTCGAGATCGCGGCCCGGCCGGGCGGTGGCACCGAGGTCGTGGTGATGCTTCCGCTCGGGGATACCGCGGTCAGCGCGGCGGGTTCGGGGAGCTTCGGCGTCTCGGTACTCGCGGCGGCCGGCCCGGCCGCCGTCTCACCACCCGCGGGGCCGGAATAGCGGGGCACCGGCCTCATGGGCGGGGTCAGTCGAAACGACTCGCGGACAACGTAACTGCGCCGCGGCGCGGGCCGGGGCGCAGTTGGCCGGGTTCGTCAGGCGCCGGTGCGCGCCGCGACCCTGCTCCGGCGCTTGACCGCGCGCCGCTCGTCCTCGCTGAGCCCGCCCCAGACCCCGGCGTCCTGGCCGCTCTCGAGTGCCCACTGCAGGCAGGGCTCGATCACCCTGCAGCGCTGGCATACCCGCTTGGCCTCGTCGATCTGGAGCAGCGCGGGCCCGGTGTTCCCGATGGGGAAGAACAGCTCGGGGTCCACGTCACGGCAGGCGGCATGGTGACGCCAGTCCATGAGTCCACTCCTCCTTCGCCCGGCCCGGCTCCATGGGGCCCGAGCTACTCGGTCTAGCTTGTGAACGATTTCACGAGCTAGGCACTATGTGTACTACGTACGATTCGGATCTTGGCAATGGTCTGAATCAGTGCTGCTGTGCCTACCCTGCGGCCCGGTAGTTATCCGGGTCCGCTGAGATTTAACCTGGTGGCGCGGTGGCAACTGACCGAGTGAGCTA
>JASHPF010000154.1 GCA_030038295.1 Streptosporangiaceae bacterium
TCACCTCGGTCGTCCCTGACTTCGAGGGCGAGCACGTCTTCGATGCCAACGCCGGGATCACGGCCAAGCTGCGCGAGCAGGGCAGCCTGGTGCGTCGTGAGGCCTACACCCACTCCTACCCGCACTGCTGGCGCTGCCGGAACCCGCTGATCTACAAGGCCGTGTCCAGCTGGTTCGTCGAGGTGACGAAGTTCAAGAACCGGATGGTCGAGCTGAACCAGGAGATCACCTGGGTACCTGAGCACGTGAAGGACGGCCAGTTCGGCAAGTGGCTGGAAAACGCGCGGGACTGGTCGATCAGCCGGAGCCGGTTCTGGGGCTCCCCCATCCCGGTCTGGCAGAGCGATGACCCGAACTACCCGCGAACCGACGTGTACGGGTCGCTGGACGAGCTGGAGCGCGACTTCGGCGTCCGGCCCGACGACCTGCACCGGCCTGGCATCGACAGCCTGACCAGGCCGAATCCGGACGACCCGACCGGCAAGTCGACAATGCGCCGGGTGCCTGAGGTGCTGGACTGCTGGTTCGAGTCAGGCTCCATGCCGTTCGCTCAGGTGCACTATCCGTTCGAGAACGCGGACTGGTTCGACAGCCATTACCCCGGCGACTTCATCGTCGAGTACATCGGCCAGACCCGCGGCTGGTTCTACACGCTGCACGTGCTGGCGACCGCGCTCTTCGACCGGCCGGCGTTCCGGAGCTGCCTGAGCCACGGGATCATCCTCGGCAGCGACGGCCAGAAGATGTCGAAGAACCTGCGCAACTACCCGGACGTGAACGAGGTCTTCGACACCTACGGCTCGGACGCGATGCGCTGGTTCCTCATGGCGAGCCCGATCCTGCGCGGCGGCAACCTCGTCGTCAGCGAGCCAGCCATCAGGGACGCGGTCCGGCAGGCCATCCTGCCGCTGTGGAACTCGTATTACTTCTTCGCGCTGTATGCCAACGCGGAGTCTTACGAGGCCCAGCGGTCGACCGCGAGCACGCACGTGCTGGACCGCTACATCCTGGCGAAGACGCGCGCCACCGTCGCGTCGGTGGAACACGCCCTCGACGGCTATGACGTCAGCGCCGCGTGTCAGGACCTGCGCGAGTACCTCGAGGTGCTGACCAACTGGTACATCCGCCGGTCGCGGGACCGATTCTGGGCAGGCGATCGGGCCGCGCTTGACACGCTGTGGACCGTCCTCGAGGCGGTCTGCCGGGCCGCCGCGCCGCTGCTGCCGCTGACCACCGAGGAGATCTGGCGCGGGCTGACCGGCGAGCAGAGCGTGCACCTGGCGGACTGGCCGCGGCTGGCCGGCTGGCCGGCTGATGACGAGCTGGCGGCCGCGATGGACCTGGTCCGCGCCGTCTGCAGCAGCGCGCTCGGCCTCCGCAAGGCCCGCCAGCTCCGGGTGCGGCTGCCGCTGCGCACGCTCACGGTCGCGCACCCGGACGCCGCGTCGCTGGCCGCGTTTGCCGACATCATCAGGGACGAGGTCAACGTTAAGGACGTCGCGCTGTCGGCCGATCCGGCCAGCCTCGGCACGTTCGAGCTGATAGTCAACCCGCGCGCGCTGGGGCCGCGGATCGGCGCACAGGTGCAGGAGGTCATCCGGGCTGTCAAGGCGGGAAACGCGCAGCGTATCGGCGACCAGGTCATCGCTGCCGGAGTCGAGCTAGCGGCCGGTGAGTACGAGGTCCGGCTGACCGCCGCGCGCCCGGACTCCGTCGCCCCGCTGCCCGGCGGTACCGGACTGGTGGAGCTGGACACGACGGTCACGCCCGAGCTGACCGCGGAGGGCACCGCCCGCGACGTGGTCCGGGTCGTGCAGCAGGCGCGCCGGGACGCTGGCCTCGCGGTGTCGGACCGGATCGCGCTGACCCTCGGCGCAGACGGCGACGTGGCCGACGCGGTCCGTGCGCACACCGAATTCATCGCCAGGGAGACGCTCGCGGTCGAGGTGACGGTGCGTCCGGCCGGCGAGGTCAGCGCTCCCGCTCAGCCCGTCGGCGACGGCGGCACGGTCGCCGTGGCCGTCGCGCCCGCGCCGGTACCCGCGGCATAGCTCAGCCGCCGCGGACGACCAGCGCGGGCCTCGCGCCCAGGCCTCTGGCGGGCCTGCCACGTTGCGGCTAGCTTGGTAGTCACAGTGAGACTACTTAGTTCTCGAGCTGCCCGGCTGTCGGCTCGGCAGCAGGAGATCGGAGGCACCAGATGAGCGTGGCGGACGAGATCAAGGCGCCCGTGCGGAACGCCGATCGGTTCTTTATCGGCGGGGAGTGGGTCACGCCCTCGTCCGACGCCAAGATCGACGTGATCGACTCGGCAACCGAGCGCGTGTACTTCCGGGTCGCGGAGGCTCAGCAGGCGGATATCTCGCGTGCCGTCGCCGCCGCCCGACAGGCGTTCGACACGGGCCCCTGGCCGACCCTGACACACGCGCAGCGGGCGGAGTACCTGCGCAGGATCGCGGCGGGCCTGCGCGAGCGCGCCGCCGACCTCGGCGAGATCTGGCCGCGCGAGTCCGGCGTGCTGCACGTGGTCGCGCAGCCATTCGCCTACGGGGCGGCCCGCACGTTCGAGTACTACGCGAGCCTGGCGGACACCTTCGCCTGGGAGGAGCCGGCCAGGCCGACGGCCGGCGGCGAGTTCGGCCTCATCATCCGCGAGCCGGTCGGCGTCGTCGGCGCGATCATCCCGTGGAACGCTCCCATCGGGCTGATCGCCAACAAGGTCGCGCCCGCGCTCATCGCCGGGTGCACGGTCGTGCTGAAGTCCTCGCCGGAAGCCCCCGGCGAGGGCTACCTGGTCGCCGCCGCGGCTGAGGCCGCGGGGCTGCCGCCGGGCGTCCTCAACGTCGTGACCGCCGACCGCGAGGTGTCCGAGCTACTGGTCAGGGACCCGCGTGTCGACAAGATCACCTTTACCGGGTCGACCGCTGCTGGCCGGCGCATCGCCTCCATCTGCGGCGAGCGGATCGCCCGCTGCACGCTCGAACTCGGCGGTAAGTCTGCCGCCGTGATCCTCGACGACATGGATCTCGCGACCGCGGCCCAGGCCATCGCCTCGGCCGAGTGCTTCCTGTCCGGCCAGGTGTGCTCCTCGCTGACCAGGATCGTGGTGCCCCGGCACCGGCACGACGCGCTCGTCGAGGCGCTCGCCGGCACGTTCTCCCAGGTGCGGGTCGGTGACCCGTTCGATCCGCAGACGCAGATGGGCCCGCTCGTGGCGAGCCGGCAGCGGGACCGGGTGGAGGGCTACATCGCCAAGGGCATCGCCGACGGCGCCACGCTGGCCACCGGCGGCGGGCGGCCCAAGGACCTCGACCGGGGCTATTACGTCGAGCCGACGGTGTTCGCCAACGTCGACAACTCCTCGGTTATCGCGCAGGAGGAGATCTTCGGCCCGGTGCTGTCTGTGGTGCCCGCGGCGGACGAGACCGATGCCATCCGGGTGGCCAATGACACGATCTACGGCCTCAACGCGTCGGTGTTCACCCATGACGTGGACCGCGCCCGCGCCGTGGCCCGTCAGCTCCGCTCGGGCACCGTCGGACACAACGCGTTCCGCACCGACTTCGGCATCGCGTTCGGCGGATTCAAGCAGTCCGGCATCGGGCGCGAGGGCGGCATCGAGGGCCTGCACCCGTTCCTTGAGGTCAAGACCGTCATCCTGGAGGGCCGCCCGGCCGGGTACGAAGACGTGGCGCTGTAGCGGGGCCCCGCGCGCCCGGTCGGTCGACCGGGCGCGCGGAGGGGGCGACCCGGTGCACACCGACACCACCACGCCGTAGTAGGGCGTTTGGGCTGCTCGGCGGGGTCGGCGGACCGGGGACACGGACCGGCGATCGCCGCGGCCCGCGCCCAGCCGAAGCCGGCGGGCAGGCGGCTACTCGATGGTGGTAGCGATCGGTGTCGCCAGCTCGACCGTGCGGCCGACCGTGCACAGCCGGTCGTGCGACTCGCGGACCGCGACCGGCAGGATCGCGCGCGCCCGGTCGCCGTCCGCGCCCGGCGGGAACGTGACCCGATACGTCACGTCGATGTTCGCCAGGTGGTTGCCGGCGTCGTCGCGCACCTTGTCGGCTGCCACGACGATCTCGAAGGAATCCGGCTCAGCCCGGCGCGAGGTCAGGATGTCGATGTCGATCGCGGTGCACCCGCCGATCGCGATGAGCAGCAGCTCGGTCGGGGTGAAGTCCTCATCGCCCCCGGTACCGAACGCGATCCGCCCGCCGCGGGAGTTCACCGCCGCGAACCGGCCGGGCGCTACGCGCTCGACGGACAGGCTGCGGTGCGTCACGTCAGTCGCCATACCGCCAAGCCTCTCAGACCCGCGATCGCGGTAAGGTACCGGCCAGCAACGCCCCTGCACGTCCTGGAGGGAAGCCATGGCTACCCGGTGGAGTGACCTGAGCCCGCGCACCCGATGGATCCTCACGGCCGCCGCGGTCGCCGAGGCCGGACTCAAGGCGGCGGTGCTCATCGACCTCCGACGCCGGCCGGCCAGCCAGGTGCGCGGCTCCAAGCGGCTGTGGGCCAGCTCCATGATCGTGAACTCCGCGGGGCTGATACCCCTCGCCTACTTCGTGTTCGGGCGGCGGAGCGGCCAGGCCGGCGACACCGAATCCGGCTAGGCTTCGTCGCCGAGTGCGGCCGGACCCCGTCAGCGGACCGCGAGCGACTGCACGAAATCCGCGATCTGCCGGAGTGTCGCGCACTCGCGCACCTGCGCGCACAGCGGCGCGTACCGGTCCATCACCGAGTCGCCGGTGTTCCAGTACCGGCGCGGCTCTGGGTTGAGCCAGTAGAGCTTGCCGACCCGCTCGCTGACGTCGGCCAGCGCCGCGGCCGCCGGGTCGAGGTAGTTGGTCCGCGCGTCACCGACGACCAGCACGACGGTGCGCCGGGTGAACTGCCGCGCGTACGTGCCGGCGAAGTCGCGGAGCACGTGGCCGTAGTCGGAGCTGCCGGTCCACCGGACCGCGCCGCGCGCCGCCTCGTCCTGGGTCAGCTGGCGACCTTCGGCGCGCGCTTCGCTGATCAGCTCGGTGATGTCCGCGAGGCCGTCCACGAACGAGAACGCGCGCAGCCGGGACAGCCGGCTGTCCAGCGCGATCAGCAGGTTGAGGGTAAACCGGGAGAACGTCGCGACCGACCCGGACACGTCGGCCAGGACCACGATCTCCGGCTTCGGCGGCGGTGCTGGCTCGGTCCCGATTCGGAACGGCACACCGCCGGTGCCCATGGCCAGGTGCAGTGTCCGGCGCACCGACAGCCGCCGCTTCCGGAACTCCTGCTGCGCCAGGATCTTGCTCAGCCGGTGCGCGAGCGGGCCGATCGCCGCGACCACGGCGTCCAGCTCGGCCGGCGACGCCGTGGCGATCTGCACGTCCTGCGCCAGCCGTACCCGCATCGTCGCGCTCACCGCGCGGGGGCCCCGGTCGGCGACCAGCGCGCGCCTGATGGCGGCCTGCAGCTCGGACCGGAACCGGTCGATCACGCGGTCCGTATCGGCCCGGGCCAGCCGCTCGCCGATCGCCGCGGTCGGTCTGGGCTCGCTGCCTGATCCGCCGGCCCCGCCGCCGGCCCCGGCGTCGCCGGG
>JASHPF010000155.1 GCA_030038295.1 Streptosporangiaceae bacterium
GCCGAGATCGCCGCGCCTTCCGCGTGCACCGCCGCGGCGATCCTCGCGAGCCCGTCCGCGGCCTCGTCGCGGACGTAGATCTCGTTCGGCGCGCCGCGCCCGTCGCGGGACACCGCCACATAGGAGACTGTCGTCATGCCGACGCCGCCGGCGGCGAGCCGTCGGTGGAACTCGATGAGGCTCGCCGACACCAGGCCAGCCGGGCTCATGCCCTCGAACGTCGCCGCCTTGACGACGCGGTTGCGGAGCTGTGCTGGGCCGAGGCGGGCGGGCGCAAACGGGTCAGCCGGCATGGTCCACTCGCAAATGTCTGGTGCGCCGCGACGTGCGGGCGGCGGTTGTGATTGTCTCGCAGCAGCGGACCGGACGACAGGGCAGTGGCGGGCCGTGGCAGGCTGAGCGCAGGCCCGGGCAGAGGAGGACACGAATGCCAACCCGCAGAGCGCACACCACCTGGACTGGCGGCCTCGAGGACGGCACCGGCACGGTGACGCTGGTCAGTTCCGGCCTTGGCAGCTATGAGCTGAGCTTCCCCAAGCGAGCGGCCGACGACGCCGACGGGACGACCAGCCCGGAGGAGCTCATCGCGGCCGCGCACGCCGGGTGCTTCGCGATGCAGTTCTCGGCGCTGCTCGGGAGGGCCGGCGGCCACGATCAGTCGCTCGACGTGACCGCCGACGTGACGCTCGGTCCCGACCCGGCCGGGGGGTTCCGCATCAGCGGCATCGTGCTGACGGTCAGCGGTTCGGCCCAGGGGGTCAGTGCCGCGGACTTCGCCAAGATCGCGGCGGAGGCCAAGGCAGCCTGCCCGGTCAGCAAGGCACTCGCGGGCACCACGATCACACTCGAGGTCACCGGCCGGTGATTCCGGCTCAGCCGGACTGCCGGGCCTCCTCGATGGTCAGCTCGGCGGCCGGGTCGGCCTCGAGCCGCGCGTCCGGGATGGGGCTGCCGCTGCGCACCGAGCGGCCATAGGTGCCCTCGTCGAGCCGCTTGAGGGCGCGGTCGATCGCGTCGAGCCGACCCCGGAACGCGGCCACCATGGCCTCGTCCATGCCCTGCGCGGTGAGCGGCTGCGCCGCGTCGGCGTAGTCGCCGGGCTCATCCTCGACCTCGCGGTCTGCGGCCGCGGCGGCCTCGCTATCCCTGAGCAGCTGTGCGACGTCGGCACGCTCGGCGGTGAGCCGCTCGCGCGCGACCTTCTCATTCATCTGCCGCCCCCTACCCGTCCTCGGACCGTCCCAACCGGGCATGTGCCACCCTAGCGCTGGCCGGCTCCCGCCCGCCGCGGGCCGGGCTGCGATCATCTCGGGAGTAGCTACGTCCGCGGAGGAGCCGGTGATCTTCGACGTCAAGCCGACGGTGGTCGGCCACCGCGGCTTCGGCTCCGGCACGTCCGGCGGGTACCGGGAGAACTCCCTCGAGTCGTTCCTTGCCGCCCTGGCCAGCGGGGTGACCTGGGTCGAGCTTGACGTCCGGCGCAGCAGTGACGGCGAGCTGATGGTCTGGCACGACCCGCGCTCGCCATCGGGCTGGCCGATCGTCACGCAGACGGCGGCGCAGCTCGCGGCCGAGGGCATCGTGACGCTCGCCGACGTGCTCGCCGCGCTGCCGGCCGTCGTCGGCGTGAACATGGACGTCAAGACCGTGATCGAAGACGCGACCGACGCGGACCACCGCCGCACGCACGCGCTGCTGGCCGATGCGTTGCGCCGCCACCGGGGCACCCGGCCGCTCCTGGTCTCGTCGTTCGACCCCTCGGTGCCGGTGCATCTCGCGGGCGCCGGCTACGGCGGCCGCGGCTCGCACGGCCACGAGGTGGGGCTCGGCCTCATCACCAGCGAGTCCCTGGCCGCCGATCAGTGCGTCGCAGCCGCGGCCAATCTCGGCCTCGACGCCGCCTGCGTGTACACCGCCACCCTGCAGCTGGACCGCGATGAGACAGGGCAGGTCCGGGGCAGCGCGGCACACACGATCGACCTGGCGCACCAGGCGGGGCTCGAGGTCATGACGTGGACGCCCACGCCCGTGCAGGCCGTTCGCGCGGCGACGGCCGGGGTCGACGCGGTGTGCGTCGACGACATCCCCGCGGTCCAGGACGCGCTCGTGGGCGCCGGCGTGCGCCCCGGCTAGCCCGCCGACGCCTGGCTGTCCGGCAACGAGCGACAATGCCCGGATGGGACTGCCAGCGGATTCAGCGGACCACCGCTCGTGGCCGAACGGCTCGCTGCTGTCCGTCGCCTCCAGCGGGTCGATCCTGTCGATCGGGTCGAGCGGGTCGATTCTGTCCATCGGATCGAGCGGGTCGATCCTGTCCATCGGGTCGGTGTGCTCGGTCGCGTCATTCTGCTCGGCGTTTTCGGCGGCGAGCGCGTTCTCGGTGCTGTCGGCGGCCTCGCGGTGGTCGCTGCTCGCCTGGCGGTCACGCTCGACGGCGTCTTCGCGCCGGTAGCGGGCCGGACAGCTCAGGCGGTGCGGGTCGCCGCCGCGGCCGCCAGGCCGAGCTCGGAGATCGAGGTCTCGCGCATCTTGAACTTCTGGACCTTGCCGGTGACCGTCATGGGGAACTCGTCGGTCACCCGGATGTAGCGCGGGATCTTGTAATGCGCGATCTTGCCGGTGCAGAACTCCCTGACCTGCTCGGCGCTGAGCGTGCTGCCTGGCCGCACCTTGACCCAGGCGCACAGCTCCTCGCCGTATCTCGCGTCCGGGACGCCGATCACCTGAACATCCTCGATGTCCGGGTGGGTGTGCAGGAACTCTTCGACCTCGCGCGGGTAGATGTTCTCGCCGCCGCGGATCACCATGTCCTTGATCCGGCCGACTATGTTCAGGTAGCCAGCCTCGTCCATGACCGCCAGGTCGCCGGTGTGCATCCAGCGACCGGGGTCGATCGCCTCGGCCGTCTTGTCCGGCTCGTTCCAGTAGCCGAGCATCACCGAGTAGCCGCGGGTGCACAGCTCGCCGTGGCTGCCGCGCGGCAGCACCTGGCCGGTCTCCGGATCGATTACCTTGATCTCGACGTGCGGATGCACGCGGCCGACGGTGGACACGCGTCGCTCCATGTCGTCGTCAGTGCCCGTCTGGGTGGACACCGGGGATGTTTCGGTCATCCCGTAGCAGATCTCCACCTCAGCCATGTGCATCTCGGACAGCACCCGCTTCATCACCTCGACCGGGCAGGGCGAGCCCGCCATGATCCCGGTGCGCAGGCTGGACAGGTCATAGTCGGCGAAGTCGGGCAGCGCCAGCTCGGCGATGAACATGGTCGGTACCCCGTACAGCGAGGTGCACTTCTCGGCCTGCACCGCGGTGAGGGTCGCGGCCGGGTCGAATCCGGGCGCCGGGATCACGATGCAGGCTCCGTGGGTGGTGCACGCGAGGTTGCCGAGAACCATCCCGAAGCAGTGGTAGAACGGCACCGGGATACAGACCCGGTCCCGCTCGGTGTAGCGGCAGCCCTCGGCGATGAAGAACGCGTTGTTGAGGATGTTGTGGTGCGAGAGCGTGGCGCCCTTGGGAAAGCCCGTCGTCCCGCTCGTGTACTGGATGTTGATCGCGTCGTCGAAGGCGAGCGCGGCGGCCCGCGCAGCCAGCGCCTCGGCGCTGGCCGCGATGCCGGCGACCAGCAGCCCGTCCCAGTCCACCGTGCCGAGGTAGATGACCTGCTCGAGGTCGGGCAGGTCCCCGCGGACCTCCTCGACCATCGCGCGGTAGTCGCTGGTCCGGAAGCTCTCGGCGCTGACCAGGAGCCTGATACCGGACTGGCGCAGCACGTAGGCCAGCTCATGGCTGCGGTAGGCCGGATTGATGTTGACCAGGATGGCGCCGATCTTCGCGGTCGCGTACTGCAGCAGCACCCATTCGGCGCAGTTCGGCGCCCAGATGCCGACCCGGTCGCCCTTGGCAATGCCGAGGGTCAGCAAGCCCGACGCCAGGCTGTCGGTGTCGGCGTCCAGCTGCTCGTACGTCCAGCGCCGGCCGGTCGGCACGTCGACGACCGCCTCGCTGGCCGGGTACTGAGCGGCCATCCGGTGCACGTTGTCGCCGATGGTCTCGCCGAGCAGCGGCTGGGCGGACGCGCCGTGGCTGTAGGACAGGTGACTGGCTGCGGTCATGGCGATCTCCTTCGACATCCGTTCCCATATTCCCGCCTCGCCTGTCGGTTGCGCGATACCAGCTGGCCGGTTAGCGCCTTGGCCGCTGGCTGGCCGCACCGTAGCGTTCGGGTCATGACGATGCCTTACTCCGAGCCGCTGGCGGCGCGGGCGCCGGCCGGGCGGGTGATTCCCGAGCCGCCGCGGCGGGGCGAGCCGGGCGGCGAGCCGTGCGGCATCTGCGCCGGCGCGGCCACCGATGCGGTATGGCACGACGACCTGTGGACGCTGCACCCGCCGGTCCAGGGCAGCCTGCCCGGCACGGTCTGGGTGGCGAGCCGGGAGCACTTCGACTCGTTCGCCGACATGCCCGCCAGCTACGCCGCCGACTTCGGCCGGATGGCGGGCCGGGTCGAGCGGGCGATCCTGTCCCTGGGCGGTGTCGCGCGCGTGCACCTGAACCGCTGGGGTGACGGCGGCGCGCACTTCCACGTCTGGTTCCTCCCTAGGCCGCTCGGCATGCTCGACGCGCGCGGAATGTACCTGCCGATCTGGGAGGACGTGCTGCCGAACGTGCCGGATGCGGAGCTAGCAGCGGCCGCCAGAAAGGTCGCGGCCGCGCTGGCGGGGTAGCCCGGTGTCCCCGTTCGCGGTGTGGTGCGGTCCTGGCCAGACGGGACTACTGTCTATGTCAGGAACATTTCTCATTCGGAGTGCCGCGGTGAGTACGTGGATTATCTGGCTGATCGTCGCGGCTGTGCTTGGCACCGTCGAGATCCTCACCACCACGCTCGCGTTCGGGCTGCTCGGCGTCGCCGCGCTGCTGGCCGCCGGGGCCGGCTTCTTCGGCGGCGACGCCGCGATCCAGTTCGGTGTCTTCGTCCTCACCTCGGCCGTCGGGCTCGGCGTGGCCCGGCCGATCGCGATGCGGCACATCCGGCACCCGCCGCTGCTGCGGTCGGGCACGGCAGCGCTCATCGGCAGGCCAGCGATCGTCATCGAGGAAGTCGGCCCGCACAGCGGCCGGGTCCGTATCGGCGGCGAGGTCTGGTCGGCGCGTTCCTACGACGAGACCACGGTCATTCCGGTCGGGTCAACCGTCGACGTCATGCATATCGAGGGCGCGACCGCCCTGGTGTATCCGCGGGAGTAAGACATGGTCATTGGCATCGTGGTCGCCATCGTGGCGATCCTGGTCTTCGTGACGGCGACGCGGGCAATCCGCATCGTCCCGCAGGCGCGCGCCCGCAACGTGGAGCGGTTCGGCCGGTATACCAAGACGCTGGAGCCGGGGATGAACGTGATCATTCCGTTCATCGACCGGGTCAAGCCGCTGATCGACCTGCGCGAGCAGGTGGTGTCGTTCACCGGCCAGCGGGTGATCACCGAGGACAACCTGGTGGTCAGCATCGACACCGTGCTGTTTTTCCAGGTGACCGACCCGCGGGCGGCGGACTACGAGATCGTCAACTACATCCAGGCGATTGAGCAGCTCACCGCCACCATGCTGCGCAGCGTCATCGGCTCGATGGACCTGGAGAAGACGCTGACCTCACGGGAGACCATCAACACCCAGCTGCGCGGCGTGCTGGACGACGCGTCCGGCAAGTGGGGCATCCGGGTGACTCGGGTCGAGATCCGGACCATCGACCCGCCGCAGACGGTCAAGGACGCGATGGAGAAGCAGATGCGCGCCGACCGGGAGAAGCGGGCCACGATCCTGACGGCCGAGGGTGTCCGGCAATCGCAGATCCTGACCGCCGAGGGCGAGAAGCAGAGCAACATCCTGCGCGCCGAGGGCGAGAAGCAGAGCGCCATCCTCAAGGCGGAGGGCCAGGCGACCGCGATTCAGACGGTCTTCCAGTCCATCCACCGCAACGACCCCGATCCGAAGCTGCTCGCTTACCAGTACCTGCAGACGCTGCCGCAGATTGCCCAGGGACCTGGCAACACGGTGTGGATGGTGCCGAGCGAGCTGACGACTGCGCTGCGGGCGTTTGGCTCGGCCTTCGGCGGCGGGGACGCCGCAGCGGCGGGGCAGCCCCCGGCGGCCCAGTTCGCACCGGTGGGCAGCGTCGCGGTCGGCGGATCCGAGCTGGCGGCGGCGCCCGAGGCCGCGGCGCTCGAGGAGGCGCACGCGGCGCTGCAGGCGGCGGCTGCCGAGGTGGCGGAGGCCGGGTCGAGCGAGGAGCCCGACATCGCCGGACTGGACGGCCTCGCACCGGTCGGTTCTGCGGACGGCACCGAGGCGGGCAGCGCCGACGGCGCGGCGGGCCCCGCCTAGATCCGCGGGGTGCGTCAGAGCCTGATCGCCAGGCCGAGCGTCAGCAGCGCGCCGTAGGCGAGCTCCAGTCGACCGGTCTGGCCCAGGGCGGCGATCAGCGTGCGGCCGGTGGCTCCGTCGCGGACCAGCCGGACCGGGGCGAGCGCGAGCGGCAGCGCCGCCAGGGCCAGCAGGCTGAGCGGGCGGACCGGCGCCAGCGCCAGCACGACGCAGAACGGGACCGCGATGCACACGGTGTATAGCAGCCGGGTCCGGCGATCGCCGAGCACCACCGCCAGGGTCCGTTTGCCGGACTTGCTGTCGGTCGGGATGTCGCGCAGGTTGTTGATCACCAGGAGCGCGCAGGCCAGCAGGCCGATGGCGGCGGCCGCGGCCCACGGCAGCCAGGTAAGCGTCCGCATCTGGACGTAGGCGGTGCCCGCCACCGCCGCCAGGCCGAAGAAAACGAACACCGACAGCTCGCCTAGGGCGCGGTAGCCGTACGGCCGGCTCCCGCCGGTGTAAAACCAGGCGGCCGCGACCGCCGCGGCGCCGACCAGCAGCAGCCACCAGGACGTCACGGCCGCCAGCGCCAGGCCGGCCGCGCACGCGACGGCGAAGCAGCCCACTGCGGCGGCGAGCACCTGGCCCGGCTGGGCCAGGCCGGAGCCGACCAGCCGCACCGGGCCGACCCTCGCCTCATCCGTGCCACGGATGCCGTCGCTGTAGTCGTTGGCGAAGTTGACGCCGACCTGCAGGGCCAGCGCGACGAGCAGCGCCAGGGCGGCCCGTCCGAGCGCGAACTTGCCGTAGCCGATCGCGACCCCGGAGCCCACGACGACCGGAACGACGGCGGCGGGCAGCGTGCGCGGGCGCGCGCCCGCGAGCCAGGTGCGCAGATCGGCCACGGGTGCGATTCCTCCGCGTTCGAGGGACGACACAGACTAGCCCGTGCGGTGGCCGGGCCGGGACGTGGCCCGCAGTCGGGCTGGGGTCGCGCGGGTGCGCTAGCGCCGCGGCAGCGCGCGCTCCGCCGCGGCGACGATCTCGCCGACCTGCTCCCAGTTCATTGCCGTCTCGCCCCTCGCCCGGGTCTGCCGGGCGAAGTAGCGAACCACCGAGCGGCCGGAGAACACATCGACGCCGCGCAGCCTGGCAACCGTCCACGGCACGCCCGGCCCGTAGATCACCATCGCCGGGCGCACGGTGACCTGCCGCTGCAACTCCCGGCTCAGCAGGTGGGTGGCCTGCGCGGCCTCCCAGCGGGCGTGCGCCAGCCGCTGCTTCTGGCTGAACGGCCCGTGGTAGAGCACCGGGCCGGCCGCCGAGTTGCTCGCCACCGTTCGCACCGGCAGTCGCCGGTCCCAGCGCTCCGAATCGACGGCAAAGACCCCGCCGGGCCCGACCACCAGGTGGTCGATGATCGACTCGGTGCCGGGGATCGGCCGGGAGTGCAGGGCGAGGTACCCCCACGGCCGCAGCAGCATCAGCCGGTGCCTGGTCCGGCGCTGGGCGAACGCGACCCTGGCCGCCGCCGGGATCAGCGAGACGGTCTTGGACTGGTACACCGTGTCGAGGATGGCGGCCAGCGCGGCGATCGTCAGGCCGTAGCGCCAGCCGAGCCAGACGCCGAACCCCAGCGCGATGATGAGCACGCCCACCGCCCGCCGGGTCCAGATCGGCACGCGCGGGTCCGCTGAGAGCTGGGCCACGATCAGGCGGGACGGGAAGCCCACGTGCCGCACCTGCCAGCTCGCGTCGCCCGATTCCGGCTCGTGGTCGGCTTGGTCGAGAGGGTCGGCGGCGGTCGCAGCCCGGCCGCCAGAGTCTGGCTCGGCTCGGTCGGCGGTACCGGCCTCGTCGGCCGGGCGCACCGGGCTCGGCGGCCCGGCGGGCCTCGCCGTGCCGAGGCCGTCGTCTAGCTGTCCGGCCGGCTGCGCCGGCCGGACAGCCGTTGGCTCAGGCCCGGTTTCCCGGTCCATGCGCACAGCGTAGTCAAGCCCTCACTCATAGGTCGGCAGGGCCGCGGAAAACCGATCCGCGGTCGGGGTTGGACCTGCTCGCCTGGTCGTCTACTGTTCGGTAACGTGACGCAGATCCACGACCTCACGGTGGCCGAGCAGGCCGCCGCGATCCGGTCAGGCGAGACGTCGTCGGCCGAGATCACCGAGCACTACCTGGACCGCATCGACCGGCTCAACGACCAGGTCGGCGCGTTCTACACGGTCACCGGCGAGCTGGCGCGCGAGCAGGCGGCCGCGGCCGACAAGGCGGTGACCGCGAGCCGACGGGACGGGGGTGACCTTCCCCCGCTGACCGGCGTTCCCATTCCCATCAAGGACCTGAACATGGTCGCCGGCGTCCGGCTCACCTACGGGAGCGCGGTTCTCGCCGACAACATCGCGACCGAAGACGACTACGTGGTCGAGCACCTGCGTTCGGCCGGGATCGTCATCACCGGCAAGACAGCCACCCCGGAGTTCGGGCTGCCGTGCTACACCGAGACCAGGATCGGGCCGCCCGCGCGCACGCCGTGGGACCTGACCCGGTCGGCGGGCGGCTCGAGCGGCGGCGCGGCCGCGGCCGTGTCGTCCGGCCTCGCCCCCGCGGCGCAGGGCAGCGACGGCGGCGGGTCGATCCGGATCCCGGCGAGCGTGTGCGGGCTGTTCGGGATCAAGCCGACGCGCGGGCGGATCTCCCAGGGCCCGCTGATGCCCGACCTCGCCGGGCTGTCCACCGACGGACCGATCGCCCGGACCGTCGCGGACGCCGCGCTGCTGCTCGACGCCATGACCGGCAACCACCCCGGCGACATGTACACGCTGCCGCCGCTGCCGGCCGGCGAGACGTTCGCCGGCTACGCCAGCCGAGAGCCGGGCCGGCTGCGGATCGCCAGGACGCTGACGACCCTGATCGAAGGCGCCGAGGTCCACCCGGACTGCGTGGCGGCGTACGAGGACGCCAGCGTGCTGCTCGGCTCGCTCGGACACGAGGTGGAGGACTTCGATCCGCCGTTTCCGGTCGAGGCGGTGCCGTCGTTCCTCGCGCTGTGGTACGCGATGGCGACGCTGGCGCCGATCGCCCCGGACCAGGAGGCGCAGCTGCTGCCGCTGACGCGTTTCCTGCGCGCCAAGGGCATGGCGCTGTCGGCCGCCGACCTGCTGCTGCACCAGGGCATCCTGCAGGGCAGCGTCCGGGTGGCGCTGCGGGCGCTGACCGGCTACGACGCGATCCTCACGCCCACGCTCGCGCTGCCGCCGCGCCCGGTCGGCTGGTT
>JASHPF010000156.1 GCA_030038295.1 Streptosporangiaceae bacterium
GTCCCGGCCAGCGGGCCGGCCGGCCCCGCGACGATGGCCCTACCCGACCGCGTCCGGCAGGCACCGCGCAGCGCCGGTACCGAGTCGCCGAACCGGTCGGCCGCGCCGACGCGCCCCCCGGCTGCGCCGACTGTGCCGATCCTCGCGCTGCTGCCGACCACCCCGGCGGGAACGGTGCTGCCGGTCGTCACGCCATCGACGACCACCGCGCCGACGCCAGCGGCGTCGACAACCGCATCGCCGTCGCCGTCGCCGTCGTCGGCCTCTCCGTCGCCGTCCGCGTCGCCGTCACCGTCCGCATCGCCGTCGGCATCGCCGTCGCCGTCGGCATCGCCGTCGCCGTCCGCGTCGCCGTCGGCCTCCGCGTCGCCGTCCGCCTCGCCGTCGGACTCCTCCGCCGTCCCCGACCCGTCGCCCACGAGCTGAGTCGGACCGCCGCCCAGCGAGCCGTCGCGCGCCTAGGGCGTCAGCGCCAGAGGTAGGCGGGCGCGTCGAAGTGCGCCACCCGCCGCTCGGCACCGTGCAGCGCGACCTGGCAGAACTGGTAGATGATGGCGGCCGTCGGCGCGTGCACGTACCGGTCGAGCAGCGGAAGCCTGATGACCGGCGCGTCCGACTCGGGCATGGTCAGCAGCTCCGGTTCGACGTCCAGATCGGCGAGCGGTATTTGGTACACGCGGCTGACCTCGGTCGCCGCTCCGGCCAGCTGCCGCGGCGGGGTGCCGCCCCACATCACGACGGGGGTCATCACGTACCCGGAGCGGGTGACGTAGTCGTCGAGCAGGCCGAGGACCGCATCCGCAGCCAGCTGCAGGCCGGTCTCCTCGTGTAGTTCCCGCAGCGCCGCATCCTCGGCGGACTCGCCGGCATCGCGCCGGCCGCCCGGCAGCGCCCACTGGCCGGCGTGGCTGCTCAGCCCGCGCGCTCTCCTCGTGATCACCAGCGAGTCGCCGCCGGGAGCCGCGAGCACGCACAGCGCGACGGACGCCTGCCGTAGCTCAGGCCGCTCTGCCGGGATGCGGCGGAAGCGCGCCACGCGCGCGGCCATAGCATCCCGGCGGCCCGCCGAGCCCTGATTCATCCGGTCACCGTACCGTCGTCGCTCGCCAAGCGCAGGAACGAATGCAACTATTTCGCCAGATCCAAGTACGCCAGCTCTGATCTGCGGCAACCTTTATGGTGCGGTCTGACCGGTTGCAATGTCGTCATGCCTGTTGGCGGCGTACTGCCACCTGGAGCCGTGTCCAACCAAGCCGGCCCCGCGCCGGTGAGCCCCGAACCGGAGAAGCCCGCAGTGGTCGACCGCGACGCACTCGCCCAGACGTTCGAGCGCGAGGCAGCCCGAGTGTTCGAGTACTGCCGGGCGCTGGTCGGCCGCGAGGACGTAGCCGCGAGGGTGGCCGAGGCGGCGCTGGGCTCCGCGCGATCCATGCTGGCGGATCCGGATCGGCTGCGGGCCTGGCTGGATGGCCTCGCGGCGGGGACGGACTCCGGCCCGAGTCAGGGCATCCTGCTGCCTGCGAGCAGGGAGGCTTTCGAGCTGGTCTACCGCCACGGCATTCACCGGGACGATCTCGGAGCGGTCCTCGGCGTGCCTGCCAGCGAGGCGTCGGCGCTCCTCGCAGCCGCGGAGCTCGAACTCGACCGGCGAGGCCTGCCGGCCGGGCCGGACCTGGCCGAGGAGGACCCGGCCGAGGAGGACCCGGCCGAGTTGGCGCCCGGGCCCGCTGAGCTGATCTTCGGCCAGCCGACGCTGCCGGATCCCGATCAACTGCGGGCCTGGCTTTTCGCCCTCGCTCGCCGAGAGGCACTGGCGGCGGGCTCTAGCGGCGCAGTGGACCGGGCCGGGCCCGGAGCCGAGCTGGCGAGGTATACCGCCGACGCCGTGGCGGCGTCGGGCCCGGCGGACCAGTTTCCGCCCAGAAGCTGGTGGCGAGGCTCGGTGGCGGAGCCGACTCCGCCCAGGCGGCGAGCGCGGATAGCCGCGCTGACGGCGATTCCGCTGGCAGCGGCCATCGGGGTCGCGGTGTACTTAGGCGGCCTGAGTCATCCGGTCGGATCCACGGCGGCCACCGGAACGGGCGGTGCCGGCATCGGTTCGGCCGGGCTGCCGCGACTGGTCCTGCCGGAGGCTAGCCCGGCAGTGTCGGCACCGCGCGCCTCGCCGTCCCCGGTCGTGCCGATCTCGGCGTTGTTCCCGGCCCCTCCTGCTCCGGTCGCGCCGCCGCCGCTCACGAGTCCGCCGGCCCCCTCACCATCGCCGACCCCGAAGCCGAGCCCCACGCCGAGTCCGAAGCCGAGTCCGAAGCCGAGCCCGAAGCCGAGCCCCACGCCGAGTCCGAAGCCGAGCCCGAAGCCGAGCCCCACGCCGAGTCCCTCGCCGACGAAGAAATCGAGCGCTTCGCCGACTCCGAAATCAACGCCGAAGTCGACGGCGACCCCGAAGCCGACCTCGAGCTGATCAGGCCGCCTCGAAGATCGCGGCGACACCCTGGCCGCCGCCGACGCACATGGTCTCGAGCAGGTACCGGCCGTGACGGCGGCGCAGCTCCCGCAGCCCGGTGGTGAGCATCCGGGCGCCCGTCGCGCCGATCGGATGGCCGAGCGAGATGCCCGATCCGTTGACGTTGAGCTTGTCCGGGTCGTTCCAGCCCCAGCCGGCCAGCACCGCCAGTACCTGCACGGCGAACGCCTCGTTCAGTTCCACCAGATCCATGGCCGCAAAGTCCAGGCCGGTCCGGCCGAACAGCCTGGCCACCGCGGGCACCGGGCCGATGCCCATGGTGGCGGGTTCGCAGCCGACGGCGGACCAGCCGACCAGGAAGCCGAGCGGCTCGAGGCCGAGCGCGGCCAGCCGGTCCTCGGCTACCACCAGGCAGGCGGCCGCGGCGTCGTTCTGCTGGCTGGCGTTCCCGGCCGTCACCACGCCGCCGGGCATGATCGTGCGCAGCTTGCTCAGCGACTCGGGCGTGGAGTCCGGCCGCACGCCCTCGTCCCTGGTCACGGTCACCGGCTCACCCCGTCGCTGCGGCACCTGGACCGGGACGACCTCATCATCGAACCGGCCGGCTGTCCACGCCGCCGCGGCGCGCTGGTGGCTGCCCGCGGCGTACCCGTCGGCCTCGTCTCGGGTAATGCCGAACTGCTGCGCCAGGTTCTCGGCGGTTTCGATCATTCCGGAGATCTTGCCGAACCGCCATTCTGGCTGCGACCGTTCGCGGCCGCGGTCCAGCCGGTCGTACAGGAACTGGTTGCCCGACCGCGCGCCCCAGCGCATCGACGTGGTGTAGTGCTCGACGTTGCTCATGCTCTCGACGCCGCCGGCCAGCACCACGTCCGCGGCCCCCGTCTGCACCATCATGGCCGCGGTGATGATCGCCTGCAGGCCGCCGCTGCACCGCCGGTCGATCTGGAAGCCGGGCACGGTGACCGGAAGCCCGGCCTGCAGCGCCGCCCAGCGGCCGATGCACGGGGTCTCGCCGCTGGCGTACGACTGGGCGAACGAGACGTCCTCCACCAGCTCCGGATCGACGCCGGTCCGCTCGAGCACCGCGGTGATCACGGTCGCCGCGAGGGTCTCGACCGGAACGTCGCGGAGACTGCCGCCGAACGTGCCGACTGGCGTGCGCAGCGGGGCGACGATGGCGGCTCGGCGCGTGGTCATGGGCTCTCCCTCTGGTCGTCCGCCGCAAGCGCCTGCCTGTGGTCGGGATGGGCAATCGCGAGCATCCGCTCCCGCCGCTGCGGCAGCGTCAGCCCGCGCAGGTCGGCTACTCCATATTCGGTCACGATCACGCCGGCGTCAGCCCTCGCCAGGGTGACGGGTCCGGTCAGTCTCGCGACGATGCGGCTCGCCCGTTCCCCGGTCGGCGACACCGCCGTGGACGGCAGGGCGATGATCGGCACGCCGCCAGGCGACGCCGCGGCGCCACGCGCGAAGTCGACCGCCCCGCCGACCGCACCGACGTAGCGACCGCCCGCGGTCTCGGTGTTGACCTGGCCGGTGAGGTCCACCTCGGTGGCCGAGTTGATCGCGACGAGCCGGTGCTGGGCCGCCAGTACGGCCGGGTTGTGCGTGTACCGCGTGTCACGGAGAACGATGGCGTCGCTCGCAGCCGCGACCCGCAGGAGCGGCTGACTGCCCATCAGAAACCCCGTTACGACCTGACCGCGGTCGATGCTCTTGCGGGCGCCGGTGACGACGCCCGCCTCGATCAGCTCCGCCACGGCGTCGCTGATCATTCCGGAGTGCACGCCGAGGTCGCGATGCCCGCGTAGTCGGCGCGCGACGGCGGACGGCATGCTGCCGATGCCGAGCTGGACGGTCGCGCCGTCCGGGACGAGCGCGGCCACGTGGGCCGCGATCGCGTCCTCGGCGGCACGGGCGGCCGGGGGCGGGTACTCAGGCGGCGGACGAGAGACCGGCACGAGCACGTCGATGTCGTCTGGCCGGATGCGGACGTCGGAGGCGACGCTCGGTACCTGGTCGTTCACCTCGGCGATGACGAGCCGGGCCCCGGCCACGAGCGGGGTGAGGTAGTCCGCACCCAGGCCCGGACCGAAGGTTCCGTCCGGCGCCGCGGGCGGCAGCGCCAGCAGCAGCACATCGGCCCGCAGCGGGCCCGCCGCCAGCAGGCCGGGCAGCTGCGCGTAGTGACTCGGCAGGATGGCCAGCGCGCCGGCGGCGGCCAGGGCGCGGTTGGCCCCGGCCGCGGTGTAGGAGGCGAAGGACAGGTGGTCGCGGTGCTCGGGCCGGACCGCGGCGTCGCTGCAGATCCCGGTGAAGCAGCGCACGCCGCCGAGCCGAGCGCGCTGCGCGGCGAGCGTCTCCGTCAGCGTGACCGGCTCGGCGCACGCCTGCCCCCACGCGACAGTGTCGCCAGGCCGGATGAGCCGGCTCAGGTCGAGCGCGCCGATGTCACGAAGCCGCGTGGTCACCGCGGTGGCGCCGCACGGGTGCCGGACTCAGCCACCCGTGGAGCCTAGGCGAGCACGGCGACGTACCGCCAGTCGAGGACGTCACGGTCCGGCTGGCCGTCCGCTCGCACCAGGGACCGCAGGTGCACCAGGCCGCCGCCCGCCGGCAGCCGGTCGACCCGCTCGACGGCGATCTCGCTCCGCAGCGTGTCGCCCTCGCGCACCGGTCCCAGGTGGTCGCAGCCGTGCCAGCCAGCCACCGTGGCCAGCCCGGGCAGGGCCCTGGCCGCCTGAGACAGCGCCAGGCCGATGGCGTGTCCGCCGTAGACCAGGCGCTGACCGCCGCCCGCCACAGCGTCGTGATGCACCGCGGCCACGTTCAGGGTCAGCCGGGCGAGTTCCGGCGCGCTGGACACCACGTCCCCGCCGGCGACGCTGAGCCGCTGACCGGGGCTCAGCTCGGCAAACGCGAGGCCGGCGGACCGGCGCGCCAGCCGGTCAAGCCGCCAGCCGGCGACGATGGAGGGAAAGTCCGGCGGCGCGGCGTCCTGGCCGATCTGGTCGAGGTCGTCGACGTGGCCGGTGTCCGAGTCCGGGTCGCGCAGCGGCAGCATGGCGCAGCGCCAGAAGTCCAGCACCGCACGGTCGTCCTGGTCGGTGGTGGTGATCCGCAGCGCCGCCAGCCCCGTCGCGGCGCGGCCGGGCCGCGGTCTGTTCTGCCGCAGCCCGACGACTTCGGTGCGGGTCCGCAGGGTGTCGCCGAGCACGGGCGCGCGGCGGAAGGTCAGCCCGCGGTAGAACAGGTTCGCCCGGACGTGCTGGGTGACGACGGTCGACTGGCCGATCGCGACGTCCCAGACCAGCGCCGGCGACGCGAGCGGCGGCCCGCCGGTGACCTCGCGGCACAGCTCGTGGTCGAGCGCCAGGGCCAGCCGGTCGCCCAGGATCGCCCGATGCGCAGCCGCCATGCCCTCGGTGAGCGTCACGGCGGGCGCGCCGAACTCCTGGCCGACCGCGAGCTCGTCAAAGAACGGTCCCTGACCCGCCGGGATTGCACTGCTCCGTACCATCTAGGCGTGAGCGGTCTTTCCGTGGAGGAGCGGGCGGTCGTTGCCACCGTGGCGGAGTTCGTCGACCGCGACGTCCGGCCGGTGGTGCGCGAGCTCGAGCATGCCAACGAGTATCCCGAGAAACTCATCGCGCAGATGAAGGCTCTCGGCATTTACGGCCTGGCGATCCCCGAGCCGTACGGGGATGCGCCGGTATCGACGCCGTGCTACGCGGAGGTGACCGCGGAGCTGGCACGAGGCTGGATGAGCCTGGCCGGCGCGATGGGCGGGCACACCGTGGTGGCGAAGCTCCTGGTGACGTTCGGCACCGAGGAGCAGAAGCGGCGGTACCTGCCGCGGATGGCGACCGGCGAGGTCCGCGCGACGATGGCGCTCACCGAGCCGGCCGGCGGCTCGGACCTGCAGGCGATGACCACGGTGGCGAGGCCGGCGCCCGGTGGCGGGTACGTGGTGACCGGCGCCAAGACGTGGATCACCAACGCGCGGCGGTCGCAGCTGATCGCGCTGCTCTGCAAGACCGACCCGGCGGCCGTGCCACGCCACCGGGGAGTGAGCATCCTGCTGGTCGAGCACGGGCCCGGCCTGGTCGTGTCGCGTGACCTGCCGAAGCTGGGCTACAAGGGGGTCGAGAGCTGCGAGCTGTCCTTCGACGGCTACCGCGCGCCGGCGGACGCGCTGCTGGGCGGCGAGCCCGGCCGTGGTTTCGCGCAGATGATGAAGGGCCTGGAGATCGGCCGGATCCAGGTGGCCTCGCGCGCGGCGGGTGTCGCGCAGGCTGCCTTCGACGACGCGCTGGCCTACGCCCAGCAGCGGGAGAGCTTCGGCCAGCCGATCTGGCGGCATCAGCAGATCGGCGCGTACCTGGCGGACATGGCGACCAAGCTGACGGCCGCGCGCCAGCTGATCCGGTTCGCGGCGGAGCGCTACGACGCGGGCGAGCGGTGTGACCTCGAGGCGGGCATGGCGAAGCTGTTCGCGTCCGAGGCGGCGATGGAGATCGCGCTCAACGCGGTGCGGATCCACGGCGGCTACGGGTACTCCACCGAGTTCGACGTGGAGCGTTATTTCCGCGACGCACCGCTGATGATCGTCGGCGAGGGCACCAACGAGATCCAGCGCAACGTCATCGCCCAGCAGCTGATCGCCCGCGGCGGCCTGGACCGCTAGCCAGGTCCGCGGTTAGCGTGGGCCGCATGGCAGCACCCGAGAAGGTCAAGGCGTTCCTGGCCGAGCCGCGCAACGTCGTCATCGCCGGCCTTCGGCGCAACGGCGAGCCGCACCTGAGCCCGAACTGGTTCTACTTCGACGGCGAGCGGTTTTACGTCTCGACCACTCGCGCGCGGGCGAAGTACCGGGTGTTCCGCCGCAACCCGCGCGCGGTCCTGCTGGTCGATGACTCCACCGGGGCTCGCTACGTGCGCGTGCCGGTCACCGTCGAGATCCGCGAGGACCTGACCGCCGAGCTGCCGAGGTTCCGCGCCATCCGCGAGAAGATGGGCGTCGCGGTGCCGTCCGACGAGGAGTTCCTCGCCTGGCTGAGCTCGGAAGGCCGGGTCCTGCTGGCGATGACGCCGGACGGGCCGCAGGAGGAGTGGACCATCCACGGGCTTGACTAGCGGCCGCGGCGCCAGCTGGGCTTGCGCTTGTCCAGGAAGGCGCGCATGCCCTCGCGGGCATCCGGTAGCTGGCTCGTGGCCGCCATCACCTCGACCGCGTAGGCGTAGGCCTTCGGCTGGTCGAGGTCGATCTGGGCGTACAGCGCCTGCTTGCCGATGCCCTTGCTCTCCGCCGAGCCTCGGGTCACGCGCTCGAGCAGGTCGGCGGTCGCCGAGTCGAGCTGGCTTTCCGGCACGACGCGGTTGACCAGTCCCCATTCGAGCGCGGTGCGCGCGTCGATGGTGTCGCCGGACAGTGCCATCTCGGCAGCCCGCTTTCGCCCGACGTTACGCGCGATGGCCACCATCGGCGTGTGGCAGAACCAGCCACCCTTCCCGCCCGGCGCGGCGAAGCCCGCGTCCGCACTGGCGACCGCGAGGTCCGCGGCGGCGACGAGCTGACAGCCCGCAGCCGTGGCCAGGCCGTGTACCCGCGCGACCACCGGCTGCGGCACCTGCTGGATGAGGGTCATCAGCTCGGTACACGTGGTGAGCAGCGCGCGGACCGCTGCCAGATCGGCGTCCACGACGTCCGCGAAGTCATGCCCGGCGCAGAACACCGGCCCGTTGCCCGCCAGCACGATGCCGAGCGCGTCGCTGCCGCCGACGTCGGTGAACGCCGCGATCAGCTCGCGCACGTGCGCAGCGGACAGGGCGTTGCGCCGCGCTGGCCGGTTCATGGTGATGGTAGCGAAGTCGCCGGATCGATCCACCAGGACGTGCTCGTAGCCCATGACCACCTCAATCAGGGAACGCCGGCCGGAACACGCTCGGGCTCCGGTACCTGCTCGGGCGCGCGGGGCAGGTGCGCAGGCCCCGCGATAATCCGCCAGTCCGCGCCGCTGAGCAGCCGGGCGAGGTCGGCGTGCGCCAGGTCAGGCGGTGCGGGAGCGCGCCTGCCGCCACCTGGTGGCCTCGGCTGCGGATCGGGTCCGTGCGGTCCGCCGCCGCCCCCGCCGCCATCGGGCCGCAGGCCGGTGTCGCCGGCAAACATCCCCGCCCAGGCGCCGAGGCCCGCACCCACTACCGGGAAGATGATCAGCACGAGCAGGAATCCGGCGCCGGCCTCGGTCATGCCGACTTCGAAGTGGTAGACCGAGCCTGGCGGGGCGCCCCGACCGGGCAGCGTCCACTGCAGCCCGGTCGCGGCGTGCGGGCGCAGCGCGATGGTAGCGATGCCCAGGACCGAGACGACCACGGCGGCCGCGAATCCGACGCACGCTCCGGCGGCGAGCCCCTGGCGAGCCCGGCTCGACCCCCGCCGCGCCGCGGCGATCGAGGCCGCGATCGCGCCCGCGAGCACCAGCGGCACCGCCAGCACCTTGCCGACGTCGTAGAGCACCGAGAGGACCGGGTTGGCGATGTGGAGCTTGTCGGCGAGCGGACGCAGTCCGTACACCACGACGCCGATGACGGCCCCGGCACTCCCGCCGATGATCAGCGTCGGGAGCCGGGCCGGGCGGCGGCGCGCCGTGACCGCCAGCAGCCCGACGGCATAGGCGGCGATGACGGCGAGGAAGATGACCTCTCCCGCCCACAGCCCGGCCAGTGACGGCCGATCGGCCGCGGTCGCGAACTCGACGTGCTCCACTCTGGCCTTCTCCGCGAGCAGCGCGACCACGGTCGCGCACCCGACCGCGCGGGCCAGCGGGGGCGCCCAGCCGCGGCCGAGCGGCCCGAACCGCCGCCGGACGAGCCACGGCAGGCCAGCGAGCATGGCTGCTACCCCGAGCACGGATACGCGGCTGATCAGCGTCGCCGGATCGGCGGCAGGCCCCGGCCAGCCCGCGGCGACGAGCGCGGTCACGGCGGCGGCCAGGGCCAGCCAGTAGCGGAGCGTGCGTGGCATCCGGGCCTCCCTAACCTTCAGCCACCGCTGCGCACCAGCCTAACCGCTGCGACGTTTCGACCCACTCCGGGTGGGTATCGAATTGATGTTCGATCACCGGGGTGATGGCCATGAAGGGTGACCGGGTCGAGATCGTCGTCGACATCGGCGACGGGACGCGCGCCTACGAGGTTACGGCCACGCGGGCAGGCCGCCGGGTGGAGATTGCCACCCGGCGCGGCCTGGTCGAGGTGTCGGAGGTAACGCGCACCGGGACGCCCGTCCGGACCGCTCGCTTCATGGCGAGCCGGATCGTGTCCCTGGTCGAGTTCCCCGCGGCAGACCGCGAGGTGGGTACCGGGCCAGGGCGCCTCGGCTAGCCCTCGCGGTGGCCGGGCCACATCGGCGGCACCCCTGGCGGGAGCGGCACCGCGAACGCGTTCAGCACGAAGGACACGAGCGAGTAGTAGCCGCACAGCGCGACGAACTCGACCGTCCCGGTGTCGCCGAGCAGGCCGCGGACCGCTCCGTAGCTGGCATCGGCCAGCTGGCCGGTCGTCACCAGCTCGCGCGTGGCCGCGTAGACGATCCGCTCGTCGGCGGCGCTGAACGGCGGCTCCTCGCCCCGGCCGATGGCGTCGACGACCGCGTCCGGCACGCCCGCCTCGCGGGCGATCCTCGCATGCGCTGACCACTCGAATTCGGCTCGCCAGTGACTCGCGACCGTGATGACGGCGACCTCGGTGAGCCGGCGCTCGATGGAGCTGCCGAAGCGCAGCGCGGCGCCCAGCGAGGCCAGCGGCCCGCCCGCATCCGGGGCGTGCACGAACGCGTTGAACGGGCCGCTCAACGTGCCCGCATCGGTCACGACGTGGCTACCGCGGGTGCGCACGATCAGGTCCCAGACGGCCTGGCCGGCCGCGGTCAGGTCATCGCGGCGCAGATCGGGAAGTCGACTCATGTCCCGACCCTACTGCGCCGATCAGTAGGAGCGAGGCAGCCCGAGGGCGTGCTCGGCCAGGTAGTTCAGCACCATCTCCTGTGGCACCGGCGCGATCCGCATCAGCCGGGCCTCGCGCCAGTACCGCTCCACGTGGTACTCGCGCGCGTATCCGAAGCCGCCGTGGGCTTGCATCGCCGCGTCCGCGGCGCCGAACCCCGCGTCGGCGGCCAGGAACTTGGCTATGTTGGCGTGCTCGCCGCTCGGCAGCTGCCGATCGATCCGCCACGCCGCGTGCCGGATGGCCAGGTCCGCGGCCGCGAGCCGGGCGTGCGCCTCAGCCAGCGGAAACGAGACGCCCTGGTTCGCGCCGATGGGCCGGCCGAAGACGATCCGCTCGCTCGCGTAGCGGGCCGCGCGGCGCACCGCCGCGCGCCCGATGCCGAGCGCCTCCGCGGCGATGAGCACGCGCTCCGCGTTCAGCCCGTCCAGGAGGTAGCGGAATCCGCCACCCTCCTGGCCCACTCGATCGGAGCCGGGGACGTACAGGCCGTCGTAGGTCACCTCGCAGGAGGCCACCGCGTTGCGGCCGAGCTTGTCGATGGGCCGGATGCCGACCGCCGGGTCCGTCAGGCTGGCAAGCAGCAGCGTGAGGCCGTCGGTCCGGCGCGCGCAGTCCGCCACCGGGGTGGTCCGGACGAGCAGCAGGACCCGCTCCGACTCCAGCGCCTTGGACGTCCAGATCTTCCGCCCGGTCACCCGGTATCCGTCGCCGTCCCGCTCCGCGCGGGTGCTGATCGCGGTCGTGTCCAGGCCCGCATCCGGCTCCGTGACGCCGAACGCCACGTGCAGGTCGCCGGCCGCGACCCTGGGCAGATAGCGACGCTTCAGCTCGGCGCTGCCGTGCCGGATCACCGGCTGCATGCCGAAGATCGACATGTGGATTGCGCTCGCCCCGTTCATGCACGCGCCCGACGCCGCCACCTCTTCTAGGACGACCGCCGCCGCGCTGATCCCGCCGCCGCTGCCGCCGTACTCCGCCGGAATGGCGACGCCGAGCCAGCCGCCGTCGGCCATCGCCTGGTAGAACGCCCACGGGAAGGTGTGCGTGGCATCGGCTTCCGCCCAGTACTCATCAGGGAACCGGGTGCAGATCGCCCGGATCGCCGTGCGGATTACCTGCTCGTCGCTGTCTTCGCTGAACTCCACACGCCGTTCCTAGCACGCTGCGACGTTCGGCGTCGGCGGCGACCGACGACGACGCTGAGCGGGGGCTACCAGTACTGGGTGGTCGCGCCGGAGCTGTTGAGGATGCCGCCGGCCATCTCCGGCTGCTCGAACACCGACTGGAGCGCGACTCGGCCGGGCCCTTGCAGCACGAGCCAGATGGCCTTGGCCTGCCACCGAGCGGAGCTGAACCAGTACTGGCCGCGCGGGTACTCGAAGTGCAGGTACATCCGGACGCTGCGGTCCTTCCAGATCAGCCCGCCCGGCTGCACCAGGATCCGCTCGCCCTGCTGGAGGTCGCGAATGAAGGAATTGCCGGGCGCGTGCAGCAGGAGCAGGCCGGGTCCGCCGCGGGCGGAGAACCTATCCATCGTGCGGCCGAGCGGATAGTGGTACTCCTGGTCGTCGCCGTTGGCCGTGACGAACCAGATGCCGGCGTTCTCCCACTGGTAGCCGACATTCCCGGTGGCGACGAGGAACCGGTGCTCCACGACGTCGATGGCATGGTTCTCCGGCAGTGGCACGGCGAAGGTCTCGCCGGGCTCGTCCGCGCTGACGGCGACGTGGCCGGGACCGGCTGCCGTCATCATCAGCAGCGGCATGCCGGCCAGCATCCGGTTCCAGCCGCTCGCCATCTTCATCAGGTCCAGGTTCACGGTCGGCTCGGCGTGCAGCAGCGTGTGGTGCGAGAAGTACACCGAGTCAGACTGATCGAGCTTCATCTCGGCAACGGGCACGTACTTGCCGCTGATCTGGCAGGTCGACCGGCCGAAGTGGATGCGCGCCATGTCCCTGACGGGCGGCTGCTCCGCCCAGCCGGACTTGGTGACGCGGGCCCGCACGTCGGTCGGGGCGCCGCAGTTCGGGCACGTGGTGCCGGAGCCGTCGCTCGGCAGGCGGCAGTACGGGCAGGTGTAGGTGGACGTAGACATCGGGCCGCCCTACTCGGTGCCGTGGTGCACGTACATGGACTGGACGCCCACCCGGCCCGGGCCGACCATCTCGGCCAGGTACATGGTGTGGGTGCCGAGCATGCCGGTCTTGAAGCGCTGCTGCACCGTGTTCATCTGCACCGAGGAGTCCTTGTACAGGAAACCGCCCGGCTCGAGCAGGATCTTCTCGCCTGGCTGCAGGGTCTTCTGGAACACGTTGCCGTATCCGTGCAGCAGCAGCAGGCCCTGCTCGCCGCCGGTGACGAACCGGTCCATGTACATGCCGCTGCCGCCGTGCAGCACATTGGCCAGTCCCTTGATCCGAACGAACGAGTAGTTGAGCGAGTGCGTCCCGGCCAGGAACGCGTGCTCGCGCACGTCGATCTCGTGCGACGGGTGGATCGGCAGCACCACCACCTCGCCGGTAGCGTCCTTCGACAGCGCCACCCGGCCCGGACCGTGCGCCACGCTGAGGATGTGCGGCATCCCGCCCACCATCCGGCGCGCGCCGCCCGGGGTGTTCAGCGCGGACAGCGGGACCTGCGGCTCCTTCCACAACATGACGTGGTGCTCGAAGAACACCGAGTCACCCTGGGCCAGCGCGAGCTCGGCGACCGGAACGATCTCGCCTTCGATCTGGCAGGTGGAGTTGGAGAACGTGAACTCGGTCATGTCCCGCAGCCGGGGCGCCTCGGTCCAGCCGGAGTCGGAGACCACGTTCCGCTGGTCAAGCGGCGCGCCGCAGGTCGTACAGCTGGTCCGGTCCGGCGGATTCTGGGCCTTGCACCACTGACATTCGATCCTGTCCATCAGGGCAGGCCTTTCTGCTTGAGGGGCTGGTTCGTGCAGCGGGGGCATGCCTGTCGGCACAGGCGATAGTGGCTCAGATCGTAGCGGAATGATGGGCTTGCGCTGCGGCGTTACGCAGACGCTGGGGCGGGCGGCGCGCTGGTAGGCGTTCCGCACTCGGCGCAGAACCTGGCTGTCGAGCTGAGGGCGGCGCTGCAGTTCGTGCAGTGCTTCTGCGTCGGCGTGCCGCACTCCCCGCAGAACTTTGCGCCGGCTGGCACCGAGGCGTTGCAGTTGCCGCAGCTGAGCGCCGGCTCCGCTGGGGCGGGCGCGGGTGCCGGCGCAGCAGCCGGCGGTGCGGGCGGCTGCGCCGCGGCCGAGGCCTGCTGCGCATAGCCCTGGCCGCCGCCGGT
>JASHPF010000157.1 GCA_030038295.1 Streptosporangiaceae bacterium
AGGACGTCAACGCGGCCGTCGCCACCGAGGCCGAGCGGAACAGGATCTGGTGCGTCCGCGCCGACGACGCCGAATTGTCGGCGGCCTGGACGCCGGCCGTCACCCGGCACGGCCCGGTCACGGTCGCGGTCACTTCAGGCGGTGACCCGGCCAGGTCGCAGCGGATCAGGGCAGCCATCGCGGCCGCGCTGGCCGACGGCAGCCTGCCGGTGCGCGGCCGTTCGGGGCGGGCGGCAGCCGGCAGCGTCGCGCTGATCGGCGGCGGCCCTGGTGACCCCGGCCTGATCACCGTGCTCGGGCGGCGGCTGCTCGCCGAGGCCGACGTCGTGGTTGCGGACAAGCTCGCGCCGCGCGCGCTGCTGGCCGAGCTCGACCCCGACGTCGAGATCATCGACGCGGGCAAGCAACCGCACGCGCACAACCTGACCCAGTCGGAGATCAACGACCTGATCGTGGCGCGTGCCCTGGCCGGGCAGCGGGTGGCCCGGCTCAAGGGCGGCGACCCGTTCGTGTTCGGCCGCGGCGCGGAGGAAGCACTCGCCTGCGTCCGGGCCGGGGTGCCGTTCCAGGTGGTGCCCGGCGTGACGAGCGCCGTCGCGGTGCCCGCGTGGGCCGGGATCCCGGTCACCCACCGCGGCATCACGCAGGACTTTTCCGTCGTGTCCGCGCACCTGGACCCGTCGCAGCCCGGCGCGACCGTGGACTGGGACGCCATGGCGCGCGGCCGCGGCACGCTGGTGCTGCTGATGGCCGTCGCGCACCTCGACGCCGTCGCCGCCGAGCTGGTCAAGCGCGGCCGGGACGCCGCCACCCCGGTGGCGGTCATCAGCGACGGGACCACCGCGGCGCAACAGGTACTGGTCTCGGCCCTCGGCGACGTGGCGGCGCGGGCCGCAGCCGCCGGGGTGCGCCCGCCCGCGGTCGTGGTCGTCGGAGACGTGGTCGGGCTGCGCGACCAGCTGCTGGCCGACGCCTTGGCACCAGCCGGGTCCGCGCCAGGAGGCCTGGCCGCGGCCGACTCGAACTCGGCTGCCGCGGCGGCGACCTGGCTGGCGGCGACGGCATGAGCTCGCCTGCGCTGCTCGCCGTGGCGCACGGCAGCCGTGACCCGGCGGCCGCCGAGGTGGTTCGCGGCCTCGCCCGGCAGGTCCGGAGGCTGGCGCCGGTGCTGGACGTGCGGGTGGCCTTCCTCGACCACGCCGAGCCGTCGCTGCCGGCCGAGCTGACCGCCGCGGGCGCAAACACCGTCATCGTGCCGCTGCTGCTGTCCTCGGGCTATCACCTGGCGGCCGACTTCGGCGGCGTCGCCGACGTGGCCGGTGCGCGGCTGGCCGAGCCGCTCGGACCGGACGAGCTCCTGCTGATCGCGCTCACCGCGCGGCTCGCCGAGGCCGGGGTGCCAGACGGCACGCCGGTCGTGCTCGCCGCCGCTGGCTCGTCCGACCCGCTGGCAGCGGCCGACGTCCGTCAGCAGGCCGACCTGCTCGCCGAGCGGCTCGGCGTGCCGGTGGTCGCGGCGTTCGCCGCAGCGGCGGAGCCGAGCGTGCCGGCCGCGGTCGCTGACCTGCGCGAGCGGACCGGCAAGCCGGTCGCGGTGGCGAGCTACCTGCTGGCGCCTGGCCGGTTCGCCGACCAGCTCGCCCACAGCGGCGCGGACTGGGTGACGGCGCCGCTCGGCGGCCATCCGGCCCTGGCCGGCCTGGTCATCGAGCGCTACCGCAGGGCCATGCTGGCCAGGGGCTGAGCACGCGCCGTGCCACGGCTCGCGGCGGTGCCTGCTACCGTCGCTGGCTGGCGTGCCGGCCGGGCGCCGGCGTGCGCGCGTTCCCCGCTGCGAGCGGCCTGGTCTTCGCGATGTGCACGAGGCAGTTGTAGGTGACCACGGCGATGGCCAGGTGCATGACGAACAGGACCGCGACCGCCCTGGGCGGCTGGCCGCGCAGCAGGATGTAGACGTCAGGAAGCCACAACACCAGCGTGACGGCGATGGCCATGCGCAGGAACAGCCAGCGGGGCGCGGAGCTGATCCTGGTGACGATGGGCCAGGCCACGCACGCGATCACGACGCCGATCACCGTGAGCTTCCCGTAGTCGCGGATCTGGAAGTGCACGTACCCCCTGGTGGAAGGGAAGACGGCCGGTCCGATGGCCACCAGGAGCGCGTCGGCGGCCAGCGACCCGCCGATGGCGATGACGGTCGCGATCAGGACACTGATCGTCCGGGGTTGCCGGTGGGCGGGCGCGAAGTCCACGCGGAACAGCCGCAGCACCCGGTCGATCGGCGCCGGCAGCTGACTGGCCATGGTGTCCCCCTCCACGCCCGCGGGCGCACCCGATGCCCCTGTTCCGCGGCGACAACCAACCTATGAGGTCCACGGCCAGCCCTGGCACATCCGCCAGGACGATATTCCGGCGCCGCGGCTCATCCTCGAGGCTGACACGCGCGCCGCCGAGCGGAGCGCAGCGTGCATTGGCGCTGGCGAGACTATCGGCGCGGCGCATCGGCTACCGGGCCGACCGGGCCGTGAAACCGCGGCGAAGGCGCGGTGAAACCTGCCCCACCTACGGTTGCTGCCATCGCCAATCCGGTCTGCGAGGGGAAGCACGACCATGACAACTGCTGCCAGCGTCTCCGCCGTCGGCCTGGTCAAGACGTTCGGCGAGTTCCGCGCCGTCGACGGCATCGACCTCGAGGTCCGCCAGGGCGAGATCTTCGGCGTCCTCGGCCCGAATGGGGCGGGGAAGACGACGATGCTGAAGATGCTCGCGACCCTGCTGCCGATCGACGCTGGCCAGGCCCGGATCTTCGGGGTCGATGTCGCCCGCGAGCCGCACCGGATCCGGCAGCTCGTCGGGGTAACCGGGCAGTACGCGTCGGTCGACGACGACCTGACCGCGACCGAGAACCTGTGGTTGTTCGGCCGGCTCCAGGGCCTCCGATCGGCAGCCGCTCGCGCTACTGCCCGCGACCTGCTGGCACAGTTCGGCCTGGCGGAGGCGGCGAACAAGCCGATCTCCCAGTTCTCCGGCGGCATGCGCCGCCGGCTCGACCTGGCGGCCAGCCTGATCACCAGGCCACCGCTGATCTTCCTGGACGAGCCGACCACCGGCCTGGATCCCCGCACCAGGGGCCAGATGTGGGACACGATCCGGGGCCTCGTCGCCGACGGCTGCACGATCTTGCTCACGACGCAGTACCTGGATGAGGCCGACCAGCTGGCGGACCGGATCGCCGTCATCGACCACGGGCGCAAGGTCGCCGAGGGTACGTCGGACGAATTGAAGACGTCGGTGGGCAACTCGACGCTGCAGGTCGAGCTCGCCGCGGACGCCGAGCAGACTGTCGCGCGCCAGGTGGTGTGGCGCGTCCTGGGCAGGGAGCCGGTGCTAACGCCCGAGTCGGGGCGGATGAACGTGCCGCTCGAGACCGCCGACGCAGCCGCCGACGTGCTGATCGGGCTCCGGCAGGCCGGCGTGACCATCACCGCGGTCAGCGTGGCCAAGCCGACGCTCGACGAAGTGTTCCTCACGCTCACCGGCCATGACGCCGGAGCTGCAGATCAGCCAGCCGAGACCATCCGCGACGAGGCCCTCCTGGAGGTCCGATGAGCACCGTGACCGCGAGGAGCCCGCTGCAGGGCATCCGCGTACCGACGCCGGCCGTCGATCCTGCCACCGCCGTTGCCCGCGCACGCCCGCACGTCAGCCTGGGCGAGACCGTCAGCCAGACGTTCTCGATGGCCTGGCGGGCGCTGAAAAAGATGCGCCGCAACCCGGAGCAGTTCTTCGACGTCACCCTGCAGCCGCTGCTGTTCACGGCGATGTTCGCCTACATCTTCGGCGGCGCCATCACCCACATCGCCGGGGAGGCGGGCGTCAAGAGCTATCTGCCGCTGCTGATCCCCGGCATCGTCGCCCAGACCGTGCTGACCACCTGCATGTCGACGGGAGCGCAGCTCCGCGAGGATATGGAGAAGGGCGTCTTCGATCGCTTCAAGGCGCTGCCGATCGCCCGGATCGCCCCGCTGGCCGGTCCGATGATCGCCGACCTGATGCGCTACGTCATCGCCGCCGGGCTGACCTTCGTCACGGGCTTCGTCATCGGCTACCGTCCCGGCGGCGGTGTACTGGGCGTGCTGGGCGCGATCGTGCTGGCGATCTTCACTGGCTGGTCACTCGCGTGGATCTTCACTTTCATCGGCACGATCGCCCGTAACGCCCGCAGCGTGCAGGGGATCTCCATGCTGATCCTGTTCCCGCTGACGTTCCTGTCGAATGCGTTCGTGCCGGTCAGCTCGCTGCCTGCGGCGCTGGCGGACTTCGTCAAGGTCAACCCCGTCTCGCACCTGGTGTCGGCCTCCCGCGACCTCGCCAACCAGGGCATGCTCACCAGCGAGGTTGGCTGGACCGTACTGGCAGGCCTGGCGGTGATCGTGATCTTCGCGCCGCTGTCGGTGTACAGCTACAAGCGGCACATGTAGCCGCCGCGGTCCTCAGCCGGGAAGCTGCTCGATCGCCCGGCGGGCATCGTCAAGCAGGCTTGCCGGGCGGCGGCCGGAGTACTCGGCCTGGAACTCGGCGAGCCGGCCGGGGGCCGCTTCCTCGGCCGCGGGCACAATCCGCTCCCAGAACATCGTCGGCACCGCCCGGTTGTAGCCGAATCGGTCGGCGAGCACGAGCAGCCGCGCCGCCTCGTCCGCTGGCGCGGCGGTGCGCAGCAGGCACCACGTTCCGACCGCGAACAGCACGAGCCCGGCGACCGGATAGTCCAGGTCGGCTGGGGCGTCGGCGAGCAGCCGCAGCGCGTCCGCCCGGCAGGCGCGGAACAGCGCCGCCCCATGGGCCTCGTCGGTGCCCGTCGCGTAGTGCGCGTGAGCCGCCAGCGTCATCGACACACCGAACAATGCCCAGGGCTCAAGGCCAGTCTTGGCGACGCCAGGAAAGACGCCAGGAAACGCAATCTGCCGCATTCTCGCCATGTAGTCGCGGTAGCGGGCCAGCCCGTCGGCGTAGTCGCCGCGCGCCAGCGTCAGCTCAGCACGGCAGATGCTCCCAAATACGATCCCGCCGAAGCCAGTCCCGCCGACGCCGATCCGCTCCATGCGGTCGAGTTCAGCCTCCGCGTCAGCCAGCCGTCCCTCGGCTATCGCGCACGACGCTAGTAGCGCACGCAGCTGCATCTCGTCGTCGCCGGCACCGAGCCGCTGCATCACGGGCAGTGCGGCGCTGGCGTGCTCGACCGCCGCGGCGCGGTCGCCGAGCTGCATGGTGAGCGATGCGAGCGAGGCCCGCGGCATCGCCATCGACCACGGTCCGTCGTCGTCGCCGACAAGTTCCAGCGCGCGCTGCGCGTCCGCAATCGCGCCGACCGGGTCCCCGGCGTTCTCACGCGTGTTGCTGAGCCACAGACAGGCGGCGACCGCGGTGTCCCGGTCACTGTCGTGAGCGAGCTGCTCCAGGCGTCGAAGGAAAGCGTCCGGGTCAGCTGGGTCGGCCGCCAGCATGACCATGGCGACCCCGGAGACTCTCAGGTCGCTGCCCGCAGCCCCATCCAGTCGTCGCAGCACCGCCTGGAGCTGGCCGAACCTCTCGCTGCCACCGATCATGCTGTTCATCAGCACGACGCCTATCGCCGCGCAGGCCACCTCGTGCAATTCCGGCGGCGGCTGCCAGTCACCGATCGCGCCGGCGACCGCGTCAGCCAGCACGAGCAGGCGAACGTGCTCACCGCGAATCGTCCAGAACATCCCCAGTGATGCCAGCAGCCGAACCATCGTGCCGCGGTCTCCGTCCGCGATGGCAGCGCGCAGCTCGTCGGCCAGATTGATCTCCTCGGCGGCCAGCGCATCGATCGCCGTGAACTGGTCAAGCCCCGCCAGGCGGTCGCCCTGATCACCCGCGTAGCCAACCGCCCAGTGCCGCAGCGCCGTACGCGCCGGCCGGTCTTCGCCAGCGTCGACGAGCTGCATCCGGCCGAACTCGCGCACCGTCTCGAGCATTCGGTAGCGCACGCCCGCCTCGGTCTCCCGGACGCTCAGCAGCGACTGGCCGACCAGGCCCTGAACCGCGACGACAGCGTCCGCGCCGAGCACCTCCTCCGCCGCCGCCAGCGTGAACCCGTCCTGGAACAACGCCAGCCACCGGAGAGCGCGCCGCTCGCTGGCGGTCAGCAGGTTCCACGACCAGTCGATGACCGCGAGCAGTGTCTGGTGCCGGTCAGGCGCGCTGCGGTCACCGCCACGCAACAGCGTGAACCGGTTCTCCAGCCTCCGGTCGATTTCCTCCACCGACATCGCCCGAACCTGGACCGCGGCGAGCTCGATCGCGAGCGGCAGGCCGTCGAGGCGGCTGACAACACTCGTCACCGCGTCCTCAGCAAGCCGCACGCTGGGGCGCGCGGCAACGGCGCGCTCCCGGAACAGTTCCGCCGCATCCTCGGCGTCGAGCTCGCCGAGCAAGTACACGCGCTCGGCGGCTATCCCGAGCGGTGCCCGGCTCGTCGTCAGCACGTGCAGCTCAGACGTCGTGGCGACGAGGAAGGCCACCAGGTCGGCGACGGCTTCGATCAGGTGCTCGCAGTTGTCCAGCACGAGCAGGCCCGGCGACTGCGCCAGCCGCCGCGCGATCCGCCCGCGGACGTCGGCCCGCTGCTCCGCGGTAAGGACCCGGCGGCCCTGCAAAGAGTCCCGGACGCCGAGCGCGGACCCGACCTCCGCCACGACGTCGTCAGCGGCGGAGACACCCGCCAGCTCGACCACGTACACGGCGGGTACGGCCGCGTCGCGCGCGATCGCCTGCGCGAGCCGCGTCTTGCCCAGCCCCCCCGCGCCGATGATCGAGATCACCCGCGAACTCCCCGTCAGCCCCCGCAGCTGGTCGAGGTCCCGGTCCCGGCCGACCAGGGCGGTCGCGTCATACCGCACGCCGCGCCGGACCGGGCGGTCCAGTGCCAGCAGGTCCCTGTGCACCCGCTGCAGCGGCTCTCCGGGGTCGGTGCCAAGCCGCTCGCGCAGGTCGCGGCGATACCGCTCGAACCGCTCCAGCGCGGCAGCCGGTCCGCGCACGGCCGCCTCGCTCCGGAGCAAGTCCGCGAGCAGCGACTCGTCGCGCGGCCGGTCGGCACAGGCGGCCTCGAGAACCGCCAGCGCGTCGCCCTGCTTGCCGGTCCTGCTCCGCGCCCGCGCCTGGATCAGCAGCGCGGCATCGACGTCCGCGGCGGCTGCCAGCCGCAGCTCCGCGAGCGGTCCGCCGCTGCCGGGCGTGGCGGCCAAGCCGTCTGCCAGCTCCAGGGCGGCGCGCGCGAGCGCGGCGGCCTGCGCGGCGTCCCCGTCCAGCGCTGCCGCAGCGTCCCGGACCAGCGCAGCCAGCCGCACGCTATCCACCTCGTCCGGCGCGGCACCCAGCCGGTAGCCGACCCCGTCGCGGACGATCACCTCACCCCCGCACGCGCTGCGGGTCCGCGACACCAGCACCTGCAGGCTCTTGAGCCCGTTGACCGGCGGCTCGTCGGCCCAGACCAGCTCGATCAGCTCGTCGGCGGATACCGGCCGGCCGCCGCGCGCCGCCAGCGCCGCCAGCAGCGCCTGGGGACGATCGCCCACGACGGCCCGCTGCCGCCAGCGCACGTCTCCGAGCAGGTTCAGCGCGATGGTCACTCGGCCAGTCTAGGAAGCGCGACCAGCACGGCGGTCACGCCGCAGCGGACCCTGTCGACCTCCTGGCCCGCGCCATAATGAGCGCATCCTGATGCGCGGGGACCCGACATGGCCGATCAGCTCAGCTACTACGACATCCTCGGTGTGTTGCCCGGCGCGTCCGCCGATGAGATCCAGCACAGCTACGACACCAAGGCCAGCGTGCTCGCGCCCAGCATGATCGCCGGCGCGCCGTCGAAGGCAGTTGCCGTCGTCGACCGGGCGCGCGCTGCCCTGGAGGTCGCCAGGCGGACCCTCACCGACCCGGCTGCGCGCCAGCGATACGACACCGAGATCGGCATTCTGCAGCCGGGAACGGGCCTCGTGACGCCGGCCTCGGTGCCGTCCGAGGGCAACTGGACGTCGGGACCGAGCATGACGGGCCGCGGTGGCATCGGTTCGGAGCAGCTGGTGGACGCCCTCGGCGCGATCGCCGACTGGCTGGCCCCGCATCCGGCTCCCGCACGGCACGTCACCGTGCCGGAAGTCCGCGGGCTCTTCGTCGCTGCCGCGCGCCGCCTCCTGACCATGACCGGCCTGCACGCGGAGATAGTCCAGCTGACCAAGGATCCGATGCCGGTGGAGGGGCTGGTCGTTGACCAGTCACCGCGGGCTACGGCGCGCGTCCGCCGGCTGACGACGGTCTCGGTGCAGGTCTGGCACCCGGCTTCGGGAGCCAGTCGACGCCGCTAACCACGCCCGCCGGTCAAGACCCCATCATCATCGGGTGGGCCGCCTGCAGGCCGGGCGCAAGCCAGGGCAGCCAGATCGTGGCGACCGCGAGGCCGAGCGCAGCCAGTCCGGCCAGGCGCGCTATCAGCTCGCCGCGGGGCGAGACCTTCTCCACCAGGATGACGACTGCCAGCGCGACCATCGCGACGATGTTCATGACGCCGACCGCAATCAGCACCAGCATCAGAGCCCAGCAGCAGCCCAGGCAGTAGGCGCCGTGGTGGGCGCCGACGCGCAGGTCCCGCGTCCGGCCGCGGAACGATCCGTACCGCAGCAGCAACCCGAACGGCGACCGGCAGTGCGCCAGGCACCGGTCCTTGGCACTGGTGAGCTGGTAGACGCCGCAGCCGGCAAAGATCGCGATGGCCAGCCCGTGCGCCGCTGCCGGGTGGTGGTTGTCCAGCCAGCTCGTCAGCCAGGCCAGAGCGTAGGCCGGCACGCCCGCGACTGCCCAGACCAGCAGGTAGCCGAGGACGAGCGCGCCCAGCCGGGCAGTCCGGCTGGAGCTGACCGACCTGGCATACAGCGACGCGAGCGGGGCTACGGACGGCAGCATCATCGCCGCCATCATCAGCGTCCACACCGCCACGAACGCGCCGATGCCGAAGCCCATGGTGCCGGTCATGCCGGCCATTCCCCGGGCGAGCACGAGTGTCGCCGCCCACGCCGCCGCGGCCAGGAAGAGCAGCGCGGACGTCTGCGGCCTGGCTAGCCACTGCAGCGGCGGGCCGGCCGACTGCGGCGGCGTATCGCTCATCCCGACCAGGAGAACGGCGCGGTGAATCCGCTCTCGCCCGGGCGGCCCCACTCGATCCCGAACGTGGACAGCGTGGCCGTCGTGGCCGGGGCGACCGTCAGGGTGGTGTTCGAGGGGTGGAAGACATTCTCGAGCCGGACGGGATCCATGCCCTCGCCCGCCGCGAAGTCGGTCACCTCGATCGCGCCCGCGTCGCCGATCCGGACGTGATGGCTCCGGCCGGCCTCGGAAAACTCGATCGGCACGCGCTCGATGCCGAGCAGCTCGCCGATGAGCGGGCCGAGCATCGCCGGCGGTCCGCCCAGCTGGCCGGCCAGCACGGCGCCCAGCCGCTCGGCCTGGGCATCAGAGGCGGCGGCGTCGAGGAAAACGCCGACCCGCCAGTTGCCCTCGGCCATGACCGGCGGGGTGTCCAGGAACAGCGCGAAGCTGAGCCCGCTGACGTCGGTGCCGTCGATGTCGCCCGCATCGACGTGGTAGGCGAGCAGCGCCCGGCAGCGGTCGAGCGTGGCCTTGGCGGTCAGCGCCGACCAGGTGCACGGGCAGATTGCGTCACACGAGCAGGACTCCAGGTAAGTCCCGCTAAGTTGCCAGGCCATGCGCCTTACCCCCTCGCCACGATCATGTGCCGCCAAGCTTCACGCTGCCACGCGTCGCTGTCAATGACGGGGCTCACCGGGCGCTGCGGCGGCGCTGATGGCCACGCGCTGACTCGGCGCAGTACCAGGCTCAGTCATGGAGCTGCGCCGCGAAGCGTTCGGCAACCTCGAGGTACTCGGCCACCATCTCGGCGACGACGTCGCGGGCTGGCCGGACGCGGTCAAGCAGCCCGACACCCTGGCCGACGAAGTACGTGGCGAGTTGCTGAGCGCCGCTGCCGTCGCGCGCTGACGACCGCCTGATGCGCTGCTGGGCGCTCGCGGTGAGCATCGTCTGCAGCGGCATCTGCAGCGGCGCCGGGGCGGCCGCGGCCTCCCACTCGTCGGTCCACGCGCTGCGCAGCATCCGGGCCGGCTTGCCGGTCAGCGACCGTGATCGCACCGTGTCACTCGACGACGCCGCGAGCATCTTGCGCTGCACCGCTGGGTCGGTCTCGGCCTCCTTGGTGGTGAGCCAGACCGACCCGCACCAGACGCCCTGCGCGCCCAGCGCGATCGCGGCCGCCATCTGCGCTCCGGTGACGATGCCGCCAGCCGCGAGAACCGGCGTCGGCGCGACGGCGCGGACGACCTCGGGGACGAGCACCATCGTGGCGACCGTGCCGGTGTGCCCGCCTGCCTCCGTGCCCTGGGCGACGATCAGATCTACGCCGGCCGCCTGCTGCCGGCGCGCGTGTTCGAGCGTCCCCACCAGCGCGGCCACCGCGACTCCCCGGCTGTGGGCCTGCTCGGTGAGCTCCGCGGGCGGCGGCCCGAGCGCGCTGGCGACCAGCGCGATCGGGTGCCGAAATGCCACCTCGAGCAGCGCGCTGGCGTCGTCGAACGAGACGCTCAGCGTCCGTCTTCCCCCGGTCAGGTGCTCGGGTAGCGACGGCACGCCGTAACGATCCAGCAGGTCAGCGACAAAGGCACGGTGCTCTGGCGGGATCAGCGGCCCCGCCTCCTGGCCCGCGCCCGGCGCCGCGGACACGTCTGCGAACTTGGCCGGCAGCAGCAGGTCCACTCCGTACGGCTTGCCGTGGACCTGCTCGTCGATCCAGGCCAGGTCGGTCTCCAGGCCGCCAGGGCTGTGCGCGGTAGCGCCGAGCACGCCGAGGCCCCCGGCGTTGGTGACGGCAGCCACGACGTCCCGACAGTGACTGAAGGCAAAGATCGGGACGTCGATGCCGAGCTTGCCGCAAATCTGGGTGAACACCGCCGCTCCCGTGTTATGCCGACCGACTAGCACCAGCATGACGCCGATGGGAGCGGGATTGCACTGGCTATAGGCAGTGCAATCCCGCTCCCATCACCTCAGCCGACGGCCCGGACTGTCGGCGGCACCGGGCAGGATGGTGTCATGGCTCGCCCGCAGACTTCGCCGCTCGCTGGATTCAGCGCGGCGACGAGGGCGTGGTTCGACTCGGCGTTCGCCGAGCCGACGCCCGCCCAGGCGGAGGCCTGGGAGACCATCAGGCGGGGCGAGCACACCCTGGTCATCGCCCCGACGGGCTCAGGCAAGACGCTGGCCGCGTTCCTGTGGGCGATCGACCGGCTGGCCAGCGAGCCGGTCCCGGCCGATCCGAGGCGCCGCTGTCGCGTGCTCTACGTCTCCCCGCTCAAGGCGCTCGCGGTGGACGTCGAGCGGAACCTGCGCTCGCCGCTGGCCGGGGTATCGCACGCCGCCCGGCGGCTCGGCCTGCCCGAGCCGGACGTCCGGGTCGCCGTGCGGACCGGTGACACCGCCGCTGACGAGCGCCGCAAGCTCGCCAGCAAGCCGCCGGACATCCTGATCACCACGCCCGAGTCGCTGTTCCTCATGCTCACCTCGCAGGCGAGGGAGACCCTGCGGAGCGTGGAAACGGTGATAGTCGACGAGGTGCACGCGCTTGCCGGCGGCAAGCGCGGGGCGCACCTGGCGCTCTCCCTGGAGCGGCTCGACGTGCTGCGCGGCCTCGCCCCGGCAGGCGGCCCGGCGGCGCCGGTGCGGCCGGCCCAGCGGATCGGGCTGTCGGCCACGGTCCGGCCGCCCGAGGAGGTGGCGACGTTCCTCGGCGGCGCGCGGCCGGTCTCCATCGTGGCGCCGCCTAGCCAGAAGCGGCTGGATCTGCAGATCGTGGTCCCGGTCGAGGACATGGCCGACCTGCAGACCGCGGGGGGCTCCGGGGGGTCGTCCCCCAGGGCGGGCGCAACCGAGCGACTGTCGCGGCCGGTGCGGGTGCCGACGGCGGACGGCCGGGTGCTCACCGAGTCCGACGGCGACCCGGTGCGGCAGCACTCCATCTGGCCGCACGTCGAGGAGCGCGTCCTCGACCTCATCCAGGCCCACCGGTCCACGATCGTGTTTGCCAACTCGCGGCGGCTGGCCGAACGGCTCTGCGCCCGGCTCAACGACCTGGCCGCGGAGCGCGCGGCCGCGGCCGTCGAAACGACCGCGGACGACTCCTATCCCGGATCTCCTGCCGGTCCCGACGGCGACCGCCGCCCGCCCGCCGAGCTGATGGGTCAGGCCGGCGCCGGGGCCGGCGCGCCGCCCGTGGTCGCCAGGGCGCACCACGGCTCGGTGTCGCGCCGGGAGCGCACCCAGATCGAGGAGGCGCTCAAGGCTGGCACGCTGCCGGCGGTGGTCGCGACCTCCAGCCTGGAACTCGGCATCGACATGGGCGCGGTCGACCTGGTCATCCAGGTCGAGTCGCCGCCGTCGGTCGCCAGCGGCCTGCAGCGCACGGGCCGGGCTGGCCATCACGTAGGCGACTCCTCGCGCGGCGTGTTCTTCCCCAAGTACCAGGGCGACCTGGTGCAGTCCACCGTCGTGACGCAGCGGATGCGGGCCGGGCAGATCGAGGAGCTGCGCATGCCGCGGAACCCGCTCGACGTGCTGGCCCAGCAGATCGTCGCGATGACCGCCATGGACAGCTGGGACGTCGGCGAACTGGAGCAGGTCGTGCGGCGCGCGGCCCCGTTCAGCGGGCTGACGAGGCCGGTGCTCGGCGCCGTGCTGGACATGCTGGCGGGCCGGTATCCGAGCGAGGACTTCGCCGGGCTGCGCGCCCGGCTGGTGTGGGACCGCACGACCGGCACGCTCACCGGCCGGCCCGGCGGCCAGCGGGTGGCGGTCAGTAACGGCGGCACCATCCCCGACCGCGGGCTGTTCGGCGTGTTCCTCGCTGGCAGCGGCGCGGCGACGGCCGCGGGCGCGGCCCGCGACGGGCGGCACTCGCGCCG
>JASHPF010000158.1 GCA_030038295.1 Streptosporangiaceae bacterium
AGCAGCGCCTGCAGCGCCGTCTTGATACTGTCCGGGTCCGGCTCGGTGTAAGCGACCGCGTCCCCGCCGACCTCCGGCAGCGCCGTGCGGTGCGTGGTGAGCACCGGTGCGCCGCACGCCATGGCCTCGAGCGCGGGCAGCCCGAAGCCCTCGCCGGTACTCGGAAACGCGACCACGAGCGCGCCGCCGAAGAACCCGGGCAGGTCGTTGAAGTGCAGGTAGCCGGGCCGGACGAGGTGCAGGTGCGCCGGAACCGCGGCAACCGCCTCGTCCACCTCCTCGCTCCAGCCGCTGGCTCCCGCGAGCACCAGGGCCGGCGGGTCGACCAGCTGCTCGGCGACCGCCGCCCAGCCACTGATCAGCGCCGGCACGTTCTTGCGCGGCTCGAGCGTGCCGAGGTAGGCGACGTAGGACCGGCCGTGCAGGCCGAGCCGGTCGGACACCTGGCGCAGCTGAATGGGCGTTGGCCGGTGGAACAGGTTGTGGTCGACGCCGTGATAGGCGACGTCGATCCGGGTCGGGTCAGCGGCGAGCACCCGGACGAGCTCGTCCCTGGTCGCCTTCGACGGCACGATCAGCCTGGTCGCGCGCCGCGCCGAGGTGCGGATGGCCGCCTTGTAGAAGGTCGCGATCACCGGGCTGTGGGCGTCAGGCTCGGTGAAGAAGGTCAGGTCGTGCACGGTGACGACGACCGGCTTGTTCGGCCGCAGCGGCATGGAGTAGTGGGGAGAGTGGATGACTGCCGCCTCCACCTGCTGGGCTACCAGCGGCAGGCCGCTCTGCTCCCAGGCCAGCCTGGCGGGCCGGTGAGCGATGGCCGGCGGCCCGGCGACGATCCTCGCGCTCGGCACGAGCCGGCCGTATCGCTCCTCATCCGCTCGCTGGCACGCCACGGCGAGGTCCGCCCCCGCCGCGTCCAGGGCGCTGACCAGCCCGTCCACGTATCGGCCGAGAGCGCCGCGGTCAGCGGGCACCGCGGTCGCGTCAATCAGCACACGAGGCGCCACTGCCGGTCACGTTCCTTCCCTCTGATGTCCATTTCCCGGCTATCCAGGCCGGTCCTGCAGCTCCGCAGGCGGGACTTCCGCGACGCAGCCCGCAGCCCGCGGCCTGCTCCTGGGAGACCCATCGGGCGCCACCCGGGCACCCCGCCCGGACGGCGTCTCCGACCGCACCACCGCACCACCCGCGCCCGGCATGCTCATCCGAGGACGCAGTGCGCCGGGACGTACGCGCTCACCGAAGGCCCCGCCCTGGATGTCCCGTCAGATCCGAGCGTACGCCCTCGGCGGCACCAGTGCGCCGCGGTGGAGGCGCGTGTTCGGCCTGGCCCACCGCCGTTCAGCCGGACACCGCCAGGGGTTCAGCTCGGAGAACGCCCGGTCGGCCACGCCGCCGCCCCGCTCACGGCCCCGCCCCCGCGGCCGGGGCCGCCCTGGTCAGCAGGAAGGCACCGGCTTGCCCGCCTTGATGGCCTGCAGCTCGCTGATCGCGCCCGCGAGCGAGCTGACCTTGACCAGCCGCAGCCCGGCGGGCACGGCTCCTGCGGTGTTCGGGCAGTTGGCCGCCGGCGTCAAGAAGATGGTCGCGCCCGCCGCCCGGGCGCCGGCCATCTTCTGCTGGATGCCGCCGATCGGCTGCACCACGCCCGTCGGGTCGATCTCCCCGGTGCCGGCGATGAACCGGCCGCCGGTCAGGCTGTCGGGCGTCAGCTTGTCGACGATCCCGAGCGCGAACATGAGCCCGGCGCTCGGCCCGCCGATGTCGGCCAAGTTGATCTTGACGCTGAACGGGAACTGGTAGACCGGCGACCCCAGCTCGACCCCGACGACGGGCTCATTCCCGATGTCCTTGGTCGCGAGCGTCAGGGTCTTGATGACGCCGCCGCGGTCGATGGTCAGGGTGACGGGCGCGCCGGGCTTGCGGTCCCTGATCATGGCGACCACGTCGTGGTGGCAGCCGATGGGCGTGCCGTCGACGGCGGTGATCTTGTCGCCGGCCTGCAGCACGCCGTACGCGGGGGTCCCCTTGGCCGTGGCCACGATGGGATCTTGGGTCGTATAGCCGATGTTGAGGTAGCACAGGGCGGCCGCGGTGGCGTCTTGCTGGGATCCCAGCATTTCCTCGGTGTCCTGCTGGATCACCTGCTGCTGGCTCTGCCCGGCAGAGTAGATCTCACTGGCCGGGACCACCGCATCGTCCGGCGTGAGCCACGCGCGCAGGGCGCTGAAGATGTTGAAGTCGGTGCCAGGGCCACCGGTGTACGACACGGTCACCAGGTTGAGGTTGCCGGTGGTCGGATAGGTGCGGCGGCCGGTGATCTGGATGAGTTCCTTGCCGTCGGGCTTGCCCAGCGTGTTGAGGGTCGGACCGGGGGTCAGCGCCACGTAGGGCACGGACACCACGGCCGCGATCACGAGGCCGACCACGACGCAGCAGCCAGCGATCAGCAGCGTGATCAACCGATGCGAGGAGCCGGGCGGCCGGTCGGCCGCGAACGGTTGCCTAGGCACCTTCCACCCACTCGGCGGTCCCGTCCGCGAAGAACTGATGCTTCCAGATCGGAACCGTGGCCTTCAGCTCGTCGATCAGGGCTTGGCAGGCGGCAAATGCCACGTCGCGGTGCGCCGCGCCGACGGCTGCGACCACCGCAAGGTCGCCAATCTTCAGGTCACCGGTGCGGTGCGCGACAGCCAGCGACACGATCGGGTGGCTCGCGGCGATCTTCTCCGCGACGCGGTAGAGCTCGGCCGCCGCGGATGGGTGCGCGCTGTACGACAGCGCCGTCACGCCGCGCCCGTGGTCATGGTCGCGGACAGCGCCGGTGAACACGACGACCGCGCCCGCAGCCGGATCGGCCGCCGCGGCGCGGATCTCGTCAACCGACAGCGGCTCGGAGCGCAGGCCGGTCATCCTGATGACGGTCACGATGCCAAGTTACAGGCACCCGGCGACCAGCAGGCCGGGGCGGCCTCGCGGCGGAGTTCGGCGGCTCCGTTCGGCGCCGGCTGCGGGGTGCACCTGGCCGCCGCGGCACCGCTGCCGTCAGGATGACCCCTTGCTGCGACGGCGGACCTGCCGCACGATGGCCGCGGTGCCGATGACGGCCACCGTGGCGCCCGCCGCGGTGATGGTCGCGTCCTTGCGGCCCAGCCTGCGGCCGGCCACCGCGTGATGCCCGGCCCGCTGGTCGAGCAGCACCTGGAGCGCCGTCGCGTTGTCGTACCTGGGCTGCCAGCCCGCCTCCCGCAAGACCTTGCAGTCCACCACCCACGGGTACACGACGTAGCGGAGATCGGACACCGGCGCGGGGGTGATGCCGGCCCGGTGCAGCCGCTGGGCGGTCGCGAAGGTCAGCCCCGGCGGCAATTCGATGCGGCGGAGCCCGGCGATCTCCTCTAGTTCGTCCTGCTCGAGCCAGCCGTCGCTGCCGACCGCGAATGCACCGGTCACCCGGCCCGCCGCGGCCAGTTCCAGGGCCGAGACCAGGTCATCGACGTGGCAGAACTGCCAGCGCGCCGCGCAGCCCTTGACCGCCAGCAGCCGCGGCGCTTCGAAGTGCCGGGTGATCAGCGTGTCGATCCCGTCGCCGACGAGCGCCGCAGGCCGGACGACGGTCACCTGCAAGCCAAGATGCGCGCGCGGCGAGCGCTGGGCGAGATGCTCGATCTCCAGCAGGTCGCCGGCGACGCTGTCGTCGGAATCCGGGGTCAGCGGCGCATCTTCGGGCAGCGGCACGGCGTTGTCGGGCCGGGCGCCGTACACCATGGCGCTCGTGACGAGTACCACCCGGCTCACGCCCCCGGCTGCGGCGGCGGTCAGCACGGTCTGCGCGCCCCGGACATTGAAGGCCCGCCTGGTCCGGGCGTCTGTGTCCGGCGACACATCAATGTCGGTGTGCACGATGACGTCGACTCCGGCCAGCCTTCCAGCCAGCGCCGGATCCCTGACGTCGACGATGCGCCAGGTCACGCCCTTGACGTCGCCGCGCGTCCCGTCGATTGCCACGACGCGGCCGACCAGGTCCGAGTTCGCCAGCCTGGTGGTCAGCGCCAGCCCAAGGCCGTGCGCCGCGCCGGTGATCGCGACCACCGGGAGCGGCTCCGACCCGGCCGGTTCGGCGCGGCTCGCCTCGGCCGCCTGGGCCACCTCGGCCACCTCGGCCGGCTCGGTCACCTCGGCGCGGTCAGGCTCGTCCCGGCTGTCCGCCGTCGTCCGGCGGGCCGCGCGGTCGTGCTCAGCCGGGGTCGCGGATCCCGCGACTGGGCTGCGCTGACGGCGAACCTGGGCGACTCGGTGACTCACGGGTGACCGCTCCTGGGATAGCTTGGCCAGTGTGGATGATTCCATCCTGCCGGATAGGGCAGGCCGATGACTGAGCCTCCCTTCGGCTTCGGGCCTCCGGGCGGCTCGGGCTCGGGCGATAACCCCGGCCGACCCGGCGGTGGCGACCCTGGCGCTGGCGGCCCGCTCGGCCCGTTCGGCGCGGGCGGGCCGATGGGAGACCCGCAGCAGTTTGCCGAGGCGCTCCGCCAGTTCGCGGACCTCATGTCCTGGCAGGGCGGGCCGGTCAACTGGGAGCTGGCCAAGAACATCGCGCGCCAGGCGGTCGCGCAGCAGGGCGACGCGAGCATCCTCGCGACCGACCGGGCCAAGGTGGTCGAGGCCCTGCGGCTCGCCGACCTGTGGCTCGAGGAGGCAACCGAGCTGCCCAGCGGGATCCGGACCGCGACCGCGTGGAGCAGGTCGGAGTGGGTGGAGGCCACCCTGCCGGTGTGGTCCAAGCTGTGCGATCCCATTGCCGCGCGCGCGGTCACCGCGATGAGCGGCCTGCTCGGCGACGACCCGGCCAGCCTCGCGGGCGGGCTGCCGCCGGAGATGCAGGCTGTTGTCGGCAGCATGGGCGGCCTCGGCGGGCTGACCGAGATGATGCGGCGGATCGGCGGCATGATGGTAGGCGGCCAGGCCGGCGCGGCTGTTGGCGCGCTGGCCCAGGAGGTCGTCAGTTCCACCGACATCGGGATACCGCTCGGCCCGGCGGGGACTGCGGCCCTGCTGCCCGCGGGCGTGGCTGCCTTCGGCGCCGGCCTGTCGGTGGAGCCGGACGAGGTCAGGCTCTTCCTTGCCCTCAGGGAAGCCGCTCACCATCGGCTCTTTGAGCACGTGCCATGGCTGCGGGCGCGGCTGCTCGGCGCGGTCGAGGACTACGCGCGCGGCATCACGGTGGACGCATCAGCACTGCGGGACGCCATGCCGCAGATCGACCCGACCAATCCCGAGGCGCTCAACGAGGTGCTGTCGGGGACCGCGCTGTTCCAGCCCGAGGATACCCCGGAGCAGAAGGCGGCGCTCGCCCGGCTCGAGACCATGCTCGCGCTGGTGGAGGGCTGGGTGGCGACGGTCGTGGCCGCCGCCGCCGCGGACCGGCTGCCGCAGGCAGCGGCGCTGGCCGAGGCCATCAGGCGGCGCAGGGCCACCGGCGGTCCCGCAGAGCGCACGTTCGCCACGCTCGTCGGCCTGGAACTGCGGCCGCGCAGGCTGCGCGAGGCCGCGGCCATCTGGGAAGGGCTCACGGCCGAGCGCGGCATCACCGGCCGCGATGGAATCTGGGCGCACCCCGATCTGCTGCCCACGGCGGACGACTTTGACGATCCCGGCGGGTTCGTCCACGGCCGACCCGAGCTCGACATCTCCGATTTCGAGACGCCACCCGATGCCAGCCCGGACGACGGCGACACGCCGCCTCCTGAGTAGCGCCCAACGCCCGGGAGCCCGCCCATTCGGTGCGCATGGCGACCGTCAACGCGTCGGGACACCGCCCGGCGGCGCACTGGCTCGCTAGCCAGGTCGGGAAATCTGCGTCCACAACGAGTGGACACCATCGTGGCAGGTCGCAACGCGGCCTGGGCATGTCCGGCCGGTAAATTCACACCGGCAGGCCGGAAAATCCACAAAGACTCGCCGCGCGTTCCCCATGCTGCGCACAGCTTTATGCACAGGGCGGGCTTGACCGTCCGGGTGGCCGAGCCTAACTTCGCGAGCCAAGGGTCCCCGGGTCCGGGCCGCGCGTTGCTTCTGGGGAAGGGGGACGAACGGTCCGGCGCCCGGGGACTTGCCGCTGCCACACTGTCGGCGGCTCATGACAGCCTCGCACCATGAGACCGGCCTTGCGGACAGGACTGCTGGCAATCTGGCGGGACAGCGACACGGTACAGATCGGCGTCGACCCGCGCCGCGCGGTCGCCATCACGGGAATGACCGGCGCCGCCGACGTGATCAGGCTGCTCGACGGGAGCCGTGACCGGGATCAGGTCATCGCCGAGGCCGGCCGCCGCGGTGTGCCAGCCGCGGTCGCAGAGCAGGTCATGACGGTGCTGGCGGCGGCCGACGCGATCGTTGACCATCCCGTGCCGCTGCTCCGGTCTGTGCCGACCGAACTGCGGCGACAGCTGCTCCCCGTGCTCGCCGTCGCGTCGCTTGGCAGCCAGCACGCCGACGGCGGCGGGCGCCTGCTGGCGCGCCGGTCGGCGACGAGGGTAGCCGTCCGTGGCAGCGGACCGGCCGCGGACCTGCTGACCGATCTGCTGACCGACCTGCTGACCCGGTCTGGCCTCCGGGCCCGCCGGACGCAGCCGGCCGACGGCAGCGATGCCGATCTCGTCGTGCTCGTCGGACACCAGTCGCCCGCGCAGACCGCGGAGCTGCTGCGCCGCCCCGTGCCGCACCTCGCGGTGACCGCGAGCGAGGGCATCGGTGTCGTCGGACCGCTCGTGCGGCCGGGCAGCACGGCCTGCCTGCGCTGCCTTGACCTTGCCCGCGCCGAGCGAGATCCGGCGTGGCCGCTCATCCTCGCTCAGCTCGCCGGCCGCAGCGCGGATCCGGCGGCGTGCGATCCCGTCCTCGCCACGGCAGTCGCGGCGCAGGCCGCCGGCGTTGTTCTGGCGTTCGTCGACGGCGGTCCGGCTGCGGACGCCGCGGCCAACGGGACGCTGGAACTCCTCGTCCCTGCCTGGCGGTGGCGACGCCGCAGCTGGGAGCCGCATCCGGCCTGCTGCTGCGGCGCCAGCGCGGCCGCGTGCGGCCGCACGCCGGCGGGCGAGTCGCGCTACTGCCCATCTGGTGACAGCCACGCCGGCGCGTAGCTGACAATAGAGATCGTGAGCGATCTGCCCTACCGCGCCGTGACCCGTACCGCGAAGCTTGCCTCGCTGCCGGTCGGTGTGGCCGGCCGCGCCGCGCTAGGGCTGGGCAAGCGGCTCGGCGGGCGGCCGGCCGAACTGGTGGCCCAGGAACTGCAGCAGCGAACGGCCGACCAGATCTTCCGCGTGCTCGGCGAGCTGAAGGGCGGCGCGCTCAAGCTCGGCCAGGCGCTGTCCATCTTCGAGGCCGCCTTGCCGCCGGAGATAGCCGGGCCCTACCGGGCGACGCTGACCCGGCTTCAGGAGTCGGCGCCGCCGCTGCCCGTCACCACCGTGCACAGGGTGCTGGCGGCGGATCTCGGGCCGAACTGGCGCCGTCAGTTCACCGACTTCGACGACCGCCCGGCCGCCGCCGCCTCCATCGGTCAGGTGCACCGCGCGATCTGGCAGGACGGCAGACAGGTCGCCGTCAAGATCCAGTATCCGGGCGCGGGCAGGGCCCTCAGCAGTGATTTCGCTCAGCTCAGCCGCGTCGGGCGGCTTTTCGGTGTGCTGATGCCGGGGCTGGACGTCAAGCCGATGCTGGAGGAGCTGCGGGCCAGGGTCGTCGAGGAGCTGGACTACACGCTGGAGGCGCAGGCGCAGCAGGCGTTCGCAGACGCGTTCGCCGGCGATCCCGATATCGCGGTGCCCGGCGTGGTTGCGGCAACCGACCACGTGCTCGTGACCGAGTGGATGGACGGCACGCCACTGGCCGAGGTGATCGCCATCGGCACCCCGGCCGAGCGGAACGCCGCTGGCATGCTGCTGACCAGGTTCTTGTTCTCTGGTCCGGCCCGGGTGCGGATGCTGCACGCGGACCCGCATCCCGGTAACTTCCGGTTGCTCCCCGACGGCCGGCTCGGCGTGCTCGACTTCGGCGCCGTCGACCGGCTCCCCGACGGCCTGCCGCTCGTCTTCGGCAGGCTGCTCTGGCTCATTCACAACGACGGCGACATCGAGACCGTCGAGCGGGAGCTCCGCGAGCACGGCTTCCTGCGGCCGGGCGTGACCGTCGACGTCGGGGAGCTGCACGCTTTCCTCGCGCCGCTCGCCGAGCCGTCACGCGGTGACAGCTTCGCGTTCAGCAGGGAGTGGATGCGCGGGGAGGCGGCGCGCTATTCCGATCTGCGCACGGCCAACGTCGCGCGGCGGCTCAACCTGCCGCCGTCGTATGTCCTCATTCACCGGGTGTCGACCGCGGGCGTCGGCGTGCTATGCCAGCTGGACTGTGCGGGTGAGTTCCGGGCCGAGGTGCTGCGCTGGGTGCCCGGCTACGGGCCGGCCAGCGAGCCCGCTGAGGTCGCCTAGGCCGCTGGGCCCGGGGAGGCAGTCGCCTCCCCGGGCCCGCCCCTGCCGGCGGCCGGTCGCGGTCGGCTCGACCACGGACCTTGGCTCAGCTGGTCGACTCGAGCTCCCTCAGGTGGGCCCGCAGCCGCGCCGCATGATTCCAGTGGCTGGCGAGCCGACGATCGGCTCGCTCGGCCTGCCGCAAGAGCCGGTTGTGCTGGTGTGCCCGGTGGCCGTCGCGCTCGGCTTCGGCCGCCGCGAGCATGCACTGTTGTCGGTCTCGGGCTAGGTCCCCGAGCACGTGCTTCATTGCACTTCTCCTCTTCGTTCAGTCCGCCACCATCGGCACCGACCTGGTCAGGCCGCTACCGCGTCCTTCCGCGGGCGCCCGCGCGGCCGCTTCCGCGGGACGATCTCGCCCCGCAGGAACAGCTCGCCGCCCCAGACGCCCCATGGCTCCGCGCGGGCGATTGCCCCGGCGAGGCAGGCCGTCCGCACTGCGCAGCTTCGGCACAGCGACTTGGCAAACTCCACGTCGTCTGGCGACTCCGCGAAGAACAGCTCTGGATCGTCGCTGCACGGTAGCTCTGTGGTCGTGTAGACCTGGCTGCTGAGCGCGGCGACGCCCAGGACCTGCCCCGCCAGCCCTGTCGGGCTCAGTTCCGGCACGGTCAGTTCCCCGCCGCGGATCTCGTCGGCTCGTCCCTCCAGCACGCTGCTGGTGCCGGGCCACTGCATCGGTGCCAACCCCTCTCCACTACTCGTCGAGCTTCTCGCCTGCCTCTGACAATTTGTGGCCTCGCATAACTAAGGCCGCGGACCCTGTGCTGGGTCCGCGGCCTGGAGGGGACTGGCCGGCCTTTGTCAGGCCGGTGGATGTTCCCTCCACGGATGCGGACCCACTCCGCCCCTGGTAACCGGGATGGGAAGGGTCATGGTGTTGTGCTGGACGGTGCTCTGGACAGCGCTGCGCCGGACCTTGGGAATCCGGATCGCGTCGGCAAAGCCGAGGGCGTAGCCGCCCGACGCCTTGCCGGCACCACCGGCGACGCCGGCGGGGTAGCCGCCGCCGATCCTGGCGCACTCGCCCGCGACGGCGCCCGGGCCGAAACCGGCCAGCGGACGCGTAGCGGCCTGAGCAGCGCATGCCAGCACAACGGCAGCGGCGGTTGGCGCGGCACCTGCCGGCGTGTTGTTCTCCATTCCGGGCACCTCCTCTCGGGCGCGCTAAATCGGACTGCGGATACCGGGAAGCCTACGTAGCCCCTGCGGGCCGGGGCAACCCTTTTTCCTAGCGGAACCTCTCCGCGGCGGAACGCGGGCGCAGCAGTCCCTCCTGCACCACCGACACGACGAGCTCGCCTTGCTGAGTGTAGACCTCACCCCTGGCCAGGCCCCGAGCGCGGCTCGCCACGGGTGAGTCCTGCACGAACAGCAGCCAGCGATCGACGCGGAACGGCCGGTGGAACCACATCGCGTGGTCAAGGCTGGCGCCGTAGACGATGTCGTTGCCCCAGGACACGCCGTGCGCGAGCAACACCGTGTCCAGCAGCGTCATGTCTGACGCGTACGTCATCAGGCATACGTGCAGCAGCGGGTCGGCGGGCAGCTCCCCGTCGGCCTTCAGCCACACCACGTTGCGGGAGGTGATCAGCGACCGGTTCCGCTCGGCTTCGATCGGCAGCGGTCCGACATGCCGGAGGTCGATCGGGTTCTGCCGGGCTTCGTCATCCGCCGGCAGGCCCAGCCGGCGCAGCCGGTCCGCCACCGTCTCCACCTCGTCCGGGCCCGGCACGTCCGGCATGGCATCGGCGTGCTCGTAGCCGGTCTCGGGGATGTGGAACGACGCCGAGAGCGTGAAGATCGCCTTGCCGTGCTGGATCGCCGTCACCCTGCGAGTCGTGAACGATCGTCCGTCGCGGAGCCGTTCTACCGTGTACACGAGGGGCACCGCGGTATCGCCCGGCCGGATGAAGTACGCATGCAGCGAGTGCACGCCGCGGTCGGCGGGTACGGTGCGACCCGCCGCGACGAGCGCCTGACCGGCGACCTGACCGCCGAACACCCGCTGCCTGCGCTCGTCCTCCGGGCTCCGGCCACGGAAGATGTCCTGCTCGATCTGCTCCAGGTCGAGCAGGCCGACGACGGCGTCCAGCGCCTTGGTCACGGCGTTGCTCGCCGATCGCCAGCCGGGCCGCCTGGTCCGTCCGGCCCGGACGACCCCAGCCCGCCGTCCGGATCCGCGGGGCCGCCACCGGGCAGCGTGGCTGGCTGCGAGCTCGCGCTCGGGCCCGATGGGTCGCCGGGGCTGCCCACGTCCGCCGCGCAGAGCTCCAGCACGGCGGACCCGTACCGGTCCAGCTTGACCGCGCCGACGCCAGGGACGCCGGCCAGCTCCGCCCTGGTGCCCGGCCGCGTGGCCGCGATCGCCTGCAGCGTTGCGTCCGAGAAGACGACGTAGGCCGGCACGCTCTGCTCCCGCGAGGTGTCCAGTCGCCACTCCCGGAGCCGGCGGAACAGCGGGTCGTCGGTGCCCGCCTGCGACCGACCCGACGCCGAATCTGCCCCGCCGTGCTGTCCGGCGTGGCCGACCTCGCCGCGCCTGCCGCCGCGGCCGCGGCCGGCCGCGCTGCCGCGGTCCGGCGTCGCGAGGCCGGCGAGGAACCTGGACGGTGCGCGGGTCCGCCGGCCGCCCGGCAGCCGCGCGAGCGCCCACGACAGCCAGAGTCGCTCGCGCGCCCTGGTGATGCCCACGTACAGCAGCCGGCGCTCCTCCGCGAGTGCCTCGTCGGTCTGCGCGTAGACGATCGGCAGCGTGCCGTCGGTCAGCCCGGGCAGGAACACCGCCTGCCACTCCAGGCCCTTCGCCGAGTGCAGCGACGCCAGCGTCACTCCGGCCATCGCGGGCGCGTGCCCGAGCGCGCCGCGAACGGCGAGCTCCGCTGCCAGCTCGGCCAGGCCGGCCGCGGGACTGGCCGCGAAGAAGTCCGCGGCGAGCTGCGCCAGCGCTTCCAGCGACTCCCAGCGGTCGCGCGCGGTGCCGCGGCCGCCCGGCGGCTGCGGCGTCAGGCCGATGCCGGCGAGGATGGGCCTGACCTCTGCCGCGGGATCATCGGGCGGAACGGCCGACTTCGACGCTGCCCGCAGCAGCGCCACCGCGTGCCTGACCTCCTCCCGGTCGAAGAACCGCTCGGCGCCGCGCAGCTGGAACGGCACGCCCGCCTGGGCCAGCGATTGCTCCAGCCCCTGTGTCTGCGCGTTGGTACGGACCAGCACCGCTATCTCGGCAGCCGGGATGCCCGCCGACATCAGCGTGCCGATCTGCCGGGCCACCGCCGCTGCCTCGGCCGGCTCGTCGGGGTACTCCGTGAGCTGCGGAGCCGGGCCGGCCGGCCGCTGCGCGATCAGGGCCGCGGGGCTTTCGGTGGCGCCGACCGTGACCGCGCCAGGGGTGACGGGCACGTGACCGTTCCGCCGCGGCGCATCGGTGACCGCCGCGGCGGTAGCGATCCGGTTAGCCAGCGACACCACCTGGGGCGTCGAGCGGTAGTTGCGGACCAGCCGGATCACCCTGGCCGCCGGGAACTCAGCCGGGAATCCGGTCAGGTAGGCAGGCGTCGCGCCGGTAAACGAGTAGATCGTCTGCCGCGGGTCGCCCACCACGCAGATGTTGTCCCGGCCGCCGAGCCACACGTCAAGCAGCAGCTTCTGGAGCGGATTCACGTCCTGGTACTCATCGACGACGAAGCAGGCGTAGCGATCGTGCACCGAGCGCGCCGCAGCACGGTACTCGGCGAGGATCGCCGCCGTGAGCTCGAGCACGGACTCGAAGTCCACCAGGTGTCGCTGCGTCCGCAGCTCCTCGTAGGCGGCGTAGATCCGGGCCACGGCCTGGACGTCCAGCGGCGGGCTCCGGTCGGTGCCGACGGTCGCCGCCGCATAGTCGGCGGGCCGGATCTGGGTGACCTTGGCCCACTCGATCTCCCCCGCCACGTCGCGCAGCTCAGCCAGTCCGGCCGAGATGCGCAGCCGCCGCGCGGCCTCGGCGACGACGCTGATCTTGGACTCCAGCACCTTCGGGGCCGGCCCGCCGACCGTCGACGGCCAGAAGTGCGTGAGCTGGCGGAGCGCCGCCGAGTGAAACGTCCGAGCCTGGACCCTGTCCAGGCCGGCTTCGGGCGCGAGCTGGCCGAGCTGCCGCAGCCGGGCGCGGAGCTCGCCAGCCGCCCGTGTGGTGAACGTCACAGCAAGGATGCGACCGGGGTCGGCGCGCGCGGTGGCTGCCTGGTAGGCGATCCGGTGCGCGACCGCGCGCGTCTTACCGGTCCCGGCACCGGCGAGCACGCAGACAGGCCCCGGCGGGGCGAGGGCTACCTGCTGCTGCTCGGGATCGAGACCCGCGAGCAGCGCTTCTGCATCGCGGTACGGCTGCGCGGTGGGCGCGGCCAGCCCGGCCAGCGGCTGGTCCTGCTGGTCCTGCCGGTCCTGCCGGTCCTGCTGGTCAAGCCCGCCGCGCTCCTCACCCGCCTGCACCGCGCACCTCTCCCGTCACCCGGGCACCCTCACCGCAGGCCATCCTTCCGCATGCCACCGACGCATGGCACGCTGGCGGGGAAGAGCGCGTGCGCCGCAAGCGTTAATAATGTTTGAGGAAGGATGCTGTGCGGATGGGAGAGCTACGGTGGCGCAGCCGCTGACGATGTACACGACCAACTGGTGCGCGTTCTGTCGCAGGCTCAAGAGCCAGCTGGCAGCCGCGGCTATCGAGATCACCGAGGTCAACATCGAAGACGACCCGGCCGCGGCCGAGTACGTGATGTCGGTAAACGGTGGCTTCCAGACCGTGCCC
>JASHPF010000159.1 GCA_030038295.1 Streptosporangiaceae bacterium
ATGGCGTCCTGCACGTCCACGACGCCCCACTCGCGGCGCAGCCGCTCCCGGTACTGTCGGCCGTAGCCGCTCGAGCCGCCGTAGTTCACGTCGATGATGCCGATGCCGCGGCTGGTGAAATACGCCTTCGCCAGGTCGAGAACCGGGGTGACCCGGCTCGTCGGCCCGCCGTGAACCCACACCACGTACGGCGCGCGATCCTCGGCCGGGCCGCCCACCTCCGGGTTGGTCGGCGGGTACAGCAGCGCGTGGACAATCTGGCCGTACGGGCCTTCGAAGTCGACGTGCTGCGGCACCGGGAGGTACCCCTCGTGCGGGAGCGCGCTCTTGTCCCGCTCCAGTACTTCGGTTCTGGCCGTGGCGGCGTCAATCCTGACCACGGCTGGTCGGGCCGTCGGGCCGCCGGCCACGGCGACGATCGATTCGCCGTCCGCGGACACGGTCGCGAGACCGCTCGGTGCGAACTCCGCAAACGGAGTATCGAGGTCCTTCAGCTCGCACGACTCGGGATCCAGGATGGCAAGCCTGGTGGGCCCGGCGCCGTGCGTTACCGCGAGCCTGCCGTCGCCCAGCAGCGCGAACGGCCGGGCGCCCAGCCGCCAGAGCGGCCCGGCGAATTCCTCCTCGGCCGGGTACAGGGCCAGGGGCGGCTCACCGGTGAGGCTCACCTGGTAGATGTTCCACCAGCCCGGCCAGTCCGTCGCGACGTACAGGCTGGCGTTGTCACGCCACAGCGGCGCCAGCACTGACTCCCGCGGGCTCCCCATGAGCAGCCGCGCCTTGCCGGCCAGCCCCTTCTCGAGCGGAGCGACCCGCAGGTCGGTACCGTCCCACGGCATGTGCGGATGGTTCCAGCTGATCCACGCCAGCCAGTTACCGTCCGGGGAGGGAGTGGGATAGGCGAAGAAATCGGTTCCGGTGACCAGGGTCCTGATGGCCTCCGGCCGCTCGGCCGCCGAGCCGTTCAGCGGCACGGCGACGATGGCCCGGCTCACCTTGCCGCTCTCGTGCCGCTCCTGGACGCACCAGATCTCCGTGCGGTCCGGCGACAGCGTGAAGTCGGCGTAGCGCAACGCCGCCGCGGCCAGCGGCCCCGAGCCGTCGGCCGCCGGAACCAGGGCCGGATCGGGCGTCAGCGGCCGCGGCGCCTCGGAAGCTGTGCCCCCAGCCGGCGCCAGATACATCCGCTGGTCGGTGAAGTTCACGAACACCAGCAGATATCCCCGCGACGACTGCCCTTGCGGTCGCGCGGATACGGGCACCGCGGCCCTCGGAATCGGCAGGTACGACTGGCCGCCGTACTCGTGCACCCTGCTCCTCGCGTTCCACGGTGCGGGCAGCACCGTGGTGAGCTTGCCGCCGGCGCTGTGGATGACCGTTATCCGCCCGCCCTCCTCAGGCAGAACCTGCTGCCACCAGACGCTGCTGCCGCGAACGGTGGGGAAGACGCCGGAGGCCTGCGCCCCGGCGACGTCCGAGGCGGTAATGGGAGACGGCCATTCCCCGAAGGGCACGGCAGGAAGCATGGGCTCCGGACTGGCCTGGTCATGTGCTGTGGTGCCCGCCGAGACCGCCGGGTCGTCCGCTTCGTTCCCACTCGCTGTCATACGCATATCGTGCCCTACTAGACCACGCGGTGCGGCAGCTAATCAGGACACGGGCCCGAGACGTCCAAAGGTCGCTGCGGAGCGCGGCGGACATGTGGTCGGCTCGCCCCCGATCGGCATCTAACCTTGTCTGCATGGCCGGCGCGAGCACTCGGCGGAGCTTCGAGATCCGCACCTACGGGTGCCAGATGAACATGCACGACTCGGAGCGGCTGGCTGGCCTGCTCGAGGCGGCCGGCTACCAGCGCGCAGCCGCCGGGTCCGCCCCGGACGTCGTCGTGTTCAATACCTGTGCAGTGCGGGAGAACGCGGACAATCGGCTCTACGGGAATCTCGGCCACCTGCTGCCGGTGAAGAACGCCCGCCCGGGCATGCAGATCGCGGTCGGCGGCTGCCTGGCACAGAAGGACCGGGCCACGATTATCGACCGGGCTCCCTGGGTCGACGTGGTGTTCGGCACGCACAACATCGGCTCGCTGCCGGTCCTGCTGGAGCGCGCCCGGGTACAGCAGCAGGCGCAGGTCGAGATCCTCGAGTCGCTGGAGCGGTTCCCTTCGGTGCTCCCGGCCAGCCGCGAGTCGGCGTACTCGGCCTGGGTCGCGATCTCCGTGGGCTGCAACAACACCTGCACGTTCTGCATCGTGCCGAGCCTGCGCGGCCGGGAGGAGGACCGGCGTCCCGGCGACGTCCTGGCCGAGATCGGGGCCCTGACCGCTGAGGGCGTGCTGGAAGTCACGCTGCTCGGGCAGAACGTCAACTCCTACGGCGCGGGGTTTGGCGACCGGCTGGCGTTCGGCAAGCTGCTGCGATCCTGCGGGACGGTTTCGGGCCTTGAGCGGGTCAGGTTCACCTCGCCGCACCCGCGCGACTTCACCGATGACGTCATCGACGCGATGGCGGCGACCGCGAACGTGATGCCGCAGCTGCACATGCCGCTGCAGTCTGGCTCTGACGCGGTACTGCGGGCGATGCGCCGCGCGTACCGGCGGGACAAGTACCTGGCGATTCTCGATCGCGTCCGGGCGGCGATGCCGGAGGCTGCGATCACCACCGACATCATCGTGGGCTTCCCCGGCGAGACCGAGCAGGACTTCGCCGACACGATGGACCTGGTCCGGCAGGCCAGGTTCGCGGGCGCGTTTACCTTCCAGTACTCGATCCGACCCGGCACGCCGGCCGCTGCCATGCCCGGGCAGGTACCGCCGGAGGTCGTGGCCGACCGGTACGAGCGGCTGGCCGCGCTCGTCACCGACCTGTCGTTGCAGGAGAACCGGAAGCTTGTCGGCTGCACCGTGGAGGTACTCGTCGCCGTCGGCGAGGGCCGCAAGGACAGCGCGACGCACCGGATGTCTGGACGGGCGCGAGACAACAGGCTGGTGCACTTCGCTCCGCCGCAGCCGGCGCCGCGTCCCGGTGACGTGATCACGACCCTCGTGACAGGGGCGGCTCCGCACTACCTGCTGGCTGACGGCGCCCCGGTCAGCATCCGGCGCACGCGCGGCGGGGACGCCTGGGAGGCGCGGCAGGCACTGGATGAGGGGCCGGGAACGCCGCGCGAGTCCGTGCTGCTCGGCATGCCATCAAGGCCCGGCGCGCTCGCGGCTGCACGCTCGGAGGAGAGCCCGGCCTAGCCGACCGCTGCGAGCCGAGGCTCGTCGGGACTCGGCGCGGGGCAGGGCCGGTTACTCCTCGTCCTCGTCCTCGTCCTCGTCGTCTGCGGCGCCGTCCTCGTCCTCGTCCTCGTCGTCTGCGGCGCCGTCCTCGTCCTCGTCGTCTGCGGCGCCGTCCTCGTCTTCGTCTTCGTCGAAGTCGTCTTCGTCTTCGTCTTCGTCGTCTTCGTCTTCGTCTTCGTCTTCGTCGTCGTCGTCGTCGTCGTCGAAGTCGTACTCATCGTCGTCATAGCCGTCGGCGGGCTCGTACTCGGCGTCGAACTCGTCCTCGGGGTCGAATTCTTCTTCCTCGCTGGGCGTGTCGAGGTCGTCGGCGTACGTCATGTTTCCCCCAAAGCTGGGCGGTGATCACCTGGCACCTCGCGTGCGCTGGGACATACCCCGCGCTGCCACACTGAAGCCATGCTACGGCCAGTCGTCGCGGTCGTGGGGCCGACGGCGGCAGGGAAGTCCGAACTCTCGCTCTCCCTCGCGCAGGCGCTCGATAGCGAGGTGGTGAACGCCGATTCCATGCAGCTCTATCGCGGCATGGACATCGGCACGGCGAAGCTCTCCCCCGCCGAGCGGGCCGGCGTGCCGCACCACCTCCTCGACATCTGGCCGGTGACCCAGACCGCGAGCGTGTCGGAGTACCAGGCGCTGGCGCGGCAGGCCATCGACGATATCCGCGGCCGCGGCCGGACGCCCATCGTGGTCGGTGGCTCCGGCCTGTATGTGCGGGCCGCCATCGACAAGCTGCAGTTCCCGCGCACTGATCCAGACCTGCGAGCAAGCCTCGAGGAGGAGCTGGCCAGGGTCGGGGCCGCTGCCCTGCACGCGCGGCTCGCGGCCGTCGACCCGGCGGCCGCCGCGGCCATCCTCCCTGGGAACGGGCGCCGGATCGTCCGGGCGCTCGAGGTCATCGAGCTGGTCGGCCCGCCGTTCCGCGCGACGCTCCCGGACTACGAGGCCGCCTACCCGGTCGTGCAGGTCGGCGTCGAGATCCCCCGGCAGGTGCTCGACCACCGGATCGACCTTCGGCTGGCCCGGATGTGGGAGCGCGGCCTGGTCGACGAGGTGCGGCGGCTCGAACGCGCTGGCCTGCGCGAGGGCCGTACCGCGAGCCGGGCCCTCGGCTACGCGCAGGTCCTGGCGTACCTGGCCGGCGAGTGCAGCGAGGACGAGGCCGCCGCCCAGGCGAACCAGGCGACGCGGCGGTTCGTCCGGCGGCAGGAGTCGTGGTTTCGGCGGGATCCGCGCATCGTCTGGATCCCGGCCGGTGACGATCTTGCTAGACGCGCGCTAGCGGTTCTCGACCAGCCCTTGACCAGCTAGCGGCCGACAGTCGGCCCGCCTGGTGCCAGCCGAAACGGCACCAGGAGTCCCGGCCGTTGCCCGCCAGCCGGCCAGCGCCCACCGCGCGGCTAGCATCGGCCTATGCGGTTCGCCAAGGGGCACGGGACCGGAAACGACTTCGTCGTTGTGCCGGACTTTGATAACAAGCTGGACCTCACGCCCGAGCTCGTGGCCGCCTTGTGTGATCGGCACTTCGGCGTTGGCGGAGACGGGGTGCTCCGGGTTGTCAGGACCACCGCTGTTGGCGAGAGTCAGCCGGCGGAGTGGTTCATGGACTACCGGAACGCCGACGGCAGCCTGGCGGAGATGTGCGGGAACGGGGTCCGGGTCTTCGCCCGCTACCTGATCGAGGAAGGACTCACCTTCGGACCTGAGATCGCGATCGCCACGCGAGCCGGGACGCGGACCGTTCGCGCCGAAGCGGACGGCCAGTTGACCGTCGACATGGGCCCCGTGGCGGTGCTGGGGGAGGGCGCGGTCGAGGCCGGCAGCCAGCTGCTCGTCGGCCTCGCGATCTCGGTCGGCAACCCCCATCTGGCCTGCGTGATCGATGCGCCGGTCGAGGCGATCGACCTGAGCTCCCCGCGGGTGCTCGAGCCGGCCGGCCTGGCGGCCGGCGTCAACGTCGAGATCGTGCGCCTCGTCGGTCCGCGCGAGATCGCGATGCGCGTACACGAGCGCGGCTCGGGGCTGACGCTGTCCTGCGGCACCGGGGCGATTGCCGCGACGGTCGCGGCGGCGTGGTCGGCGGGGGAGCGGCCGGACGGCTGGCAGGCGACGCCGTGGACCGTGCACGTGCCCGGCGGCAGACTGGCCGTGGCCCTCGGCGCTACGGCCAGTCTGCTCACCGGTCCCGCCGAGATCGTCGCGCGTGGCCACCTCGAGGCCAGCTGGCTGGCTCGACAGCGGCCGCCTGCGGGGGTCGGCGCGGCCTGAGCCGTCAGCACGAGCCTGCCGTGCGCGGCTGCCTGGCGAGCCCCGGACCTTGCTCGGTCACCAGCCGCAGCCCGAGGTTGACCAGGGTCCAGCCGGTGCGGACCCGCAGCGACGGCCGCGCAACCCGATCACGATAGAGCCGACGGCCGGCGGTGGCGCGGCCCCTGAGCTCTGCCACGTGCTGCCGAGCGAGCGCCGGAAGCATGTGCTGATTCATCTGGATCATCTCCTCATCGTCGGTATCGGGACCGCGGCGAAGCGGCCTACTGCGCTACTCGGCTGGCGCGGGCGCGGCGCTGTGGGCGTCACGAGGGTCGGTGGCTGACTTCGTCACCCGGATGTCGCCGCTCAGCGTGCGCGCCCTGATCTCGACGGCGGCCTCGGCGGTGCCGGCCCCCTCATCCGCGTCGACCTCATCGAGCTCGCTGCGGACACTGCCCGAGCTACTCGACAGGTCGAGGTACACGCCGATGCCTGGCACGACCGCGACCGCCACATCGCCGGACGCGCTGTTCAGGTCGACTTCACCGGACACCACGGCGCCGAGCTGTACGTCCCCGCTGGCCGTCCGCGTTGTCACCGCGTGGGCGCAGTACCCGATGGTCACGTCGCCGCTCGCTGAGTTGACCCGCACCGCCCCCTCCACCTGGCCCGCGTTGACGTCGCCGGACGACGTGTGCACGGTCAGGTCACCGCCGACCTGGCCCAGCAGCACGTCACCGCTGGCCGACCGCACGGTGACGTCTCCCGTCACCAGCTGGGCGCTGAGGTCGCCGCTCGCGGTGGTGAGCGCAGCGGCGCTGAGCGTGCCGACACAGGACACGTCGGCTGACGCGGTCTTCGCCGCACAACTCGACCCGGCGGGGGCCTTGATCGTCAGGTCGAGCCCGCTGCGGCGGCGGAAGGCCATGGCGCGGGGGCCGCGGACGTACAGTTGCCCGTCGTCGAACTCGACCTCGACCTGATCCAGCAGGTCGGTGCCGCTCGAGCGGTGGCTCGGGACGACCTCGACGACCACCGTGTCGGTCGGCTCGCCGGCGACCGCGATGCTGCCGGAGGCCCAGGAGTCGATGCTGATGTCGATCGGGTCGGAGCAGGGGAAATCCCACATGGTCATGGCTAACGTCCTTCGGTTGCGGGAGGGGTGATGACGGTGTCAGCTTCGGGCGAAGCCGGTGTAGCGCTTGCCCGTGCTCCGGCGGCCGGGCGGCGGGGAGGTGGACCGAGTCCCGGCCGAGCCGGGCGGCTTCTCAAGAGCCCGGCTGATCGTCCGGACCAGCCAGGCGTTGACCGACATCCCGGTGGCCATCGCGGCGGCCTCGACCCGCGCCTTGAGGCTCTCCGAGATCCGGAGGGTGACCCTCGCGCTGCCGGCCTCGTCGCCAGGCTCGGCGAGTTCAGGACCGGCGTCCTCGGCGCCGCGCGCAACCGTGACCACAAACTCCGGCTGCGTACCTGTCAGCCGGACGTCGATCGTCGCGCCGTCGAGATCTGCCGTTATCTCTTCGGCCGCCGCCGAGAGCACGTCGAGCAGCGCCAGCCGGATCGACGAGTCCAGCGTCTCGGAGATCATCTCGGCGGCCCTCGCGATGTCCTCGCCGGCGAATCTGGTTATCGAGGTGAGCTCGCGCCGGAGCGATTCCGCGTACTCGCTGAGATCCATGACGTCACTATGGCGTCAATCCGACGTCATGTCAAGCCAATAACTGACGTCAATCCGCCGCTGGACTGACGTCAGATGGAGGCTGCGGAGACGTCATCTTGACGCCAGCACTGACTTCGATGACGAGCCTGCTCGGCGAAGGCCCGATGCCACCCGTGCGCCAGAGGGGGCAGGTTCCGGTCAGCCCGGCAGGTGGTCGCGGCCCATCCCGAGGCTGGCGTCCAGTTCGATCAGCGGCTTGATATCGAACGAGAGGTAGGCGCCGACCGGGCACAGAGCCGTCTCCTCGTGCAGTTCTTCCGCGCTGGCGACGTCCATCACCGAGCAGCCGCCCCCGCCGACGAGGCCGTACGCCTGGGTGATCTTGCCGGACCGCTGCTCCGCCCGCATCCAGTCGGCGAGCTTGTCCAGCACGGCGGGATCGGTCAGCGGCACGATCGGCGTCGCGGTTACCAGGAACTTCATGATCCTCCACCCCCGGCGGCCCCAATGCCCGTGCAGGCGCGGGTCAAACTCCCGGCCCGGCTCGGCATCGGGCCGGCCGCCTTATAGTCGAGAGCGTGTCAGCCGACGAGCGGCCCCCGCCCGGCTTCGATCCGGCCGCGCTGGACGCGGCCGGTGCCGCCTACCGTGGCTTCGGCGGTGGCCCCCGACGCCGGAATTCGACGGTGCTGGTCCGCGCGATGGTCGCCGTGCTGGCCGTGATCCTGCTGTTCGGGTCTCTCACGCACCTCGCGCCTGCGGTGCGGGCCGGGCTGCGCGAAGGCATGCGTGGTTACTGGGTTGTGACCGGCCGGAACTGCAGCCGGAAGGCGTGCCTCTGGATCGGCAAGTTCGTGCTCCCGAACGGCCACACCCAGGCCGCCAACGTGCAGTACACCGGCCAGATCCCGGCCAGCGTCCACGTCGGCAGCCGGATCGCCGGGCTGTACCCGGGCGGCGGACTGGTATTTCCCGTCACCGGGTCGGATCTCTGGATCTCGCTGGTGGTCGCCACCGCGCTGGCGCTGCTGGGGCTGTACTGGGCCAGCCACCGGTTTGTGGCCGACTACCTACGACAGCGCGCAGACTCGGCCCGCCTGGCCGCGCCGCTGCGCTGAGTCTGCGCTGAGTCCTCGCTAGCCGCCGAGCAGGGCCGCGCGGGGCCGGCCCGTGATCGCCGCGTCGATCACCTCGGCGACGTGCCGTACGGGCATCGGCCGCCCGGCCGCGGCGAGCGCCTGGCTCAGCTGCAGGATGCAGCCGGGATTGGCGGAGACCACAAGATCGGCGTCGGTCGCCGCGACGCTGGCGGCCTTGCGCGTGCCCAGCTCGGCCGCCGCGTCGGGCTGCACCAGGTTGTAGATGCCGGCCGAGCCGCAGCAGGTGCCAGCGTCGAGGATCTCGGTCAGGCTGACGCCGGGAATCCCGCGCAGCAGGCTGCGGGGCTGCGCGGTAATTCGCTGCGCGTGCGCCAGGTGGCACGCGTCGTGGTAGGCGATCGTCAGCGGAAGCTCGGCGCGGG
>JASHPF010000017.1 GCA_030038295.1 Streptosporangiaceae bacterium
CCGCTCGCGCGGCCGACCGACCAGCCGGAGCGGCCGGTGCCCTTCTGGCTGCGGCCAGTGCGCCGGAAGTAACCAGCGATGAACGCCAGCCCGGCCGGACGCCGCGTCGCCTTTGCCGCGATCGTCTGCGGGTTCGCGGCCCTGGGCGGCTACCTGCTCGGCCCAGCGGCGCACCACGGCGGCACGCCCAGCCAGCCGGCTGCTGCATCTCGCTCGCCGCGTCCGGCGGCCTCGGCGGCTCACCGCGCCGTCGGCGCCTCGTCCGCGGCGCCCGACATCTACCAGTGGCTGCCGTTCACCCAGTCCGGCCTCGCCGCGGCGGCCGCCACCGCGATCAGGTTCGGTGACGCCTACGGCACGTATACCTACACCGAGGACCCCGCCGAGTACGCGGCCTCGCTGCAGGCGGTGACGTCCGCCCAGCTCCTCGGTCAGATCGAGGCGGCCTACAGCGCGCCTGGCGTCGCGGCGGCGCGGCAGAGTCAGCAGCAGGTTGCGGTCGGCACGGCAGCGATCGGGTCGCTGCGCGCGTTCGGGCCAGGCAGCCTGACGTTCCTGCTGCAGGTGACCCAGCAGGTCACCGGCACCACGGGCGAGAGTGAGCAGGTCGCCGCCTACGCAGTCACGGTCACGGGCGCCGGCACCAGCTGGCAGGTCACCGACGTCGAGCTGGCTGCGGCGGGGAACTCGTGATCTCCGGCCCCGCCGGTCACGGCGGCCGCCGGCGGGTTGTCGTGGTCATCGCCGTGGCCGCGGTCCTCCTGGCGACCCTGCTCGCCCTGCCGGTCGTGATGTTCGCCAGCGGCGGCCTGCTGGCGGTGACCGGGACGTCCTGCACCTCGACGACTGGCGCCGCAGCCGAGCCGACCGCCAGCCAGTCGGCGCGCAACTCGATCCCGGCGAGCTATCTGGCCCTGTTTCAGTCCATCGGGGCGGAGTACGACGTGCCGTGGGTGATCCTGGCCGGCATCGGCAAGGTCGAGAGCGACGACGGCCAGAGCAATCTGCCCGGCGTGCATAGCGGCGCCAACGCGTTCGGCGCCGCCGGGCCGATGCAGATCGGCATCGGCGGCGCCGCCGGGAACGAGTGGGGCGGCGCACCCGTACATCCGGCGAGCGAGCAGGTCAACGGCGTCGCAACGGACGCGAACGGCGATGGGATCGCCAGCGTCTACGAGCCAGCCGACGCGATCGCCGGCGCCGCGAAGTACCTGCTGGCGCACGGCGTGCTCGACAACGTGGCGCAGGCGATCTTTGCCTACAACCACCTCGAGTCGTACGTCCAGGCCGTGTTGTACTGGGCGAACCTGTACGCCCAGGGCGGCTACACGGTCAGCCAGGCCAGCACGGCCAGCGCGCCGCAGTGCCTGGTCGCCGCGAGCGAGGGCACGGACGTGCCGGTCGCGGTGCAGACCGCGATTGCCTACGCCGAGGAGCAGCTGGGCAAGCCATACCAGTGGGGCGCCACCGGCCCGGACGCGTTCGACTGCTCGGGCCTGGTGATGATGGCCTACCGCGCGGCTGGGATCGACATCCCTCGCACGTCGCAGCAGCAATGGGCGTTTGGCCCGCGCGTCAGCAGCAGCGACGTACAGCCTGGTGACCTCGTGTTCTTCGCCGGGGCCGACGGCACGCCGACCGCGCCCGGCCACGTAGGGCTCGTCATCGGCAAGGGGTTAATGATCGAGGCCTACGCGACCGGCTACCCGATCCGGATCGCGCCGTACGCTGACCGTGACCCGGTTGGCTTCACCGAGCCGTGGGCCCACCCGTCAGCGACGACTGTAGGTGGAAGGTCCCTGCCCGCCCGAAGCTCGACCTCGCCACCGCTGGCGTGAGTTGAGCCTCCCGGAGTGTTGCTGGGCGCGCAGCGTTCCCGGCGTCCAGGACCTCGGCCTGCGCACCACCTATCTCGCGGTCGGGCCGAGCGATCCCGGCGCCGACCTCGCGGTCCCGTTCGCTGTAGAGCGATGATCGAAGCCCACGGCCTGGTCAAGCGCTATGGCCCACCATGGCCGTCAACGACCTGTCCTTTTCCATCCGGCCCAGCACCCGCGCAGAACCGGATGCCCCGTGGCCGTCGGTCGCGCTATGTCGGACCACTCGGTCACACTGCCGACATGACATTCACGACTCGCATGCTTACGCCGGAGACCTGGGATGACTTCGCCGCGCTCGTTGAGGCCAACAACGGCGTGTGGGGTGGCTGCTGGTGCATGGGATTCCACCCGGAGGGCGTCGGCGCCGGCCACACTCGGGAAGGAAACCGGGAGGCGAAGCGTCGGCATGTGATGCGTGGCACGGTCCACCAGGTGCTGGTCTACGACGGTGACCGCTGCGTCGGTTGGTGCCAGTTCGGCTCGCCCCCGGAAATCCCCAATATCAAGAACCGGCGCGCCTACGACCGCGGGACCGAGGATCCGCCGGACTGGCGGATTGGCTGCATCTTCACCAACGCGAAGGACCGCGGCAAGGGCGTCGCCGCCACCGCGGTCGCGGCGGCACTCGACGAGATCAAGCGGGTCGGCGGCGGCGTCGTCGAGGCCTATCCGGAGCAGACCGAGCAGCGTCCACCGCAGCGTGGCGCATATCTGCACACGGGACCGGAGGAATTGTATGCGCAATACGGCTTCACGCGAGTACGGAAAATCGCGAAGTGGCGATGGATCATGCGCACCACGGTCTGATCCCGCCATTCTCGCACGATGATCGCTCCGCGAGCCGCTAACAATTTGCGAACACCTCGGCATCGGCACGATCGACGTGATCTGTGCTCGACCTGAAAGTCTCGGTCGAGGACGGAGAAGTCTGTGTCTTGTAGCCCGGCACCCCTCGGATTGACCATGGGCTGACATGTGCTCGGCCTGCGGTGAGGGCCGGCCTCTGTACTCTTCGACTATGGGAGTTATTGCCCTGCACATCCCCGGGCACAGCGCCCAGCCGGTGGGTCTCGGGATCCTGCTGGTGATCGTCCTATTAGCGGCCCTGGGAGCGGTTGCGTACGTCATCGGTCGTGGCGGCTCTGGACGTGAACGGTCCCGCCGGCCATGGTTCATGCTCGGCCTGACTATCCTCGGCGTGATCGCCCTCGTCGGGCTTTACTGGAAATAGCGGTTAGTACCGTCAGCCGAGGTGTGCGGTCAGCATCCGCAGCCCCTACCGGGCTCTTCTCACACGCGAGCCGACAGCCTTCACGACTGGTCGGAGCGGGTGCTTATTGAGTTGTTCGCTACCTGGCACGGTGCTACGGTCCGGCCACATGAACGGCTGTGTGCGTGTTGTCCGGGCCACGCCCGGGTTGGTGTGGCGCGCGTTTAGTGGCCAGCAGGCGATCGGAGCTGTAACCGCATTTCTGCGCCCCGACGATCGATGGTTCGTCAATTTCGATGCTGGCGAGGATGCGAGCTACCAGCCCTTGCTTCTGGCTGTTGCCGCGAACACAGGCAGCGACCTGTATGCCACCGTCGATGAGACCGACGAGCAAGCGCTCGCGATGTTCGCGCGGCTTGGCTTCACTATGAACCGACGCGAGAGCAACGTGCTGATCCCGACCGACCCCGACATCACCGGACTGACTAACATCGACGAGCCCGACGACATGGTCATCATCTCCGCCGTCGACGCCGACGAAGACGAGTTGCGGCTGCTCGATGATGCCCTGCGCCAGGATGTGCCGGGTACCGCGGGATGGACCTGGAATCCGGGCGACTTCCACGAAGAGACCTTCGACTCCCAGTTCGATCCCGCAACGTACCTGATCGCTGTCGAGCGGACGAGCGGCCAGTACGTAGGCTTAGTCCGCGTCTGGAGCATGCCGGGAAGGCCACGGCTTGGCCTGATAGCAGTACGGCGGTCGTACCGCCGCCGTGGAATCGCCAGCACCTTGCTCGCCCGTGCCTTCCGCGTTGTTTATGAGCGCGGCGAGACGGACGTCACTGCCGAAGTGGATGCCACGAACTCGCCGTCGGTTTCACTTCTGACGCGCCTCGGCGCACGACGGTTCGGCGGCACGATCGAACTCGTCATGCGGTCGCCGGGCAGCTAGGCGGCCAGAGACGATCACGGCCCTCCGAGGGTGGCCGGCAGCCGCGCAACCAGCCCAAGTCGGGCGACACGAACGGTACCCGGCTGCAGGAGCCGCACGACCTGCGTGGCTTGTCAGCCGCTACAGGAGCATGCCCTTGGTGGTGACGTTGGGAAGCCTGGCCATCTCGGCGTATGCGCGCTGATCGTGGGAAGGGACGATGATCATCTCGGGGATGCTGTGCATCACTGAAACCATCTTGAGGAGGTTCTGGCGGGTCCCGTCGGGGTCAGTGTCGCCTAGGAGCTTCATGAGCCAAGGCCGCTCGACGCGCTGGGTCAGTCCTTCCCGCTGCCAGACAAGGTCACCGACGAGGGCGTA
>JASHPF010000160.1 GCA_030038295.1 Streptosporangiaceae bacterium
CGCATGGGGGACTCGGCTGGGAATGCTGTGCTGATCATCGGAGCGGGCCCATCCGGCCTGTTCGCCGCCGTCGAGCTGGCCCGACACGGGGTACGAGCGAGGGTGATCGAGCGCGAGCCGCGACCGCACCACCAGGCCCGCGCCACCGCGCTACAGCCAGGCACGCTGGAGATTCTCCAGCAGGCGGGCGTGCTGGACCGGGTGCTCCCCGCCTGCGAGCACCTGGGCTTCGCCCGCGTTTTCCAGGTCACCGATGCGGGCCTGGAGCGCATGTCTGAGCTCGCGTTTGCTGGCGTGGGCTGTGAGTGGGAATTCCAGGGCTCCCTGCCGCAGTGGCGGACGGAGCAGATCCTCGCCGACCGGCTCGCCGAACTAGGCGGCGGGGTGGAGCGTGGCGTCTCGGTGGTCTCGCTGACCGATCGGGCCGACGGCATGCTCGTCGGCCTCGAGGCGGCAGACGGAGCACGGCAAGACGTGGAGGCGTGCTGGGTGATCGGGGCCGGCGGCGCCCACAGCCCGACCCGCGTGTCGATGGACGAGCGGCTGGCCGGATCGACCTATCCGGGCACTGCGCTGGTCGCCGACATCCAGCTGACCGCCGACCTGCCGCGAGACGGATCCGCGCTGGTCGCCTCCCGAGCGGGCTATGTGCTGCTGGCGCCGCTGCCGGGCGGCCGCTGGCTCACCTTCGTGGGCGACCTCGACGACGACGAGATTGCTCTGCTCGACCACGGCGCGGCGGCTGAGGTCGCACCGGAAGCGGTTGCGGCGGCGATGGCCCGCCGGATTCCGACAGCCGTGCTGGAGATCGATGACGTCGCGTGGGCGTCCACCTTCCGGATGCACCGCCGGCTCGTGCCGCGGCTTGCCGACCGGCACCGATTCCTGCTGGGCGACGCCGGCCACCTTTCCAGCCCGTTCGGCGGCGAGGGCCTGAACTCCGGCCTGCACGACGCGCACAACCTTGGCTGGAAGCTCGCGCTCGACCTGCACGGCCGCGCCCGGCCCGGGCTGCTTGACAGCTTCGCGTGGGAGCGGCTCGCCGCAGACCGCCACGTGCTTCAGGTCTCCGACCGGCTGCACCAGCTCGCCCACGGTGCCGTCGAAGCGGCGCGCTCCGGCTCGGCGCCCTCGACGCCGCCCGCGGCGCAGGATGTGGCGGCCCTGGCGCGGGCGCGCTCGATGCTCGACGTCTCGTATGCGGGCAGCCCGCTGATCGGCGAGCGGCTCGCGCCCGGCACCCCGCCGCTGCCGTCCCCCGCGCCAGGCGACCGCTACCCCGGACGTGCCTCGCTGACCGGCAGCCGGCACCGGGCCGTCGTCTTCGGCGCTCCAGCCGACGCGGACCTGGCCAGCCTGAGCCGCCGCTGGCAGGGCATCGTGGACGTCAGCCAGGGGACTGGCGATCCCCGCCGAGTCGGTCTCGCGGGCGAGGGCGTGGTCCTGATCCGGCCAGACGGCTACATCGGCTTCCGCGCGGTGCCAGCCGACCGCGCCGGGCTCAGCGCACTCGATGGCCACCTCAGCTCCTACCTCGTACCCGAGTCCGCCTGACCACGGACCGGAGGACACATGCGGATCGGTTTGCACGCGCTCGGCATCGATGCCGGCGCCCAGCCGGAGGTGATCCGGGCCGTTGCGCGGGCGGCCGAGTCGGGCGGCTTCGCCACCCTGTGGGCGGGCGAGCACGTCGTGCTGGTGGACAAGCCGCGATCGCGGTATCCCTACTCGGCCGACGGCCGGATCGGCGTGCAGTCCGATGCGGACTGGCTCGATCCGCTGCTCTGCCTCACCTACGCCGCGGCGGCGACCACGACGATCGGGCTGGCTACGGGCGTCCTGTTGCTGCCGGAGCACAACCCGGTGCGCGCCGCCAAGCAGGCCGCGACGCTGGACGTGCTGTCCGGCGGCCGGCTCAGCCTGGGCGTGGGCATCGGCTGGTCGGCCGAGGAGTTCGCGGCCATGGGCATCCCGTTCGCGCGGCGCGCGCGGCGCACCGCGGAGTACGTCGCGGCGATCCGGACGCTGTGGGCTGACGACGTCGCATCGTTCAGCGGAGAGTTCACCCGGTTCGACGCGATCCGGGTCAACCCGAAGCCCGTGCGCCGCCGGCGGATCCCGGTGATCGTCGGGGGAAACAGCGACGCGGCGCTCCGCCGCGCGGCCGCCATCGGCGACGGCTGGTACGGCTTCAACATTCCGGCGGGGGCGGTGCCCGAGCGGGTCGCCGCCCTGGCCGGCCAGTGCGAGCGGCTGGGCCGCAGCGCGCGCGACCTGACCGTCGCCGTAGCGCTCGCCGACGGCAGGCCCGGCATGCTCCCCGATCTCGCCGAGACAGGCGTCACCGAGGTGGTGCTGGTGGGTACGCCTCCGGCCGATCCGGGTGCCGCCGCCGCCTGGGTCGAGGAACTGGCGGCCACGTGGGTACCGGACGAGGACGTAGCCGCCGCCGACGGCTAAGCCGCGGACGGCTGGCCGTCTCAGCCGTTCGGCGCGCCGGTCCAGCCCGGCTGAGCGCCGGTCAGCCGGTAGTAGATCAGCGTCACGACCAGCGCGAGGTACGGCGCGATGAGCGTTCCCGAGATCACGGTGCTTAGTCCGTTGCGCCACAGCAGCGGCAGCACAGCGAAGATGACACCAAGCACGATGTTCACCACGATCATGATCAGGAACACCAGGACCAGCGTGCCGAACACGTGCCAGCCGTGGCCGCGGACGAGCCGCTGACTACGGCCGAACGCGGCCAGCGGGCCCGACCGCTCGATGACGATGACGGGAATGATCACTGCCCAGATCGTGATCAGGATGAGGCCCGGCACGATGATCAGCGCGAATCCGATCGCGATGGCGATGCCGGCGATGATCGACGCGATGGCGACCGGCACCAGGTAGGGCACGGCCGCGGACACCGTCTCGCTGAGCGACAGGTCGGCGCGGCCGTCCCGGACGTCCTGCACCGCCTTGATGAGCGCGGCCTGCAACAGGAACACCGAGACCAGCTCCACGATCGCGCCGAGAATCGATCCGACGTCGCCGATGAGCGCCAGCAGGCTCACGACGACCGCGGTAATGAGGTAGATGACGAAGGCGATCGCAAGCAGGTGCAGGGCATGCGCCCGGTACATGCGCCAGGCCTCGTCGAGGACACCCGATAGGGGGTTCATGACCGCGATGGTACCGGCGGCCCGCGGTCAACATCACGCGCACAGCCGGAACAGCGGCACCCGGCACCGCGGTTGGTAGTTGCTAGCCGTTACGCAACCGACAGGGGAGCCACGCGCATGTGTTCTGTCTGCGGGATCCCCACGCACGTCCTGGAGCTCGACGAGCCCGCTCCGGCCGTAGGGCCGGCCCCGCAGGTCGCGCGCGACGCGTCGGCAGCCGACGCTGCGGGCTTGCCGGGCACGGCAGTCAGCAGGCCGGCTAGGTTCGCCGCGCTGCGCCACACGGACTGTCGCCCCTATCTCATCGGCGCGGCGCTGGCCATGATGGCCGACAACATCGAGCACGTCATCACGTACTGGGTGCTGTGGGAGCGCTTCCACTCCCCCGCCCTCACCGGCTTCGAGGTGATCAGCCACTGGGTGCCGTTCCTGCTGTTCTCGGTGCACTTCGGCGCGCTGGCCGACCGTCGCGATTGCCGTCGGCTGATCCAGGCCGCGCAGGCGCTCTTCATGCTGGTCTCGGCGCTGTGGGGCGTGCTGTTCCTGACCAACTCCCTGCACATCTGGGAGGCCTGCGCGCTGCTGATCCTGCACGGCTGCGCCGGGTCGCTCTGGGGGCCGGGCGAGCAGGTCATGCTGCACGACTTCGTCGGCCGCGAGGAACTGCCCAGCGCAGTGCGGCTCAACGCGACGTTCCGCAGCCTCGGCATCCTGTTCGGGCCGGTCGTCGGCTCCGCGCTGCTGCTCGGTCTCGGCCCCACCCACGGAATCTTCGTGAACATCGCGTTCTACCTGCCGCTGACGCTGTTCCTGTTCCGGACCAAGTTCACCGGGCATGTGCGGGACGGCGTGGTCACCCGGCAGCGCGTCGGCGTCCTGGACGCGCTGCGCGTGTTCCGGGAAGTGCGGTCTAACCACACCCTCGTCACCATGATCGTGCTGGCCGGCCTCGGCTCGTTCTTCATCGGCGCGTCGCTGCAGACGTCGATGCCGATCTTCGCGCACAGCCTCGGCGCGGGCAGCGCCGGCATCGCCTACGGAGTCCTGCTGTTCGCCAATGGCGCCGGAGGGGTGATCGGCGGCGTCCTGCTCGAGGCCAGCCGCAAGATCAGGCCGACCGTGACCGCGGCTGTCGTCAGCACCGCGGTGTACGGCGTGACCAGCCTGTTCTTCGCGCTCACCAGCAGCTACCCGCTGGCTGTGACGATGCTCCTGATTGGCGGGGTCGCGAACCTCGCTTCGATGTCGATCACGCAGACCGTGGTCCAGCTGCTCGCCCCGCCGAAGGAGCGCGGCCGGGTCGTCGGCCTGTACGGCGTCTCGGCGAACGGCCTGCGGGCCGGCAGCGGGTTCACCGTGGGCCTGCTCGGCGCCGCGATCGGCGTGCACTGGTCGCTCGGCATCAGCGCGGCGGCGATGTGCGCCGGCACCGCTGCGGCCGCGCTCTACGTGCTGCGCGACCGCTGGCGCGCGTCACCCAGGCCAGCCGAGGACTCCCCCACCGCCTAGCCGACGACGAACCGCGTAGCAGCGCAACCGAACGCGTCCCCTCGTCGCAGGCCGTTGCCGTCACGGCGGCCGGCGTATCACGCTAGGCAGGTCGCATCCTCGCGCCGCCGGCCGTGACCGGTGGCGCGGCATACTGTCCGAGTCGAGCGGAGCCCGGCCATGTACCACACCACCGACCCGCGGGCCGCGCTCGCGCCGACCGCGCCGGCCGCGAGCGCGCCGCTCGCGAGCGGGCTCGCCGCGATCAGCTACCCGGCCGACTACGTGCTGTTCCACGACGCGCCGCCCGCCGCGCAGGACAGCGCCGGCAGCCGGCACTGGTACGCCCGCGGCCAGAACTTCGTCGTGGGCTACTCCGACTGCGCGGACGGGATGACGGTGCGCCGGGCGGGCCAGCCCGACGAGTGGATACTGCTGCTCCCCGGCGCGACGACCACCGCCCGCATCACCGCGGGCGGCCAGGTCACGAACGCCGCAGGGTACTGCCTCGCGGTAATGCCGCCGGGCGACAGTGAGATCGAGATCACCGGGCGCGGGCCGGTCGTGCGCGTCTTCACCAGCAACGCCGCCGACCTGTGCGCCCTGGCGATCAACGCCGGCTCGTACGACCAGGAGCACCAGAACGTCGCCGCGCTGCGGCCGTGGCCCGCCGCACCGGCCGGACCCATGGTCCGCGTCTACAGCCTGGACGTCCCCAGGGCCGAGGGCCGCCTGGGGCGGATCTGGCGCTGCTCGACGCTCATGGTCAACATGTCTTTTCCGATCCAGGGCCCGCGCGACGAGACGAAGCTCTCGCCGCACTCGCACGCCGACTTCGAGCAGGGGTCGCTCGTGATCGAGGGCGAGTACGTGCACCACATCCGCTGGCCGTGGACGCCAGACCGGCGCGCGTGGCGAGAGGACGAGCATCAGGCGTGCGGCAGCCCGTCGCTCACAGTGATCCCGCCGCCGGCCGTCCACACCTCCCAGGCCATCGGCGCCGGTACGAACCACCTGATCGACGTCTTCGCGCCGCCCCGGCACGACTTCTCGGAACGGCCCGGCTGGGTGCTCAACGCCGCCGACTACCCGGTCCCGCCGACCGCCGGGTAGCGGCCGCGCGCAGGCCGTCGGGACGGCCTGCTGACCGGAGCCGCCAGCGGCCCGGAGGCTTACTCACCGGCCCAGCCGGGTAGGACAACCGAGCCCGTCCCGGCGCCCGACCTGCGCGAACCCTCGCACCGTCCGGTCCGCGAGCCGGCGAGACCTGGCAGCCCGGCCCGTGCCGCCCTGTCGCCCTGCCGCCGATCGGCCGCGCGGCCGTGCCGCCAAGCCGTCGGCCGCGAGCCCGAGCCGACCCCGAGAAGGGAACACGATGGACGGCCTGCCCATCAGCGACTACGCGTTGCTGTCGGACTGCCGATCGGCCGCGCTGGTGAGCCGTGACGGCTCCGTGGACTGGCTCTGCTTTCCCCGCTTCGACGGGCCCGCCGTGTTCTGCCGCCTGCTGGACCCGGACGGCGGGCGGTTCTCCATCCGGCCCGCCGGCGAGTTCCGGGCGAGCCGCCGGTACGTGCCCCAGACGATGGTGCTGGAGACGACCTTCACCACCGCCGACGGCACCGCCACGCTCACCGACGGGCTTGCGGTCGGCCGGAACGAGCGCGGCCACGACCTGGGCGCCCGCTCTCCCAGCATGCTGCTCCGCCGGCTGGTGTGCACGCAGGGCGAGCTGGAGGCCGAGGTCAGCTACGAGCCTCGGCTCGACTACGGCCGGATCCGCCCGACCCTCGTACCGGTGCCCGACGGTCTGACCGCCCATGGCGGCAGCCACCGCCTGCTGCTGTCCACCCCGGTCAGCCTGCGGCTGGACAACGGCACGGCGAGCACACGGATCCGGCTGACCGCCGGGCAGGAGGCCGCGTTCGCCGTGGGCCACGGGCAGCTGCCGGCCCCGCCGAAACCCGCGTGGACGGCGGCCGAGATCGCGGACCGGCTGGACGACACGGTGGCGGGCTGGCGCTCGTGGTCGGCGATCCATCAGGCCTACGAGGGCCCGTGGCGGGAGCTCGTCCACCACTCCGGGCGGGTGCTGCAAGCGCTGACGTTCGCGCCAACCGGCGCCATCGTGGCCGCGCCGACCACGTCGCTGCCGGAGACGATCGGTGGCACGCGGAACTGGGACTACCGCTACACCTGGGTACGCGACGCGAGCCTGACGATGCGGGCCCTGTGGGTAGCGGCCTGCCCGGACGAGGCGAAGAAATTCTTCGCGTTTCTCGCTGACGCCGCCGCCAGCCAGCTCGAGCGGGACGTCGAGCTGCAGATCATGTTCGGCGTCGGCGGCGAGCGCGAACTCACCGAGCACGAGCTGCCGCACCTCGCCGGGTGGCGGAACTGCCAGCCGGTGCGGATCGGGAACGGCGCGTGGCGCCAGCGCCAGCTCGACGTGTACGGTGAGCTGCTCGACGCGGCACAACGGCTGGCCACCCAGCTGGGTGACCTGGACGCGGTGACCAGGCGGTTCCTCACCGCGGCGGCGGACACCGCCGCAGCGCGGTGGCGGGAGCAGGACCAGGGGATCTGGGAAGTCCGCGGCGACCCGCAGGATTTCCTGTACTCGAAGCTGATGTGCTGGGTGGCGGTGGACCGGGCGATCGCGCTCGCCCCGCGCCTTCACGCCGAAGACCGGGTGACCGACTGGACTGCGGCGCGAGCCGAGATCCGGGCGGCGATCCTGGAGCGAGGCTGGAACGCCCGCGTCGGCGCCTTCACCCAGGCATTCGGCAGCGACGTCCTGGACGCGTCCGCCCTGATGCTGGCCATCACGGGTTTCCTGCCTGCAGACGATCCGCGAATGACGGCGACCATCGGCGCGATTGTGCAGGGGCTCACCGACAATCGCGGGCTGGTCTACCGGTATCTGGCCCGCGACGGCCTGCCCGGTGCGGAGGGAACGTTTTTGCTCTGCACGTTCTGGCTCGCGCACGCGCAGACCCTTGCTGGCGACGTCGAGGCGGCGACCGCCACGTTCGAGCGGGCTATCGCCGCGCTGAGCGATCTGGACCTGCTCGCCGAGGAAGTTGACCCGCCGAGCGGGGAGCTGCTCGGCAACTTCCCGCAGGCGTTCAGTCACGTCGGGCTCATCAACGCCGCGTGGGCCATCACGCAAGCCCAGCAGCGCAGCGCGGTCGACCCGGCCTAGCCGAGCGCGGGCGCCGCAGCGGGTTATCGGCTGGCCCGAATCGGGAAGTATCTGCGGTGTGGCAAGCGGCACGAGGTTCTGCCCGAATTTAACTACATTTTGGGTAGGTCTCAGCACCATACGCGGCGGGATCGCGGCCAGCCACGGGCCGTGACGTCACCACTAGCCGACGGGAGTGGCCATGAGCTCGAGCGGTGAGTATGACGTCATCGTCCTCGGTGGCGGGGCGCCGGGCGAGCACTGCGCCGCGGCGCTGGCTGCGCGCGGGCTCCGCGTCGCCATCGTCGAGCGAGAACTGGTCGGCGGTGAGTGCTCCTACTGGGCCTGCATTCCCTCGAAGTCGCTGCTGCGCCCTGGCGAGGCGGTGTATGAGGCGCGCGAGGCCAGCGCGAGCGCCGAGGTTCACGTCGCTGACGCGCTGGCGTGGCGGGACTTCATGGTGTCGGACTACAGCGACAAGGGTCAGCAGCGCTGGCTCGCGGATCGGGGCATCGACCTGCTGCGCGGCACCGGCCGGCTGGCCGGCACCGGCGTGGTGGAGGTCGACGGGGTCCGCCACACCGCGGCGCATGTCGTCGTGGCGACCGGCTCGGATCCGGTCGTTCCGCCGGTCCCCGGCCTGCGTGACCTCGACGGCACGTGGGGCACCCGCGAGGCGACGAGCATGAAGTCGGTCCCGCGTCGGCTGCTCATACTGGGCGGCGGGTCCGCGGGCGTCGAGATCGCGCAGATCGTCCAGCGGCTGGGCGGCGCGGCCCTGCTGGTCGAGGCGGCTGATCGGGTCCTTCCCCGCGAGCCCGCGCCGCTGGGCCAGGCGCTGGGCGATGCGCTGCGCCGGGACGGCATCGAGCTGCGGCTCGGGACGCGCGTGACCGGTGCGCGCCGCGAGGGCGCGGACTATGTCCTGCAGCTCGACAGTGGTACCGAGCTGCGCGGCGACCGGCTGCTGGTGGCGACCGGCCGGCGCCCGCGCGTGGCGGGCATCGGCCTGGAGACGGTCGGCATCCGCCCCGACCCGCGCGGGATCCCGGTCGACGCGCACCTGCGTGCGGGCGAGCGCCTCTGGGCGATCGGCGACGTCAACGGCATCTGGCCGCTCACGCACGTCGGCGAGTACGAGGGCGACGTGGTCGCGGACAACATCGCCGGGACCCCGCGCCCGGCCAACTACGAGGCCGTGCCGCGGGTCACCTACACCGATCCGCAGGCCGTGGCCGTGGGCGCCACCGACGCGGAGTACAGCGGCACGGCACAGTTGTCCGAGGTGCCGAAGACCGCCACCTACACGCGCGCCTACGCCGAGTCGAACGGGTTCCTGACGCTGCTCAGCGACGGCACGCGAGTGACGGGCGGCTATGCGCTTGGACCGCAGGCCGGGGAGTGGATGCAGCAGGCCACGCTCGCCATCCGGGCCCGCGTCCCGGTGGAGGTGCTCGCCGACACCATCCAGCCGTTCCCGACCTTCTCCGGCATCTACGCCGCGGCCGTGGAGGCGCTCCGCACCCAGATCATGAAGATGCCGCCGCCGACCAGGCCAATGGCCGCGCAGATGGCGAGGGCGTCCGCATGACGGCGGCTGCCCCTCCGGAACAACCCCCAGGCACCCCTCGCGCAGCAGAGCGCGAGCCCGGGCTGGCCGGACAGACCGTCGTGGTGATCGGCGGCAGCGCCGGCATCGGGCTCGAGACGGCGCGCCGCGCGATGGCCGAGGGCGGCGACGTCGTGCTGACCGCGCGCAATCCCGACCGGCTTCGGGACGCTGCGCAGGAACTCGGCGCGCGGCGCACCGCGGCCTTCGACGCCACCGACAGCGCGGCGCTGGCGGGCTTCTTTAAGGACCTGCCGGCGCCGATCAACCACGTCCTGGTGACGGGCCCCGGCCCGCGCTACGGTCCCCTGCTCGAGATGGACCCGGCCGACGTGCGCCGGACGCTCGGCGACCACGTGGTGCTGGCGCTCGAGGTCACGCGCAACGCGGTGGGCAAGATGCCGCCCGGCGGGACGCTCCTGTTCATGGGCGGCACCGGCGGCCGGCGCGTCGGTCACGGTCTTGGCATCGCGTCCGCCGCGACCGCGGTGCTGCCTCCGTTCACGGCCGCGCTGGCGCTGGAGATCGCGCCGGTGCGCGCCAACCTCATCGCCGCCGGCTTCGTCGACACCCCGTTGTCGGCGTCCCTGCTCGGCGACCGGCTCGCCGATCGCCGCGCCGAACTGCGGGCGACGCTCCCGATCGGGCGCGTCGTCGGCCCGGCCGACGTCGCCGCCCTCGCCGTCCACATCATGACCAACACGGCGCTCACCGGCGCGACATATGACATTGACGGCGGTCAGCAGTTCGTCGAGTCCTGACCACGAGACCGCGAAAGAAGGCCGCGAACATGAACGCAGCTGGTCCTCGCCACGGAGGGAACCAAGGGCGGAACCAAGGGGGGAACAAGGTCATGGACTACAGGCTTGAGGTCGTCCGGATCCCGGTGTCGGACGTGGACCGGGCCAGGGACTTCTACCAGGGGCTTGGCTGGCGGCTGGACGCCGACTTCCACTTTGACGACGGCGCGCGCGCGGTCCAGCTAACCCCGCCGGGGTCGGCCTGCTCGGTGAGCTTCGGCAGCGGGCCGGCGAGCTACCTGGAGCTCGTGGTAGACGACATCGATCAGGGCCGGTCCGAGCTGGCTGAGCACGGCGCCCAGGTAGGCAGCGTATTTCACCGCGATGGCAGCAAGCAGGTCCCCGGACCGGACCCAGCGCATCGCAGCTACAACTCGCTTGCCCCGTTCACCGACCCCGACGGCAATAGCTGGCTGCTCCAAGAGGTCACCACACGGCTGCCGGGCCGGACCGTATCGCCACTGGCAGTCTACGGCTCGGTGGCCGGCCTGGCCGACGCGCTGCGCCGGGCGGCGGAGGCGCACGGCAGGCACGAGAAGGAAATCGGGCACGCGGATCCAGACTGGCCGGCCTGGTACGCGCAATTCATGGCGAACGAGGCGGCCGGGCCAGCCGCGGCCAGCTGACCGCGGCGGCCGTCTCAGTCTGCGCCGAGCAGGTCGGCTAGCTGCCGGGCGTTGACCTGCGCGTAATCGCTGTAGCAGTTGTTGAACAGCACGTGCGTGACCGCGGCGCCCTCGGCCAGCCCGCGGATTCGCGGCGCCCACTCGTGCAGCTCCGCGTCGCTGTAGCGGTACCCGAACCGCTCGTGGATGTCCCTGCTCGTCCACTTGTCGGAGTGACCGTGCAGCCGCACGACCGCCAGGTCGCTGGTCGCCGCGAGGACGGGCGGGATCGAGGTGGGGTAGCCCTGCGGCATGTCCACGCAGACGTACGGCAGCTCGTGGTCGGCGAGGAACTTCAGCGTCTCCTGCTGGTTGTCTGGCGTCATCCAGGTGCGGTTACGGAACTCGATGCACACCCGCCGCGGCGCGACCCGGCGTGCGCACGAGAGGATGTAGTCCTTGCTCGCCCGTGAGATCGGGAACCACTGCGGGAACTGGAGCAAGATCGCGCCCAGCTTCCCTGCCTGCTCCAGCGGCTCCAGCGCGGCCAGGAACCGGTCCCACGCCTGCTCGGCCGCCGCGGGGTCAAGCTGCCGCAGGTAGAACGGATCCTTCCCGGTAGCCTGCGCGGCCCCGCGCAGGTCGGCGGGCAGCGCGGCGACCCGCGTCGGGTGCTGGGTGAACAGGCTGAACGCCTTGATGTTGAAGGTGAACCCGGCCGGCGTCCGCTCGGCCCAGAGGGTCGCGGTCTGCTCGGCCGGCAGCGCATAGTAGGTCGCGTCCACCTCGACCAGCGGAAACTGGCGCGCGTAGAACTGCAGCCGGCGCGCGGGCGTGTCGGCCTCCGGCGGATACCAGCCCGACGCGATGAGCGTCCGGTCCGTCCATGACGCCGTGCCGACCTGGATGTGCCCCATGGCCGAAGCGTAAGACGTGCCCGTGACAATGCCCGTGCGGGGGAACGGGGTCGTGCGGCCCGCGGTCGTCCCGAGCGGCCGCGGCCCGACGTGCGGCAGCCCGGTCCCCGCGAACGCGGAGACTTTGGCACGCTATGACGTGGACACGTCTCAGTGATCATGGAGTGAGCGCTTATGACGACCGGCTCGCTGCTCGTGGCGGGCACCACGTCGGACGCCGGTAAGTCGGTACTCACGGCGGGCATCTGCCGCTGGCTCGCCCGCCAGGGCGTTCGGGTCGCGCCGTTCAAGGCCCAGAACATGTCGAACAACTCCATGGTCGCACCCGACGGCGCCGAGATCGGGCGGGCTCAGGCCATGCAGGCCGCGGCCGCGGGCGTGCCCGCGGAGGCCGCCATGAACCCCGTGCTACTCAAGCCGGGCAGCGACCTGACCAGCCAGCTCGTGGTGCTGGGCCGGGCCGTCGGGACCGCGGACGCGGCCCGCTACTGGACCGATACGCAGGCCAGATCCCGGCTGCTGGCGACGGTGCTCGGCGCGTACGACGACCTGCGCGCGCGGTTCGACGTGGTGGTGTGCGAGGGCGCCGGGTCGCCAGCCGAGATCAACCTCCGCGAGCACGACATCGTCAACCTGGGGCTGGCTCGGGCGCGGGGCCTGCCGGTGGTCGTCGTCGGCGATATCGACCGGGGCGGCGTGTTCGCCGCGCTCTACGGCACGCTGGCGCTGCTCGATCGTGACGATCAGCGGCACGTCAGCGGCTTCGTGATCAACAAGTTCCGGGGCAGCCTGGACCTGCTGACCCCTGGGCTGCGCCAGCTCAGCGAGCTGACCGGCCGCCCGGTGCTCGGCGTGCTGCCCTACCTCGCGCGCACCTGGCTCGACGCCGAGGACGCGGTGGCCGCCGACGATGGCTACGGCGACCAGGGACGCGCCGACGCCGGCCCCGCCCTCCGGGTAGCCGTGATCCGGCTGCCGCACGTATCGAACTTCACCGACGTCGACGCGCTCGCGCTCGAGCCCGGTGTGACGGTGCGGTTCACCGCCAGCCCGGCGGACGTGGCCGACGCCGACCTCGCCGTCGTGCCGGGCACGAAGACCACGGTCAGTGACCTGGCCTGGCTGCGCCGCCGCGGCCTGGACGTGGCACTCGCGGACCGGGCGGCCGCCGGTCGTCCCATCCTCGCGATCTGCGGCGGCTACCAGATGCTCGGAACCGTGATCCACGACGGCGTCGAGAGCGAGGCCGACGTGGTAGCGGGCCTGGGTCTGCTGCCGGTGGTCACCCGGTTCGCGCCCGGCAAGACCCTGGGCCGGCCCGCGGGCTACGCGGCCGGGTTCCCGGTCACCGGCTACGAGATTCACCACGGGCTCGTCGCGGTCCGCGGCGGCGACCCGTGGCTGACCAGCGAGCCGCACGGCGGCGCGGCGCTCGACGGCTGCGCCGCGGGCGCCGTCCGCGGCACGCTCTGGCACGGGCTCCTGGAGAACGACGCGTTCCGCCGTGCCTATCTGCACGAGGTCGCCGGCCTCGCGGGCCGCGACTTCGTCCCGGCACCGGATACCTGCTTCGAGGCCGCCCGGCAGGCCCAGTTCGACGCGCTCGCCGACGCGGTCGGCGAGCACCTCGACACCGCTGCCCTGCTGGGCCTCATCGAGCACGGGCCCGCACCCGGCCTGCCGGTGCTGCGGGCCGGGCGATGACGCTCTCTCGCCGCGGCGCCGCGTCCGGCCGGCGCGATCCCCGGTCCGCGGGCTGGCGGCTCGCGGGCGGCCTGGTAGCAGGCGTGCTCGCCGACGCGGTGGCGGGCGACCCGGCAGCGGGTCACCCCGTGGCCGTGTTCGGCCGGGCCGCGACCGCCCTGGAGCGGCGCGTCTACGCCGACCAGCGACGACCGGGCGCGCTGTTCGCCGCCGGCAGTGTCCTGATGGCGGCCGGTCCGGCGGCAGTCGCCACGCGGCTGGCCGCCGCCAGCCCGGCCGGTGAGCTCGCGCTCACCGCCGCCACGACGTGGGCGGTGACGGGGGCCAGGTCCCTCAGTGCGCACGCGGCGCGGATCGAGGTCGCGCTGGCCGCCGGTGACCTCCCGGCCGCCCGCCGGGCGCTGCCGAACCTGGTCGGCCGCGACCCGAGCGCGCTCGATGTCGCCGGGATCACGAGGGCGGTGGTGGAGTCGGTGGCCGAGAACACCAGCGACGCGATCGTCGCCCCGCTGCTGTGGGGCGCGCTCGCCGGCCCGGCCGGCCTGGTCGGCTACCGGGCGGCGAACACGCTCGACGCCATGGTCGGGCACCATTCCCCGCGGTATGAGCGGTTCGGCTGGGCATCGGCGCGGCTGGACGACGTAGCGAGCTGGCTGCCGGCGAGGGTCACCGCGCTGCTCACCGCCGCCTGCGCGGCCGCCGTCGGCGGATCGGGATCGGGGATGGGGCCGGTATCGGCCTCCGACGACGACTCGCCGCAGCCCACCGGCGCCGAGCGGTCGACGCCGCGCGGGTCGAAGGAGACGATGTCGAAGTGCTCGAGCACGCCCGGCGTGAGCACCGACAGCTCGCTGGGCAGGTCGTCGATGCCCGAACCGCCCGGGCCGCCGGGGTT
>JASHPF010000161.1 GCA_030038295.1 Streptosporangiaceae bacterium
TGCTCGGGCCTGACGGCGCGGCAGCTCGCCCAGCGGCCGGTGGCGACGTCGGAGCTGTCGCTGCTCGGCCTCGTCCGGCACATGGCGGCAAATGAGCGCATCTGGTTCTCGATCAGGTTCGCGGGATCGGACGTCGAGGAGCTGTACGCGGCACCGGAATATCCGGACGGCGCGGAGTTCGCCCGCGCCGAGGCGGAGGGCGCCGAGGCTGACTTCGCGACGTATCTGGCCGAGATCGAGCAGGCCAGGCTCGTCTGCGCGGATCGGTCGCTGGACGAGACGTTCGGCGACGCAACCGTGACCGTCGACCTGCGCTGGCTGTACACGCACATGATCGACGAGTACATCCGGCACAACGGTCACGCCGACCTGCTCCGCGAGCTCATCGACGGCGCGACCGGATACTAGGCACTGTCCGCCGCGGCCGCCGAGCCGGCCCGGCGGCCGAAAACCAGGCCGGAGGTGAGACCGGAGCCGCCCGGGTAGTTGCCGCTGAACAAGCCGCCGAGCATCTCCCCGCACACGTACAAGCCGGGGATGACGGTGCCGGACTCGTCCACCACCCGAGCGTTCTGGTCGGCCCGCAGGCCGCCGAAGGTGAAGGTGACGCCGCAGGTGACCGGGTAGGCGTAGAACGGCGGCGTCTCGATCGGGTTGGCCCAGTTGCTCTTGGGCGGCGACAGCGCGGCCGACCGCCCGTCCTTGACGGTCGGGTCGAACGGCACGTCGCGGCGGACCGCGGCGTTGAACTCGGCCACCGTCCGGCCGAGGCCGTCGGCGTCGACCCCGCAGCGCGCGGCCAGGTCAGGGATCGTGGCGGCGACGTGCTCGGACACCCCCGGGCTGTCGTACTCCTCCGGGCGCAGCAGCGGCCGGGTCGCCGCGTCGAAGATCTGGTACGCCACCGAGCCCGGCTGGCGCAGGATGTCCGCGCCGTACCGGGCGTAGGTGTAGTTGCGGAAGTCGGCTCCCTCGTCCACGAACCGCACCCCGTCCCGGTTGACGACGATGCCGAGCGGATAACTCTGCCGGGTCAGCCGGTTGGTCAGCGTCCGGTCACCGAAGGGCGGCGCGCCGGCGTCCCACGCCACGCTGTGCGCGGTGGACCAGTCGCCGGCCCGCGCGGCCCCCGCGTCGAGGGCCGCGCGCAGCATGCGGCCATCGTTGAGCGGCGTTCCGCGCACCTTCGCGTGCTGCCAGCCCTCGCCCAGGTATTCCCGGCGCATGCCCGCGGCTGCCTCGAACCCGCCGGCCGCCAGGACCACCGCGGCCGCCTCGACAAGCCCGCCGGTGCCGTCCGGTCCTGTCCAGCGCACGCCGCTGACCCGAGTCCCGTCGCGGCGAAGCGCGACGCCGCACCGCTCGTATCGCACCGCCACGCCAAGCCGGGCGGCGATCCGCCGGTGCGCGGCGACCAGGCCCTGGCCGCCGCCGACCGCGCCGACGGCCAGCCCGCCCCAGAACAGGTAGCTGGCGTCTGGCCGCAGGTAGGCCTGCCGTTCGTACATCAGCCGGAACGACACGCCCAGTGACTTCAGCCACCGGACGGCCGCCGCGGACTCGGCGATCAGCACGCCGGTGAGCTGCGGATCGCACCGGCCCGAGGTGGTCCGCTCCATGTCGTCGCGAAACTGCCGGGCCGGGTAGGGCGGCACCTCGGTGCGCGCCAGCCGCTCGTCGGGCTCGATGATGTCCTGGAGATCAGGGACGCCGTCGTGCGTCATCCGGATGGCGCCCGCGGTGAAGAAGCTGTTGCCACCTGCCTCGGCGGCCGGCGCCCGCTCGATCAGCATGACCCGTCGGCCGCGGAGGGCTGCGGCGTGGGCTGCGCAGTACCCAGCGTTACCGCCGCCGACGACCACGACGTCGGCGGCCTCGGTGGTCCCCGGTGTCGGGTGTCCCATTGAGGCAGTGTCTCGCAGATCGGCGGCGGGTTTGATAGGGAGATCGTGTCTGGTGGCCGACGGCACGCTGTGTAGCGTCGCTGTCGGTAGCCTCCCAGGGCGGGGGTGAGATCGATGGCCCGTATCGAAGGCGGACCTCCGGCGGTGCGCGGATACCTCGTGTTCCGCGAGGTCGAGCCCGGTTTGTGGCACTTGGTGGGGGACGTCGATCACCGGCCCGGCCTGGCCATGCGCGCCGAGCGCGCCCAGGCCGTGCGCGACGCGACCGGCGCCGACCCAGCAGGCGGCAGTTATGCTGCTCTGTCGCGCGACCAGTGGCACGTGATGCACCGTGGCTGAGCCCCCCAGCCAGTCACGCCGTCGGCCGGGATTCGTGGTGCTGCGAGACCTCGGCGACGGTCGCTGGCGCGTCGTCGGCGAGGCCGACCGCCGACCCGGCGTGGTCGCCGGCGCCGCGCGAGCGCAGGCGGTGCGGGACGTCACGGGTGGCGAGCCTGACGACGGTGCGGACTACGCGGTGGTGCTGCGCAGCGAGTGGCGGCTGGCACAGCGGCTCTAGTGCCGTGGTCGCGGATGCGCCTCGTGCGAGCTAGCCGGGCTTGGCCCACACCGACACGTGGGCGGCGCTGTCGCTGGTGAACGGCGTGCGATGCCAGTCGCTCCAGCGCTCGCGCAACGTCAGCCCGGCTAGCTGCGCCATCAGGTCAAGCTCGGACGGCCACACGTACCGAAACGGAACGGACCTGACGTCGGCCTGGCCGCCGTCGACCCAGTAGTGGTGCGAGATCAGGCCCTGCCTGGCGACGTCGTACTCGTCGAACCCCAGGTGCGCCGGGGTCACGGTGAACGCGCGGACGGTGTCGCCCGGCGGCAGCCGTTGCAGCTCGGGGACCATCACCTCGATCACGAAGAGCCCGCCGGGCTGCAGCTGAGCCGCGACCGACCCGAAGCAGTCGACCTGCGCGTCTTGCGTGGTCAGGTTCATGATCGTGTTCCGCAGCAGATACGCGAGCCGGAACGCCCCGGCCACCCGCGTCGTCGCGAAGTCCCCGACGGTGACGTCGATGTCGCGGCCGCCTGGCTGCCTCCGCAGCTCTGCCACCATGGCGGGGGACAGCTCGATGCCGTGCACGCGGAGGCCGTGACGGGCCAGCGGCAGCGCGATCCGGCCGGTGCCGATGCCGAGCTCGAGCGCGGGACCTTCGCCGGCGAGCTCCGCGAGCACGCTCACTACCGGGTCGATAGCCGCGGGCTCGAACAGCTCCGGCCACCTGGTCCGGTAGCTTCGCGCCACTGGCTCATCGAAGTAGTTCGCTGGCATGGGGCCACGCTGGCAGCAGGGCGGCGCTGCTGGCCACCGGTTTTCGCCGCGGGGTCGGCCCTACGCCTGTCTGGCCCGCGGCCCGCGTTGCCAGACGCCGATGGCGTTGCCCGCCGGGTCGGCGGTCATCGCGACCCACAGGTCACCCTCGCGATACGGGACCGTCGTGACGTGCCCGCCGGCGGTGACGACCGTGGCAAGCGTCGAGTCGATGTCCGGTACGTAGATATAGGGAACGACGCCGGCTTCGCCGGCCACGGGCAGCTCGGCCATGAAGTGGCCGACCACGTGACCGGTGGCATCACCGAACCGACCGGCCTCCTCGTCGGTCTGCCAGCCGAACACGGAGCGGTAATAGCGCGCCGACGCCGCCGGGTCGGGGGCGGCGATACGCAGATACGACACGCCCCCAGGGCGGAACACGGAGACCTCGGCCACGAGCCCAATCCTGGCAGGCCGGCGGCCGATACGGTGGGCGGGTTGTCGTCGCCGCGCGGCGTGGCACGCTCGCCGGTGTCCATCCGGGCCCATTCCCTTCGTCGTCTCAGCACCGAGCGCGAATGGGCCCTACGACACAGGGGCAGGGCCCGCCGCGGCTGACGGGTACGACAGGAGGAACGATGGTGCAGTCGGCTGTCAGTAGAGAGCGAGTGGCATTGCTGGAGTGGCTCAGTGACCAGCGACAGCACGTCGTCGGCGTGCTGCGGGGCCTGCCGGACGAGGCGCTCCGGCGGCCGGTGCTGCCCTCCGGCTGGACGTGCCTCGGACTGGTGCGGCATCTGGCCGTCGATGTGGAGCGGTTCTGGTTCCGCGGGGTGATCGCGGGGGAGCCGCTCGACTTCGACGACAACACCGGCTGGGAGACGTCATCGGGGCCGGCCAACGCCGTGTTTGACCTCTACCAGCAGGAGATCGCGGCCGCCGACGCGATCCTGGCCACTGCCGACCTGGATGCACCGCCGGCCAGGTGGCCCGACTACTTCGACACGTGGCGCCTCAATGACGCACGCGAGGTCATCCTGCACGTGATCACGGAGACCGCGGCGCACGCAGGCCACCTCGACGCCGCCCGCGAGCTGATCGACGGGCGTACCTGGATGGGCTCGGCGGAGACCAACGTGCCCAGGGACTGATCTGGCCCGGCCCATCCACGACCTGCACCGACCGCGAGAAAGGCGCCGACATGACCGACTGGGATAAAGAGATCGGGGCGATCACACTGTTCGCGCCCGATCTGGACCGCGCCGCCGAGTTTTACCAGCAGGCCTTCGACCTGCCGGTGGATCGCGTCGACGCGGACACGATCATGGTCAAGTTCTCGAAACTGTGGGTGTTCGTGCACAAGGCCGCGGCGGCGCCCGACCCGGTGCCCGAGGCGCTGGCGGAGGCGGAGAAGGGCGCGGGACAGTTCGCGATCATCGTCGATGACGTGGACGCCGTGTGCGCCGAGCTGACGGGGCGCGGCGTGCGGCTCATTACCCGGCCCGCGGACCGTCCGTGGGGCATGCGGACGATGACGTTCAGCGATCCGGCCGGCCACATCTGGGAGATCGCACAGGGCCTGCCCGAGGACGGCTCCTGAGAAGGCTGTCGGTTGCGAGGCGCCGCGGTCGGCTCGCAAGAATCTTCTAGATCCGCGCCAGTAGGCCGCGAAATCCTACCTTTGGCGCGCCATACCGTGTGATAATCGCGGTGCTCGTCCAGATTCAGCTGTAAAGCCCCCAAACGTCAGGAGCGTGCTTCGAGTATGGCTCTCTCTGTTCGCATGCGCCTTGGCGCCGGGCTGGCCGCGGGGGCGCTCGCTGTCGCCGCCGCTGGTGCCGCGTCTGCGGCTTCCGCGCAGGCTTCGTCCAGCCCAGGACCGAACACCCCGGAGCGAGTAGCGACCGGGCTCCTCCCGTCCGCGCTGCCCGGCGCGGCAGCGTTCGGCACCACTCCGCCGAGCACCCCAGAGCAGGTTTCCTTCATCCTGAACGAGCGCGACCTTAGCCAGCTGGAGTCGGCCGTTACCAGCGGCCTCACCAGCTTCGACACCGTGAGCCAGTTCGCCAGCACGTACGGCCAGACGCCTGGTGTGGTGTCCGCGCTGACGAGCTACCTGGCGTCGTTCGGCATCACGACGAGCGTCTACCCGGGCAACGTCGATGTGTCAGCTTCCGGCACGGCCGGCGAGTTCGACGCGGCACTGTCCGTCACGCAGCAGAATTTCCATGTTCCGGCGCAGCACAGCTCCGATGGCTACCAGGTCCCGGCCCAGACGGTCTACAGCGCAACCGGAGCGCCCGAACTGCCTGCCCGGCTGGCGCAAGACGTGCTCGCCATCCTCGGCCTGACGAACTATGCCCCGTTCGCGAGCCATGCGGTCCACGTGAGCAGCTCGGTCACCGCGACGTCGTCGTCGTCTTCGGGCGACCAGCCCGGCGACTACCTGCCGTCCGACTTCGCCGCCCACTACGGGCTCGACCCGCTGTACAAGCAGGCCAACGGATCCGGCGAGACGATCGGCATCGTCACCCTGGCCGCGCTCGACACCGGTGCTCCGCAGTACTTCTGGCAGCACGTCGCGAATGTGCCGAACACCGGCCGCACGGTGACCGTGGACAACATTGACGGCGGCCCTGGTGCCCCGAGCGACGCCTCGGGCTCGGGCGAGACCGACCTGGACGTGGAACAGTCCGGCGGGCTGGCGCCCGGCGCGAACGTGATCGTCTACCAGGCGCCGAACACCGATCCGGGATTCATCGACGCGTTCTTCGCCGCCGCCAGCCAGAACACCGTAGACACACTGTCGACGAGCTGGGGCGAGTCCGAGACCATCCTGGATGCGTCCGTCGCCGCCGACCAGGAGACGGCCGCGTACACGGCTGCGTTCGACGAGGCGTTCCTCGAGCTAGGAGCCCAGGGCCAGTCGGTGTTCGACGCGGCCGGCGACGATGGCGCTTACGACGCCTACGGTGACATCGGGACCACCAACCTGTCCGTCGACACCCCGGCGGACAGCCCGTATGCGACCGCGTCCGGCGGCACCACCCTGCCGGTTACGGCCACCTTCACCGGCCCCGACGGCTCCGCCACGGTTACCGTCCCGAATCAGCGCGCCTGGGGCTGGGATTACCTGTGGTCGGCAGAGGCGGCCGTGAATGGCCAGTCTTATGCGGAAGCGGCCGAAGCGAACATCGGCGGGGGCGGCGGCGGGTACAGCGTCCTCGAGCCGGAGCCGTCTTACCAGAAGCTGGTTTCGGGCACCTCGAGCTACGACGGTGTTCAGTACCTGACCCCGACCGACTACGAGTCGGTCGTCCCCGGCACCAACTTCATCGAGCCGACCGAGTGGAACGTCACCTCGAAGCCGCCGCTGGTATCCGGTGCCGGATCCGGCCGGGCGGTGCCTGACGTGTCGGCGGACGCGGACCCGGTGAGCGGTTACCTGCTGTACGAGCCGTCGTTCGTGGCCATTGGCCAGCCAGCCCTGCAGGGCGGCTGGGGCGGCACCAGCTTCATCGGGCCGCAGTTCAACGGCTCGACCGCGGTCATCGACTCCTACCTGGGTCACCGGATCGGTCTCTGGAACCCGTTCCTGTACGCACTGGCCGCGGGTCCTGATAGTCCGGTCACGCCGCTCAACCAGCTAGGCACCGGCAACGACAACCTCTTCTACACCGGTAACCCCGGTCAGCTCTACAACCCCGCCACCGGGCTTGGCGTACCCAACCTGGCGAAGTTCGCCAGCGACCTGGCGGGCCTCTGGTAGCTCGTGCTCGGCCGGAGAAGCCGGACCGCCCCCTTCACCACGGGGCGGTCCGGTGCGCTTGGGCGGCTCTGACCTGAACCTCAACTCTCGCCGAGGCTGATTGAATCGGGGGATGCACGGTGCTGCCTTCGTCGCCCCGGCTGGCTACGAGATATCTAGTGACCCCTCGCGCCTTGACGCCGAGCTGATCCACCGGTGGCTGTCGCAGGACGCCTACTGGGCACTCGGCCGCTCAAGGGAGAAGCAGGACCGGGCCATCGCTAACTCGGTGAACTTCGGCGCCTACAGCAGCATCTCGGGCGCGCAGGTCGGTTACGCCCGGGCGGTGACCGACCACGCCACTTTCGCCTGGCTGTGCGATGTCTATATCGCCCGCGCCGATCGCGGCAACGGGCTCGGTACTGCCCTGGTCGTTGCCGTTCGCGACTACTTCACCCCCTACGACGTGGGCCGGATCCTGCTGGCCACAGCCGACGCGCACGCGATTTACGCCAAGGTAGGGTTCGAGCCGCTGGCCAAGCCGGAGAGGTGGATGTCGCTGGGTTAAGCCGGCGGCCGAAGCCCTTGAGTGTCATCGGGGCGGGGAGCATCGCAGACCGTGCCCCACCACGAGAGCACACGCGTCGCCTGCAGAGTCAGCCAGCGAGACGGCTTGCTCACTCCCTCGTCCACCTCGAACCAGACCCGACCAGGCAGGCTCCAGTCGAGTGGCCAGGTGCCGTCGGCCAGTCGCCTGGCACGAAGGCGGTCAACTGCCGGGCCGAGTCTCGGGTCGGGAGTAGCGCCGGTCAGCGTGGCCGAAGAGCGGAAGTAATCCAGTGCTCGGAGGATGTCGTAGTGCCACCGCGTGGGGTGCAGCAGGGTCAGAAACTGCTCGTCGGCCGGTTCGCCGGTACTCAGACGGCGGAAGAGGTTGCGCTTTTGCAGGTATTCCTCGCCTGACTGGCGCGCTTGCCGGGATTTCGGCGTGCCGCCGGTGGCTCGCTCGTACTCCAGGAGCCCTTCGAGCACGTTGATGGTGGTGGCGAAGGACGAGCGGAGCGAGCCGTTGGCCCGCTCGCAGTTCCAGCCCCCGTCGTCGAGACGCTCACCGACCAGCCTGTCGACAATCGGCGAGACGTCCACCCCGAAGTAGGCGCCGTCGGCGACAATCCGGCCGTTGATGCACTCCTCGACTTCGCCGTCCCAGTAGGGCTCCCCGGCGTGGTCCCACCGCGAGTTGGCGCCGATCAATTCGACGGCCCGCCTGGCCCGGTCGCAGGAGGGATCGAGACCGAACTCCCGTAGCTGTGACAGGGAGTGCCCGGTGGCCGTCCATGGCTGGCCGACGTTCTCCCATTCCTGAGAGTCGAAGCCGCGGGGAATGAAGGCGCCACCCGCCCATTGCCCGTCCTCGTCCTCGTAGGACAGGAGTCGCGCTCCCCAGCCCTCCGTCTCAACCTTGGCCCGTTCCGCTCTCCATTCCGACTCCGGGGCATCGAGCAGGTCGCGCATCACCTGCCACCGGATCGAGGGGTCGGCGTCGAGAAGCCAGTCGAGAACGGAGCCAGCGGCCGTTCCGCTGAAGCCATCGAGTGCTGCTGGCATCACAACCTCCACAGACGGTTGGCAACCTGCCGATCGGCGCCGGTCGTAGAGCGAAATCTCGAGTAGTCACGCGCCCTGCTCCGCGCCACGCCGACGCTCACCGTGCCACGTGTTCCGGACGGTCTGCATCCGGAATCAAGAGTGGGGTGGCGACATCTTTTGCTGACATCGCGCGGCGGCTTGCGTGAGCGGAAGTGCAGGCCGGGGTCCGTCGGCTGGCCGCGCTCGATGAGGCTGGCGCTCGCGCGCCTGGCTGCCGGGAGGCGACGGAAGAGAGGGTACAAACACCCCTCCACTTTCAACCTATAGCGCACCTGGGGGCTTGCGGCAAGACCCGGGTAGCGGCGCAGAATCACTGGCCGGGGCGCACGCTACGGACACGGGGGTCGGCTGATGCCGCTGTCTCTATCGACGGGCGACCACCGGTGCCGGACTGCCGGTCCGGGCGCGTCCCCCGCAGCCGCCGCAGGCGGTCTCAGATCGGAGCTGATGAGTGAGTCCGCTGACCTCCAGCGCGTTTGACCTTCCTGAGCGCCTGGCCGCGAAGGCGGACCCGGGCCTGATCGCCGATGACGAACGGCACTTCGCAGCTGTCGCGCAGAGCCTCGAACTGTCGATTGGCGACCTGTCTGACCGCCTCGACGCCGAGCGACAGGCGCCGGGAGGCATCGGTCAGCAGGCACTGGACCGAGACCAGGAGATCCACCGGCTTACCGCTCGCCTGCGCACGCTGCGCCGCTTCGGGCTCGACCTGTGCCTCGGACGCATGGTGCGCGCGGATATCCCCGAGCCGGTGTACGTCGGCCGACTTGGCCTGACCGACGCCGCGGGTCGCCGGCTGCTGGTCGACTGGCGCTCTCCGGCGGCTGAGCCCTTCTTCGGCGCAACCCACGCCAACCCGATGGGCCTGGCAAGTCGGCGCAGGTACCGCTGGACCCGCGGCCGGATCAGCGACTACTGGGACGAGGTGTTCTCCCTGGACGGACTCGCCGGGCACGCCGCGCTCGACGATCAGTCCGCTTTCATCGCCAGTCTGGGCGGCTACCGGTCGGCCCGGATGCGAGACGTGCTCGGCACCATCCAGGCTGACCAGGACGCCATCATCCGCGCGGGATCCCGCGGCACTCTCGTCGTCGACGGCGGCCCTGGTACGGGGAAGACCGTCGTCGCACTGCACCGTTCCGCTTACCTGCTGTATTCCGACCCGCGCCTCAGTCTGCGCCGGGGCGGGGTGCTGTTCGTCGGCCCGCACCAGCCTTACCTGGCCTACGTCTCCGATGTCCTCCCGAGCCTCGGGGAGGAAGGCGTGCAGACCTGCACCCTGCGGGACCTCGTCGCCGAGGGAGCCGTAGCGGGGATCGAGGCCGACCCGACCGTGGCCCGGCTGAAGTCGTCTGCCGACCTCGTGAAGGCGATCGAGCCGGCCGTCAGGTTCTACGAGCATCCGCCTGCCAGAGGGATGACGGTCGAGACCCCGTGGGCGGACAGCTGGCTCAGCGCGGATGACTGGGCCGAGGCATTCGAGGCGCGTGACCCTGGTACCCCGCACAACGAGGCGCGCGATCAGATCTTCGACGAGCTGGTCGCCATCCTGGCGGACAAGCACGACGGTGACGTTCCGGCTGAGGAGCTCCGCACGTCGCTGCGGCAGAACCGGGAGCTGATTACTGCTCTTTACCGGGCCTGGCCGCTGCTCGAAGCGGCTGATCTTGTCGGCGACCTCTGGTCCGTACCGGCGTACCTGCGGATGTGCGCCCCCTGGCTGAGCGCTGCTGAGGTGAAGCAACTGCAGCGGCGGGACGCGCAGGCGTGGACGGTGTCCGACCTGCCGCTGCTTGACGCGGCACGACAACGTCTCGGTGACCCGGAGGCGTCGCGACGCAGGCGTCGGCGGGAAGCGGTCGTCGCCGCCGAGCGCGAGCAGATGGCCCGGGTGGTGGACGACCTCATCGAGGCGGCCGACGACGAGTACGGCGTCGGCCTGGTGACGATGCTGCGCGGCGAGGACTTCCAGGATGCCCTGGTCGACCACGCCACGCTGCCGAGCACCGACCCCGACCGGCTCGCTGGCCCGTTCGCGCACATCGTCGTCGACGAGGCTCAGGAACTCACCGACGCGGAGTGGCAGATGCTGCTACTGCGCTGCCCGTCCCGGAGCTTCACCGTCGTCGGCGACCGAGCTCAGGCCAGGCACGGGTTCACCGAGTCGTGGCAGGAACGGCTCCAGCGGGTCGGGCTGGACGAGATCACGCTGGCTTCCCTGCGCATCAACTACCGAACGCCGGAAGAAGTGATGGCGGAGGCCGAGCCCGTCATCCGGGCAGTGCTTCCGGACGCCAACGTGCCGGCCTCTATTCGCCGTGACGGCGTGCCCGTCGTGCACGGATCTGCGCCCGAACTCATCCCGATCCTCGACAGCTGGCTCGGGGCCCATGCCGAAGGGACCGCCTGCGTCATCGGCGATCCGTCGTTCCTGTCGACGTCCCGCATCCAGTCGCTGACTCCGGAATTGTCGAAGGGGCTCGAGTTCGACTTGGTAGTCCTCCTGGACCCGGCGTCGTTCGGCAAGGGCATCGAAGGAGCGGTCGATCGCTACGTCGCGATGACCCGGGCTACACGGCAGCTCGTCATCCTCACGAGCTGCTGAGGTCGGCACAGTCGGCGCCTGATGACCGCGAACGGCGCGTTCCTTGAGCCGGGTCGCCGCGCTGCCGTTCAGGTCGGCCCCGTCCCGCGCGGAAGACCTTGATCGAGCCTGGCTACCAGTACACCTCCGAGGCGCGGATCTCGACGGCGCCACCGTAGCGTGCCGCAGGGACGCGGGCTGCCACCTCGATGGCCGCGTCAAGGCTGTCCGCCTCGAGGATGAACCAGCCTCCGACGGCCTCCTTCACTCCGACGAACGGGCCCTCGGTCGTCAGGGTCTTGCCACCCTCGACCCGCACGGTGGTCGCGTGCTCGGGCAGGCCCATCGGCAGCCCAGGCGTGACGCCCGGGGTCTGGTTGACCCCTTGGTAGTCGGCGTAGACCCGCTTCTGCTCCTCCTCAGGCAGCGCGGCCTGTCGGTCAAGCGCGGTGCCCTGATAGATCAGCATGATGTACTTCATCGCGTCCTCCTCGTCACTACCAGATGGTCACGCAGTCAGCGAAGGACCGGCCAGGAAATTGGCCAGGCCACTACCTCAGCTGGTCGCGGCGGCGTGTCAGGTAGGCGGTCTCGGCGGTGTTGCCCGTCAGCTCGATGGCTTTGTCGTAGGCCTCGCGGGACTGCTGACTGCGGCCCAGCCGACGCAGCAGGTCAGCGCGGGTCGCATAGTAGGCGTGATAGCCGGCCAGCTTGTCCTCGAGACGGTCGACGGCGGCCAGTGCCACCTCCGGTCCGTCAAGCTCCCCGACCGCGATGGCGCGGTTGAGGGCGATGATCGGCGAGGGGTCGAGGCGAACGAGCTGATCGTAGAGGGCGACGACCTGCGACCAGTCGGTGTCGCGTAC
>JASHPF010000162.1 GCA_030038295.1 Streptosporangiaceae bacterium
AACGCCGGCCGGCTGGGCGTCCCCGTTCTCGTCGGCGATCAGCACCTCGCCGCCCGGCCACGGGATCCCGACCGTGCCGGGGTGCGCGAGCCAGTCCTGCGGCGAGGCGACCGTGCCGCCGCCCTCGGTGGCCGCGTAGTACTCCCACACGCACGGCCCCCACCAGTCGAGCATCTCTTGCTTGATGCCGACCGGGCACGGCGCGGCCGCGTGAATCAGCCAGCGCATCGAGGACAGGTCGTAGCGGGTCTTGACATCCTCCGGCAGCGACAGCATCCGCTTGAAGTGGGTCGGCACCATGTGCGTGCTGGTGCACCGGTAACGCTCCGTCAGCGCGAGCGCGGTTTCGGCGTCGAAGCCGTCCATGCAGACCAGCGTGTGGCCCAGCTGAAGCGCCGCGCCGCTGAAGGTCATCACGGCGGTGTGGTAGCTCGGCGCGCTCACCAGGTGCGCGTTCGGCTGCCCCTCGGTAACGCCGAACACGCCGCCGAGCAGCCCGCCGCCGAGCAGCGCGGCCGCGTCGTCCGGGTCGAGGCCAGTCAGCGCCCGCCGGACGCCCTTCGGGCGCCCGGTCGTGCCCGAGGTGTAGTGCATGGTGGTTCCGGCGGTGCGGTTCTCTGGCCGGGTGTCCGGCTGGCCCGACCGCAGCTCGGCCATCTCGGTGAAGCCAGGAATGACGCCGAAGCTGAACCGGTTCGCGGCGGGGATCCCCGCGGCGTCGGCGGTGTCGATGCCGAGCTGGCCGTACCGCTCGTGCACGAAGAACGCCTTCGCGCCGCAGTCGGCCGCGATGTAGGCGGCTTCCGGGGCGGTGAAGTGCCAGTTGATGGGCGTCAGGTACCAGCCCGCCTGCAGGGCGGCGAGGTAGACCTCAACCGGCGCGATGCCGTTCGGGAGCAGCGTGGCGATGCCGTCACCGGGCTGCAGGCCGCGGGCGCGGAGCGCGTGTGTGAGCTGGTTGACGCGACTGAGCACGGCGCCCGCCTGGTGCTCGGTGCCATCGGGATCGACGACGGCGATCCAGGACGGATCGTCCTCTGCCCGGCGCCAGAAACCCCTTGATCCCACTGCCACCTCCCGGCTGCCCTGCCTTCGTCGTGCCGAACCAGACTAGAACCTGTTCTAGTTGTTCTAGTCTAGGGCTGCCCTGGTCGCGGCCTATACCGGAACCTGACCGCCTGGGTACCCGGCCGTGGCGAAGTCTTCGTACTCAGACTCCGGGCGCATGCGCGCCATGAGCACGCCGATGACCAGCACGATGATCCCCGCCAGCCCCATCGTCGCCGGCAGGATCAGCGTCACGACGCTGATCTTTGCGTCATCGGTCTTCGCCGTGTGCACCGCGGACACCACCGAGGCGGGCGTCGTCACGAACGTCGCTTTGAGCAGGTTGAGGACCTGCTTGCCGGAGCTGCCGGCCAGGTAGAGATGCTTCGCCTGGGTTACCGACACCGGGGCACCCGAGATCGGGTCGACGTACTCGGTGGTGGTCCCGGCGTAGAACTCACCGAGCGTGACGGTCGCCTCGTCCAGCAGCCCCACGAGCGAGCCGGGCAGCTGCTGCGTGCCGATCTGAGTCGGCGCGACCGTCTCGACGTACTTGTAGGTGGCCAGACCGTCCACCGTGGCGGTGCCGGTGTAGGCGATCGGGTGCGGCTTCATCAGCGTGGTGTCGAAGATCTGGTAGGTCGTCTTCTGTGCACCGAACGGCCAGAAGTAGCCGAGGCCCGAGAACCGAACCTTCTTGGCATTGACGTTGGCGCCGCAGCAGTCGACCAGCTCCCCCGACCGGCGGTCGAAGGCGAGGCGCTGCAGCGAGTAGTCGTATGTCAGGTCGTTGGTGCGGTCGTAGACGTAAGAAAAGTTGTTCCAGACCGCCGTGCTGGACGATCCGGACGCAACGTCGCCCTCGGTCGTGCTCGTGTCGGTCATCGTGACGCCGGTCAGTTCCTGCAGGAGGCCACCGTTGAAGTAGCTGACGCCGCTGGCCGACATCGTGGTGATCGTGTGCTCGTCGAGCGGAAACTTGATCGCCTGGTCGGCGATGTAGAAGCGCGTGAAGAGGGCCGACACGATCAGGAACGTGCCGAGGGCAGTCGCGACGAGCCCCGTCACCCTGCGCATCGAGCCTCCGTCGACAAGATGGTCAGCTGGCGTGCATGTTACCGGCAATCAGGACACATAGCCATAACCGGGATTACCCTTCCGGTGAGTAACGGGGTCGATCGTGGCGGCGGTCCGTGCCAGGGTCGCCGGACTGGTCGCTGGCGAGCAACGCCGCGATGAGCCGCGCCATAGCCGCGAGGCAGCACAGCTCGGGGAGCACACCGGCCAGCGCCGTCAGCAGCACGCCGCCGGTGCCGTGCGCGTAGAGCTCGTTACCGGCAGCATCGCCGCACGCCGCGACCGCGAGCAGGACGGCCACCAGCCACGGGTCGGCCGCCGCGCGGGCGATCGGGTACCGCGCGCGGTACCCGATCGCCGCCAGGAAGCCGAGGGTCAGGACCGGGAGCAGACCGGCGCCAGGGTAACCGCCGATCCACAGCCCCAGCGGCACGGCCAGGCAGAGGCCGCAGGCCAGGACTCCGGCGGACCGCCGTGGTGAGCTCGCCCCGACGGGTGGCCGCTCGGGCACGGCGGCGCGTCGGCGCAGCGGGACCGCAGCGACCACGATGATCAGGAACAGCGCGGCCAGCCCGCCGAAGAGCGCGAGCCGGTACTGCGAATTCGGCGGATAGGTCAGCGTGACGAGCCCGCGCGATCCGGCCGGGAGCAGCCAGCCTTGCTTCCAGCCGTCGAGCCGGACCGGCTGCAGGTCGCGGCCGCGCAGGACCGCCTGCCAGCCCGCGTTGAAGTTCTCGTTCACGATGAGATACGACGGCTGGCCGACGCTGACCTGCACGACGCGCCGCGCGGACGTCCAGCTCAGGGTCGTGACCGCCGTCGCGCCTGACCCCGGGCCGGGCGTCGCCTGGCTCAGGCTGACGCCCGTGTGCTGGCGGATCATCGTCACGGCCTGCACGCTGAAGGCGTCCGAGGCCGACTCGGTGACCAGGTTGCGGCCTGCCACCATCGGCACGGTCGAGCACGCGGTGAACGCCAGCGGCCGGCTGTCCAGGATGTCGGCGACCGTTCCCGACACCCTGGTCGGCACCGATGTGCCGTTGACCTGAAGCGCCGGCCCGCTGCCGCACCCGAGCCGTAGCGGCGCCGTCGGGTGCGCGACGAGCTGCTGGACGCCGGGGATCTGAACGTCGGTAATCTGCACGGGCCCGTTGCCGTCGTCGGCCGAGAAGGTCAGCGTCAGGCTGCTGGTGGTCATCGGCGCGAACCTGACCGTCTCGCGTTCCTGGCGGCCGGGCCCGCCCAGGATGACGCTGCGCACCTGACCGGCCGACCCCGTGATCTGGACCGCCAGCAGGTCGGTCGCCCCGGCCGGGCGCACCACGGTGATGCTGCTCAGCCGCCGGGCGCCGGGCCAGGCGATCGTGAGGCGCGGCCTGGTGTCCGTGGCGCCGGAAATCCAGGTCGTCCGCTGGTTCGCGTCGAATGCCGCGTAGGCCTGGTCCTGCGGATCGGCGGTGTAGGTGGAGGAGGCCGAGACAACAACCTGCTGGCCGCCGAATGCGTACCGCTGGACCAGGCTGGGACTGGTCAGCACCGCCGAGCCGGACAGGCTCGCCGAGCCCGGCCGCGGCACCGTGAACGACTCGTCGAACCCGTACTGCTCCTCGGTCGCGGTCTCCAGGCTCGGCGAGCACACCCACCGAACCGACGTCAGCATGCACCCGGTCGGCTGCGGCTCGGCCTTGGCGAGCACGATCGCGGTCGGATCACCACCGCCAGGCAGCCGCACGGCCGGCGCCTCGATCGTGCGGCTCGCGTGCACCCCGGGGATGGAGATCTCGGCGATGCCTACCTGACTGCCGCGCATCGTCGCCGACGACGAGCCCACGGCCACGACCCTCAACCGGAGCCAGGTCGTCGGGCCGCGCGGCACCCGCAGCACCTGATACCGGCTCGTGGCACGCACCGGCTCGACGAGCCGGCCAGCATTGGTCCTGATCTGCACGCTGCGCACCGGCGGCCCGATGGCCGGACTGTCGGCGAAGGCCACTTTGATCTGGCTGAGATCGATTGTGGTGTCGAACTTGATCCTGATCCACTGCCCGACCGGACCGGACTTGCTACCCGACTTCCACATCGTCTTCAGGTTCCCGTCGACGGCCGCGAACGGAAGGTAACCGGTTCCGCTCTGGTTCGGGAGCGCGTCGATGTCGGCATCCGACGAGGATGCCCACACGTTCGCGATCCCGGTGTAGGTGGCCACGGCTTCGTAGCGGAGCCAGTCTGGCTCGATGAAGTCGGCGGTGGCCTCGAACGTCGTCAGCGGCTGGCCGGGCCGCAGCGTAGCGGAGTAGTCGTCCCTGATCTCGCCGAAGTTGCGGACCCGGCGGCGCAGCGAGTCGGTCACCACGGTGGCAGCCGCGCGCACCTGCGGCGCGTCCGTGTTCAGCAGCACCGGCCGACCCGCCAGGATGCCCTGGTCGGCCAGCGTGAGGAGGGCCTCGGGCGCGCCGTAGACCCGCAGCGTCCCGGCGGTCGGCTGGACAACCACGGCCGGCTGAGCGCCCTCCACCTGGTAGATCTCGACCGGCGGGTACGGCGGGTCGACGTCCCGCACGGCGTTATCGGCGGGGCGGCGGCCGGGACGGCCGAACTGAGCGACCTTCACCAGTCCGGGTGACTCGCTGATGGCGTCGTGTATCCGAGACGGCCAGGCCTGCCGCAGGTCGGCCCGGAGCAGGTCGTTGCGCACCAGGACGTACTTGACACCCATCCGGCCGAGCAGCTGCGTCAGCCCGGCGGAGCCCTGCCCGGCGGACATCTGCTGGTCGATGGCCTCGAGCAGCCTGGTGTTGCCGACCGAGCCGATCACGCCCAGCTGACTGGCAGCCCAGTCCCCCACGAACAGCGGCTGCAGGATGTCGTCGAGCGGGCTGCCCCACGTGTACTGGCCGAACCGGGCACCCGGTTCCTCCAGCACCGCGGAGTCGCCGGCGTGCCGGTTCAGCCAGTCGGCCGCGCTGGTCCAGTACGCGGGGACGCTGCGGAACGAGCCTTG
>JASHPF010000163.1 GCA_030038295.1 Streptosporangiaceae bacterium
GCCACGGTGATCGAGGGGCCCGGCCAGATCGGCGCCCGCCGGATCATCTGGGAAGGCGATCGCGTCGACGGCACGCTCGGAGCCGGCGAGCGGCTGGATCAGGCGGTCGACGATGACGCGCGCGGCATGCTGGCCCAGGGCGTGACGGCAGTCCGCCGGTATGGGCCGGACGGCGAGCGCCGCAGGGACGAACTGGCGGTCTTCGTCCAGTCGTTTGCCCCGGCGCCCAGGATGCTCGTGTTCGGCGCGATCGACTTCGCCGCGGCGGTGGCCAAGGCGGGCAAGTTCCTCGGCTACCAGGTGACCGTGTGCGACGCGCGGCCGGTGTTCGCCACCAAGTCCCGGTTCCCGGACGCGGACGAGGTGATCACGGACTGGCCGCACCGCTACCTGGCTGGCACGACTACCGACGAGCGGACGGTTATCTGCGTGCTCACCCACGACCCCAAGTTCGACGTGCCGCTGCTCGAGGTGGCGCTGCGCCGCCCGGCGGCCTACATCGGGGCGATGGGCAGCAGGCGCACGCACGACGACCGGATGGCGCGGCTCCGCGAGGCCGGGCTGACCGACGCCGAGCTGGCCCGGCTGCGCTCGCCGATCGGGCTCGACCTCGGCGCGCGCACGCCGGAGGAGACGGCGATCGCCATCGCGGCGGAGCTCATCCAGCTGCGCTGGGGTGGCACCGGGCAGCCACTCATGATCACGACAGGTCGCATCCACCACGGTCAGCTGCCGGCTGACCGCGAGATGTCCGGCGTGTCACGGGAATTCGCATCCTGACCGTGCCGGGGAACGTGGCCGGGGTGCTGCTCGCCGCGGGCAGCGGGAGCAGGCTCGGCCGTCCCAAGGCCCTGGTGACGGTCGGCGGCCGGTCACTGGTGTCGCGCGGCATCGCGCTGCTCCAGGACGGCGGCGCCGATCCCGTGATCGTCGTCACCGGCGCGGCCGAGCTCTCCGAGCCGCTGCCTCCCGGCGTGGTCAGCGTGTACAACCCCGACTGGGCGACCGGCATGGGCTCATCGCTCGCGGCGGGACTGCGCGCCGTGCCAGCCGGGCCCTCGGCGGCCGTCGTGGCGCTCGCCGACCAGCCACTGGTGGGGCATGAATCGGTCCGCAGGCTGATCGCCGCCTTCGGCGCCGGCGCGCGGGTCGTGGTGGCCTGCTACGAGGGTCGGCCCCGCAACCCGGTGCTGATCGGCCGGGAGCACTGGCCGGAGGTCGTGGCGATGGCGAGCGGAGACGTCGGGGCGCGGCCGTTCCTGCGCGCGCGCCCGGACCTGGTTACGCACGTCGAGTGCGGCGATGTTGGCAGCCCCGACGACATCGACGCACCGGAGGACCTGGTGAGGGCCGAGCGGGCCCTCGAGAGCGGTTAGCTAGCTGAGCGTCGCCTGGATGCCCCAGTGCACCGAGACGGTCGCGCCTGGCTCGATCGTCAGCAGGTCGGCGCCAGACACGAACGCGTTGGGCGGGCAGGTCATCGGCTCGATCGCCACCGCGCGACGGCGGGCGCCGACGGCCAGCGTGTCGCCGGTGAAGACCTGAAGCCAGCCGTACCCCGGCCCCGCCCACAGCTCGACTTGTGCGTCGGGTCCCGCGAGCACGGCGCGGGCGCGCCCGTCGGCGTCGGTGCTGAGCGCCGTGAGCGCGTGATCGAGGGTCAGCCCGCCGAGCGGGCGCCGGCTACGGAAGTCGTACGGCGTGCCCGTCACGTCCTGCGGATCGCCTGCGGGGATGCCGCGGTCATCGCAGGGCAGCCAGCGAGCCGCCGGAAGCTGCAGCTGCCAGTCGTCGATGTCGCCGTGACCGGCCAGCAGATAAGGGTGCGATCCGGTACCGAACGGAGCGGTCTTGCTGCCGCGGTTCAGCGCGGTCACCGTGACCGCCAGACCGGCGTGCGGGGTCAGCCGGTATCCGGCGCGCAGCTCGAGGCAGAACGGATAGCCAGCGTGCCCGAGAACGTCCAGGGCCAGCTCGACCGCATTGTCCGCGTAGGACGCCACCCGCCAGCTCGCCCACCGGGTCAGACCGTGGATGGCGTTCCCGTGGGCCGGCTCGGAGAGGTCGAGCTGGTAGCTCGCCCCGGCGAAGGAGTATCGCCCGCCATCGATCCGGTTCGGCCAGGGGGTGAGCAGCTGCCCGGCGCCCGCGGGCGGCAGTTCGTCGGCGTCGTAGCCGACGATCACTGGCAGGCCGCCGCGGCTGAGGCGGCGCAGCCCCGCCCCGAGCTCGGTCACGGTGGCCTGGTACTCGCCCGCGGCGATGTCGTATTGGGCCCCGGTCACAGGCGACGCAGACGTGACGGTCATGGGCTCCATCCTGCCCGGCGGGCTGGGCCTGCCGACCGCGGGGCGGGGGAGCAGCGAGGATGCCGACGGGGCTGCTTGGGGAGCGGGGGACCTTCAGCCCCGTCGGCTCTATGCACCCTAGCTGTCACCGCTGTCCGCAGGTGCGAAGTTCCCGAACCCCGAGTGCCGGGGCACGCGCCTCAGGCCGTTCGCGCGCGCCGGTCCGGCAGCGCGCCGGGACCGCGGGCGAGTGCTCCGGTGCGGACAGCCTCCGCCGCGAGCACGCCGAACAGGTAGAAGCAGGCGGCTTCCTCGGTACTGAACGACTGCAGCTCGTGGCGCGCGCCGTCGGCGCAGAGGAACACCTCGAAGCGCTCCTTCGATGCCACGAGGCACAGGGCGCCATCGACCTCGGTGCCCACCGAGTACAGCTCGGCCGGGATGCCTGCCAGGCTGGCAAGATCGGCGAAGAGAGCTTCGGTGGCCATCCGCT
>JASHPF010000164.1 GCA_030038295.1 Streptosporangiaceae bacterium
GGCACCGGAAGCTGCCGGGCGCTGCTGTTTACCGAGAAAGGCGAGCAGGTAGCTGCGAGCCTGCGGGAGTGGACGCACCGCGAGCCACCGGAGGCCCCCGGCGGACAGGATTTCGACGTCGCCGCAAACTGGCTGCTGATCGCGGCCTGCGTCCGGGACGCCCTACGCGCCGCCGGTGCGACGGGCGCTGACGTGGCCGCCGTCGCCGCGACCAGCATGCGCGAGGGCATCGTGCTCTACGACGGGGCGGGCCAGGAGATATGGGCGTGCCCGAACGTCGACAGCAGGTCCGCCACCGAAGCGACCGAGCTTATCGCTGAGGGTGCTGCGGACCGCATCTACGCGATCGGCGGCGACTGGGTGTCGATCACCACGCCGGCCCGGCTGCGCTGGCTCGCCAGACACCAGCCAGAGATCCTCGCGAAAGCGCGCGGCATGGGCATGCTCAGCGACTGGATCGCGACGAGGCTGTCTGGCGTGCTCGCCACCGAACCGTCGTGCGGCTCGAGCTCGGGGATGTTCTCGCTCGCCGACCGGACCTGGTCCGCTGAGATCGCCCGGATCTGCGGCATCGACCCGCAGGTACTGCCCCCGGTCGTCAACCCCGGGACGGTGATCGGCGCCGTGACCCGACGTGCGGCCGAGGAAACCGGGCTACGCGAGGGCACCCCGGTTGTTGCCGGCGGCGCCGACACCCAGCTCGGATTGCTCGGCGCCGGTGCCCGGCCGAACGAGTACACGGTGGTCGCCGGGACCTTCTGGCAGAACACGATCCTGCTCGACCGGCCGCTGATCGACCCGGCGACTCGGCTGCGCACCCTCTGCCATGTCATCCCTGGCCAGTGGATGCTCGAAGGCATCGGCTTTTACTGCGGCATGAGCATGCGCTGGTTCCGCGATGCGTTCTGCCAGGCCGAGACGAGCCTGGCCAGGGAACGGGGTGTCGACCCGTACGCGGTCATGGAGGAGGGCGCGGCCCTGGTTCCGCCTGGATCCGGCGGCGTGCTCGCGATCATGTCAAATCTGATGAACGCGCGCCGGTGGGTGCACGCGGCCCCGTCTTTCCTCGGATTCAACCTGTCTGATCCGGCGGGATCAGGCCGCGGCGCGTGCGTACGAGCCCTCGAGGAGGCCGCGGCCTACGTGACCCGCGGGCACCGGGACATCATCGGTGAGCTGACCGGGATCTCGTTCGCGGAACTGGTCTTCACCGGCGGCGCGGCCAAGGGCTCGCTCTGGCCGCAGATAATCGCCGACGTAGCCGGCACTCTGGTCCACGTTCCCGTCGTGACCGAAAGCAGTGCCCTGGGTGCAGCCATCTGCGCGGGCGTGGGTGCCGGGATCTACGGCGGTCTCACGGATCTGGAGCCCGACCTGCGTGCTCGATCAGCGACATTCGAGCCGGGCCCTGCCTCGGTTGCTGTCTACGACGAGGCGTATGCGAACTGGCGGCAGGTCTACCGGCGGATGCTCGACCTATGTGACGACGGCCTGCTCAGCCCGCTATGGCGGGCGGCAGGCGCTGAGGCAGAACCAGCGCCAGCAAGCCTGGCACAACCCGGGAGGCACTGACTATGCCCGACAACGACGACCTCACCGACGGCGAGCGCTTCCAGACACAGGTCGCAGCGCGGCCGCACGTGAACCAGCTGAAGGGCGCGGGAGCCCTGGACTGGGGCATGCAGAGCCGGCTGGCGCGGATCTTCGATCCCCGCACCAATCGCACGGTCATGCTTGCCATCGACCACGGCTACTTCCAAGGGCCGACCACGGGACTCGAGCGGGTCGACCTGTCGATCGTGCCGCTGCTCGGGTTCGCCGACGCGCTGATGACCACGCGGGGGATGGTGCGCTCCACGATCCCGGCGACCTCTGGCGTGCCGATCGTGCTCCGCGCCAGTGGCGGGCCGAGCATCCTCAAGGACTTGTCCGATGAGCAGATCGCCGTCGCCATGGACGACGCAGTCCGCCTGAACGCCACGGCCGTCGCTGTCCAGGTCTTTATCGGGGGCGAGAACGAGACCCAGTCCGTGCATAACATGACCCGGCTCGTGGACCAAGGCCAGCAGGCCGGCATCCCGGTGCTCGCAGTCACGGCGGTGGGCCGCGAACTTAGCCGGGACGCGCGCTACCTGAGGCTTGCCGTCAGGATTTGTGCGGAACTCGGCGCGCACATGGTCAAAACGTACTACTGCGCCGAAGGCTTTGACACAGTCACGTCTGGATGCCCTGTGCCGGTCGTGATGGCAGGGGGCAAGAAGCTGTCCGGACTGGACGCGCTAACAATGGCCTACAACGCGATCGAAGCCGGCGCCGCTGGCGTCGACATGGGGCGCAATATCTTCCAGAGTGACCAGCCGGTCGCGATGATTCGCGCTGTCCGCGCCGTGGTACACGACTCTGCCAAGCCTGAGCACGCATACGAGAAGTTCATGCAGCCGACGCTGCACGACAATTGAGCGCCGATCAACGCTTCCGCTGGCGTCGGCACGCCGCGGAGCAAGCCGCGGGGCGGGCCAGATTGGGGCTAGGCCCGTCCCGCGCCCGCCTCGGAGCGCGCCGACTGAGACAGCTCGCCGACTATTGCAGTCAGGTCGGCGATGTCAAGCCCAGCGCGGCCGAGGAAAAGCCGTCGGGGCACTGAGCTGGCGCCGCCACTCGTCTCAGCTCACGGAACAGGCCCCTATCGGTAGAACCCTCGTACAGTATCCGTACCGCGAGCCCAGCCTGGTCCGCGAAGATCCTGAGTAGCTGCGGAAGTCGTTATCCAGCAGCAGCCACGCCAGCCGTGCGGTCCCAGTTTCTGGCCAAGAACGTGTAAGCATCTGCGGCCAGTTCGTCCTCGCTGGGGAAGAGCTTCCGCCAGATCTTTGTGGCGGCTGCAAGATTCGGCAGGAAGTTACCGAACGCCTCGACAGTCAGCCATCCGTTGTAGCCGATGTCCCGAAGCGCAGCGAACGTGGCGTCCCACTGAACACTTCCGGTTCCTGGCACGCCTCGATCGTTCTCAGAAATGTGCACGTGCGCGATCCTCGCGCCTGCACGGCGGATGGCCTTGGCGGGGTCTTTCTCCTCGATGTGGGCATGGAACGTATCCAGGTGGATGCGGCAGTTGGGATGGTCAACTTCGTCAATGCAGCGGATCGCCTGGTCAAGTGTGTTCAGGTGATACAACTCAAAGCGGTTTACGACCTCTTCTGCCAGCACCACGCCCGCTCCCGCTGCATATTCGGCCGCCCGACGCAAGTGGTCGACGCTGCGCTTCCACTCCTCGTCAGTCGCGCCTTTGCCGGTGAATACGCCAAGGGCCACCTGGTGCGGACCGCACAGAAGACTCGAACCGACAGCGGCACAGCAGTCGATCAACTCCCTCAGGTGCTCGTAGGCGGCTTCGCGGACTGCCGGGTCGTCGCTGAGTGGGTTGTGTTCGGCAGCTATTACCGTGTTCGCTGTTCGCTGCAGTCCGAGGCTGTCAAGGCGCTCTCCCCAGCGTGCCCATTTAGCCTGGTCGAGGTCGAAAATCGGCACCTCAACGCCGTCGAAGCCGATCTGCTTCATTCTCTCAAGTACGGGCATGAGCCCGTCGTGCATGTCGTCTGCCCAGAGGTAGAGATTGATACCGAACTTCATCAGGTTCCCCTTCGATCACCAGGCATCTCGCGCGGAGATTGGCATCTGGTGCCTCCTCACCCGTTCCGATAGTCGGCCAGCGAGCGCTCAGCCGCCACGGCACCAAGAGTCCGCGAGCAAGAGCATTCGCTCAAGCACTGGCCATCCGCTCCTGGGAGTATCGGCCTGCCGACAGACGTTGGCAAGAGCTTGCGAAACGTTGACGCTGTTGTTCGTCCACTGGGTCAGTCAGACTGCCCGCGATATGGTCGGATACGTGGCCGTTTCCCCAGCGCCGGGTTCTGCTCCTGACTGCCGACCTGCTCGAGGACATGGAGTTGCTCTATCCGCTGTATAGGCCGGTCGAGGAGGACATCGCGGTGACGGTGGCCGGACTTGACACCAGGCCCGTGACGGGTGAGAAGGGCCACGGTCCGGTCGCGGCCGACACGACCGTCGACGACGTCACCGAGGCTGACTACGATGCTCTGGTCATACCCGGCGGATTCGCGCCGGACAAGCTTCGCCGCTCGCAGACAGTCCTTGACCTCGAGCGCGCGTGTCGGCGATCCGCGACGACATGGAGAACGCCGGGGCCGACTGGAATCGACGAGCCGACAGTCGTCGATGGCAACCGCATCTCCACGAGGACGGCAGCCGATCTAGGCCCGTAGCTGAAGGCACTGCTGCACGCAATCGGCTGACTTAGGCGACCGGAGCGGCAGAGCAGCGCGTCACGCGTAGATCGAGAATGTGCATGGCATGGGGTGGCGGAGATGACGACCAGGCCAAGGGAGTCGATGGAGTGCACGGTAGTGCTTTCGGCCGAAGGTGAGGGTTGGGAGTGCGCTACCACGTGACAGCAGCTTTCGACTTCGTGACCGCTGGCCGCATCATGGCTGGTGCGGGCCGGGCGGCAGAACTGGCGGGCCTGCTACCCGGGCTGGGCAGCCGCGCGCTGGTCTGCACCGGCGCGAGCCCTGAACGCCACGAGCAGCTGATCGGTGGGCTTGACATGCCGGCTGTGGTGTACCCAGTCGTGGGCGAGCCAACTGTTCCGATGGCGCGCGCCGCTACCGCACTCGGGCGCGGTCATCGGGCAGATGTTGTCGTGGCTATCGGCGGCGGCAGCGTGATCGATGTCGGCAAGTCGGTGGCGATGCTGCTAGCGAACGGTGGCGACCCGCTCGACTACCTCGAGGTAATCGGCGCTGGACGGAAGATTACCCAGCCGGCCGCTCCGTGCATCGCAGTGCCAACCACGGCCGGCACCGGTGCCGAGGTGACCGCCAACGCCGTGCTAGCCTCGCCATCCCACGGTGTAAAGGCAAGCCTGCGCAGCCCCTTGATGATCCCGCGGTTCGCGCTGGTGGATCCGGAGCTCACAGTCTCCTGCCCGCCGCGGATCACTGCGGCAAGCGGCATGGACGCGCTGACCCAGTGCCTAGAGCCGCTCGTCTCATCCAAGGCGACCCCGCTAACCGACGGCCTCGCGGCCGAAGGGCTGCGCCGCTCAGCCCATGGCCTGCGGGCCGCCTACGCCGATGGCGATGATATGGACGCGCGGACCGACATGGCCATGTGCAGCCTGCTCGGTGGGATCGTCCTGACTAACGCCAAGCTCGGTGCCATACACGGGCTTGCCGGCGTCGTTGGCGGCACCGCGGACGTCCCGCATGGCGTCGCGTGCGCCGCGCTTCTGATACCGGTCATCGAAGCCAACGTTCGCGCGCTGACGGCCAACCAGCCCAGCCATCCCGCTCTCGACCGGTACGCACAGGCAGCCCAGCTGCTTACCGGCAGAACCCGCGCGTCCATCGAGGATGGCGTTGCCTGGATCCGCGAGACGCTGGCGCTGCTCGAGATTCCCGGCCTGGCCGCGTTCGGGATCACGCCTAGGCATGCCGAAGGAATAGCGGCGAAAGCGATCAACTCAAGCAGCATGCAAGGCAATCCGACGGCCTTGACCACTC
>JASHPF010000002.1 GCA_030038295.1 Streptosporangiaceae bacterium
TGTCCCGCGAGGAGGCCGTCTATGAGATCTCCTCGCGGTACCGGGACGTCATCGAGGCCTACCGCCGGGCGGAGCCAGCCGTCGAGCGCGGGCGGGAGTGACTGGTGGCGCCTCCTACCGTGAAGCTGATGCTCGCCGACGTCGACGGCACGCTGGTCACCCAGGACAAGGTGCTGACCGACCAGGCGATCGCGGCAGTGCACCGGCTGCACGACGCGGGCGTGCTGTTCGCCATCACGAGTGGCCGGCCGCCCCGCGGCATGGCCATGCTGATCGAGCCGCTGGATCTGCAGACGCCGATCGCGGCATTCAACGGCGGGCTGCTGGTGGACCGCGAGATGTCGGTGATAGAGCAGCGGGTGCTGCCGCCGGACCTCGTGACTCCCGTCGCGCGCCGGATGGAGTCGTTCTCGCTCGACGTGTGGCTGTACCGGGGTGCCGACTGGTACGTGCCGAAGGCCGACGGGCCACACGTCGCGCGCGAGGCCTGGACGGTCAAATTCGAGCCCAAGGTCATGACGGATGGGCTGACCGGGCTCACCGACGGCGTGGCCAAGCTGGTCGGCGTCAGCGACGACCACGACGCCGTCACGGCCGCGACGACGGCGGTGCAGGACGAATTCGGCGACCATGTCGCGGCGGCCACGTCGCAGCCGTACTACCTGGATGTCACCCACCCGCAGGCCAACAAGGGCGCGGTCGCGCGGTACCTCGCGGCTCGTTACCACCTGACGCCCGACGACATCGCCACGATCGGGGACATGCCCAACGACGTGCTGATGTTCGCCCACTCAGGTCTCAGCATCGCGATGGGCCAGTCGAGCTCCGAGGTCAAGCGCGCTGCCCGGCGGGTCACCACCTCCAACGAGGACGAGGGCTTCGCCAACGCGGTGAACAGGTTCGTCTTGCGCTAGGCGAGCGCGGCGACCGCGGGCATCGGCTAGGCGGCCTCGGCCAGCGCCTTGATACCCGCCAGCGTCGCGACCATGTTGGCCTGGTGCTCCGCCAGCCGACGGCGCAGGATCCGGTGCTCCTTGTCCGGCATCTGGGCGATGAGGTCGCTGATACCGCTCGCACCCGGTCCCATCTGCATCCACTGCCGGATCCGCGTGCCCTGACCATCCGGCTCGAGCGTGAACCGCCAGCGCGCGGCCGGCACCGCCGGATCGCCAACCGCCCAGGCGAACACGCGCTCCGGCTCGAGCTCGCAGACCGTTGACACCGTCTCCCAGCTGCCGCGCGCCGGGTGATGGTTCCGGCCGCGGAACCGCGCGCCCAGCCGCGGCCCGTCGTTGGCATCCAGCCACTCGCCGCCCTGGAACTCCGAGCTGAACCTGGCCGGGGTCTGGATGTCGCAGACAAATGGCCACACGACGCCCGGTGGCGCGTCGATCAGCAGCTCCGCCTCGGTGGTCGGGCAGTCGGCGTAGCGCAGTTCGGCAGCATCCACGCCCGCATGGTACGCCACCGCGCGCCGGACGGCGCGCGGGAGAATGGACGGATGCAGGTCGGTATCGCCGCGCGGGTCGCCGCGCCGCAGGACGCGGACTTCGTCGCCGAGGCCGAGCGGGTCGGCGCCACGTCCGCCTGGGTAGCCGAGGCGTGGGGGCAGGACGCGCTGACACCGCTGGCCTACCTCGCCGCCCGGACGGAACGCATTGGTCTCGGCACCGCCATCGCCCAGCTCGGGGCCCGGACGCCGGCCATGCTCGCGATGTCGGCGATGTCGCTGCAGCTGCTGTCTGGCGGGCGGTTTCGGCTCGGCGTCGGCTCCAGCGGGCCGCAGGTGATGGAGGGCTGGCACGGCATCAGGTTCGACGCGCCGCTCGCGATGACCCGCGAGACGATCCAGATCGTCCGGACCATCGCGGCCGGCGAGCGGCTCAGCCATGCCGGCGAGGTGTACCAGCTGCCGCTGCCTGGCGGGCAGGGCCGGGCGCTGAGGTCGATGCTCGCGCCCACGCCCGTGCCCGTCTACGTGGCCGCGCTCGGGCCACGGAATCTGGAACTGACCGGCGAGCTCGCCGACGGCTGGATCGGCAACGCGTTCGTGCCCGAGCACGCATCGGTGTTCCTCGACCGGCTGCGAGCCGGCGCGGCGCGGGCCGGCCGACGGCTGACGGAGCTCGACCTAGTCATCCCCGTCGCGGTGGAGTTCACCGACGACGTGGCGGAAGCGGCGCGGCGGCACGCTCGCGGATACGCGTTCACCATCGGTGCCATGGGCTCACCCGACCGCAACTTCTACAATGCGGCGTTCGCCCGGCAGGGCTACGCCGACGACGTCCGAGCCGTGCAGCAGCTGTGGCTGGCCGGCCGCCGGGCGGAAGCCGCCGACCGGGTACCGCTGGAACTCGGCGCGAAGACGAATCTGATCGGCACCCCCGCGATGATCGCGGACCGGCTCCGGCGCTACCGGGACGCGGGGATCACCACGCTGCAGGCGAAGCTCGAGGGCGCCCCGACTGCCCGGCTCGATACGCTCGCGCGACTCGTCGAGCTGACCGCCGCCGTCAGCGCGGAGCGACCGGCGGCACCCTCCGGGCACACCGCGTAATCAGCTCCGGTCGGCTGACGATGCCGAATACCCCGCCCGGCGCGGCCAATACGGAGCGGCATATCCGCCGGACGACCGTGGCCGCTGGGTGACTGTACTAGAATCGGATTATCGTTACGGGCAGGTTTCCGCCGGCAGATTTGTGCAGGTGGGAATATCTGACGTCGCAGCGGGGTCAGCCTAGGAGACGCGGTTGTACCCGGTCCGCCGGGTGCTGACCGCCCCGCTAGGATGTCCAGCCTGGCCCGGTAATCCGGGTCGGTCAGCAGCGCAAAAGAATCACGCCGAGAATGAGCCCGAGAATCGGGCACAGATGCACGCCGTCACCGTGTCCCCTCACCGGCCTCGGCGCGTTAAGGAGGCCGGGAGACTGTGACCAAGCAGGTCCAGCGGCTCGATCGTGTCATTATCCGATTCGCCGGCGACTCCGGCGACGGCATGCAGCTCGCGGGTGACAGGTTCACCCAGCAGACCGCGACCTTCGGCAACGACCTGTCGACGCTGCCGAATTTCCCGGCCGAGATCCGCGCCCCGGCGGGCACCCTCCCCGGCGTGTCCAGTTTCCAGCTGCACTTCGCCGACCACGACATCCTGACGCCGGGCGATGCGCCGGACGTGCTGGTCGCGATGAACCCGGCAGCGCTCAAGGCCAACCTCGATGACCTGCCGCGCGGCGCCGACATCATCGCCAACACCGACGAGTTCACCAAGCGCAACCTGGCGAAGGTGGGCTACGAGGCGAGTCCCCTCGAGGACGGCACGCTCGAGGCCTATCAGGTGCACGCCATCCCGCTGACGTCGGTGACCGTCAAGGCGCTCGAGAACTTCGACATCACCCGCAAGGACGCCGAGCGAGCCAAGAACATGTTCGCGCTCGGGCTGCTGTCCTGGCTCTACAACCGGCCGGTCGAGGGGACGATCCGGTACCTGGAGTCCCGGTTCGCCGCCCGGCCCGCGATCCTGGCGGCCAACAAGGCCGCGTTCCAGGCAGGCTGGAACTACGGCGAGACGACCGAGGCATTCTCGGTCCAGTACGAGGTGAAGCCAGCCCAGCTGCAGGCCGGTACGTACCGCAACATCACCGGCAACACCGCGCTCGCTTACGGGCTGGTGGCGGCGTCCCGTCGGTCCGGCCTGCCGTTGTTCCTCGGCTCGTACCCGATCACCCCGGCCTCCGACATCCTGCACGAGCTGTCCAAGCTCAAGCGGTTCGGCGTGCGCACCATGCAGGCCGAGGACGAGATCAGCGGCGTCGGCGCCGCGCTCGGCGCGTCGTTCGGCGGCGGCCTGGGCGTGACGAGCACGTCAGGCCCCGGCATGTGCCTCAAGGCGGAGACCATCGGGCTCGCCGTGTCGGTCGAGCTGCCGTTGATCATCTGTGACATTCAGCGCGCCGGGCCGTCCACCGGGATGCCGACCAAGACCGAGCAGGCCGACCTGCTCATGGCCATGTTCGGTCGCAACGGGGAGTCGCCGGTCGCGATCGTCGCACCAGCGACCCCGGCCGACTGTTTCGACATCGCCCTCGAGGCGGTCCGGATCGCGGTCAAATACCGCACGCCGGTGGTCATCCTGTCCGACGGCTACCTGGCCAACGGGTCCGAGCCGTGGCGGATCCCGGCTGTGGAGACGCTGCCGAGGCTGCGGGACGAGTTCAAGTTCGCCGGCGGAAACGTCGTCGTCGACGGCGCAGCCGGCCCGCCGTTCCTGCCCTTCCAGCGCGACCCGAAGACCCTCGCCCGGCCGTGGGCGGTTCCCGGCACGCCGGGCCTCGAGCACCGGATCGGCGGCATCGAGAAGGCCGACGTGTCCGGCAACATTTCCTATGACCCCGATAACCACGACGCGATGGTCCGGCTGCGCCAGGCGAAGATCGACGGGATCGCCGCGGACATCGCGCCGGTCGCCGTCGACGACCCGGACGGCAGCGCGCGGGTGCTGGTGCTGGGCTGGGGCTCCACCTACGGCTCGATCGGCGCCGCCGTGCGTCGGGTGCGGCTGGCCGGCGGCTCGGTCGCCCAGGCCCACCTGCGGCACCTGTCTCCGTTCCCCGCCAACCTCGGCGACGTACTGCGCTCCTACGAGAAGGTGCTGGTACCGGAGATCAACCTAGGCCAGCTAGCGCTGCTGCTGCGCGGCCGTTACCTCGTGGACGTGGTGTCCTACAACCGGGTCCGTGGCCTGCCGTTCCGGGCCGCCGAGCTAGCCGACGTCATCCAGGATGTGATCGCCCATGTCTGATGCTGCCGCGACCGAGTTCCCCGAGCCGCAGCACCGGTTCGCGTCGCTGACGCTGGTGCCGAAGGCGGAAGCGAAGCTCGCGACCAAGGACTTCAAGTCCGACCAGGAGGTCCGCTGGTGCCCCGGCTGCGGTGACTACGCCATCCTGGCGGCGTTCCAGGGCTTCCTGCCGGAGCTGGAGATCCCGCGGGAGAACCTCGTCATCATCTCGGGCATCGGCTGCTCGTCCCGGCTGCCCTACTACGTCAACAGCTACGGGATGCACTCGATTCACGGCCGCGCCCCGACGATCGCGTCCGGTCTCGCCTCGTCCCGGCCTGACCTTTCCGTGTGGGTCATCACCGGCGACGGCGACGCGCTGTCGATCGGCGGCAACCACCTGATCCATGCGCTGCGCCGGAACGTCAACATCAAGATCCTGCTGTTCAACAACCGGATCTACGGGCTCACCAAGGGCCAGTACTCGCCGACATCTGAGCAGGGCAAGGTCACCAAGTCGACCCCGTTCGGCTCGCTGGACACGCCCTTCAACCCGGTGTCACTGGCGATCGGCGCCGAGGCCGGCTTCGTCGCCCGGACGATCGACTCCGATCGCAAGCACCTGACCAGCGTGCTGCGGGCCGCGGCCGACCACAAGGGCACCGCGTTCATCGAGATCTTCCAGAACTGCCCCATCTACAACGACAACGCGTTCCTCCCCGTGACCGAGCCGGGCGAGCGGGACCTGCGGCTGATCCGGCTCGAGGACGGCGAGCCGATCCGGTTCGGCGCCGGTGGCAGCCAGGGGCTGCGGGTTGGCCGTCATGGCGGGCTCGAGCCGGTGCCGGTCGACGGCACGGACCCGGACTCGCTGCTCGTGCACGACGCGGGCGTGGCCGACCCGTCGTATGCGTTCGCGCTGTCCCGGCTGGACAGCTCGGACTTCGCGCACACGCCGATCGGGGTGTTCCGCGACGTCGAGCGGCCCAGCTACGACGAGCTGATGTCGGCGCAGATCGAGGGGGCGCGGCAGAAGCAGGGCGACGGCGACCTCGCCGAGCTGCTAGCGGGCAGCGACACCTGGCAGGTCGGCTAGCCGTGCCGGCCGGGGATCCGGCCGCCCGCACCAGCGGGAGCTCGAGCCCGGTTCGGGTCGACCGATCCGGGCCGGTCACCACCGTGATCATCGATCGGCCGGAGGTCCGTAACGCGGTCGACGGGCCGACCGCCGCCGCGCTGGCCGAGGCGTTCGCCGATTTTGAGGCCGATGCCGACGCCGCGGTCGCGGTGCTGTGCGGCGCCGGCGGTACGTTCTGCGCCGGCGCCGACCTCATGGCGGTGGGCACGCCGCGCGGCAACCGGACTGATCCGGACGGCGCCGGCCCCATGGGCCCGACGCGGATGCAGCTGACCAAGCCGGTGATCGCCGCTGTCGCTGGCTACGCGGTCGCCGGCGGCCTCGAGCTCGCGCTCTGGTGTGACCTGCGGGTGGCCGAGGAGGACGCGGTGTTCGGCGTGTTCTGCCGGCGCTGGGGCGTGCCGCTCATCGACGGCGGCACCGTACGGCTGCCCCAGATCGTCGGGCTCGGCCGCGCGCTGGACCTGATCCTGACCGGCCGTGCGATATCGGCCGCGGAGGCTGCTCAGATGGGCCTGGTGTCGCGAGTCGTGCGCACCGGGGACGCGCGCGAGGAAGCCGAGCGGCTCGCGGCGCAGGTCGCCGCGTTCCCGCAGACCTGCATGCGCAGCGACCGGGCCTCGGTGCTGGAGTCGCTGTCGCTCAGCGTCGCCGACGCCATGGCCAACGAGCTCCGCCACGGCATGGCGACGCTGGCGGATCCGGCCGTTCTCGAGGGCGTCTCGCGCTTCCGCGGCGGGGCCGGCCGCGGCGGCACCCCGGCCTGATCGCTCGCCC
>JASHPF010000165.1 GCA_030038295.1 Streptosporangiaceae bacterium
GGCCGGGGCGGTCCGGGTGGCGCAGCATCGCGCGCTGGCCCGACTGCGTGCCCTCGTCGCCGAGGAGCCGCTGGCCGAGTCCGCCTAGCAACCCGCGCGGCGGCCAACCGTGCCAGGACGCGCCGCGACGCGCCCGGCGCCCGGCCGGTGCCGATCGTGACCTTCCACCTGTGCTGGCTCGGCAAAAGGCGTAAAACCCGCAGCAAGGCGGCCACGGCGCGGGGAAAGTAGGCGGCGGGGCCTGACGGTGCTCGCGCATACCGGATTAACCAGGACAGATCACAGGCTGAGCCGCACGCCGACCGCCCAGTCGCCCGGGCCCGGCGTGACCGGCCGCGGGCACCCCGACCCGGGCTGGTCACTAGGATGAAAGCAATCCCAGCCGGCCCCGGACACGGGACGTGAGATGAGCGACGAGAAGTTCGGCCCGCCCGCCCTGACGTTCGATGACGTGCTCCTGCTTCCTGCGCACTCGGCGATCATGCCGAGCGAAGCGGACACGACCGCGCGGCTGACGCCGCGGCTGTCGCTGCGGGTTCCGCTGCTGTCGGCGGCGATGGACACCGTGACGGAAGCGCACATGGCCATCGCCATGGCCCGCCACGGCGGCGTCGGCGTGCTCCACCGGAATATGTCCGTGGAAGAGCAGGCCCAGCAGGTGGACACCGTCAAGCGGTCCGAGGCAGGGATGATCACGAATCCGGTGATCTGCGGCCCCGAGGCCACGGTTGCTGACGTCGAGGAGCTGTGCGGCCGGTACCGCATCTCCGGGGTGCCGGTCACCGACGCCGACGGCATCCTGGTCGGCATCGTCACCAACCGCGACATCCGCTTCGAGTCCGACCACCGGCGGCGGGTGGCGGAGGTCATGACGCCGATGCCGCTGGTGACGGCGCCGGTCGGCGTGACCCGGCCAGCGGCGCTGCGGCTGCTGCGCAGCAACAAGGTTGAGAAGCTTCCGCTCGTTGACGCCGCTGGCCGGCTGCGCGGTCTCATCACGGTGAAGGACTTCACCAAGAGCGAGAAGTTCCCGGCGGCGACCAAGGACGCCGAGGGCAGGCTCGTGGTCGGCGCGGCGGTGGGCGTTGGCGAGGACGCCAAGCGGCGCGCGCTGGCACTGGTGGACGCCGGTGCTGACTTCCTGGTCGTGGACACCGCGCACGGCCACGCGCAGGCGGTGCTCGACATGGTCGGCCAGGTGAAGGCGAACACCAGGGTCGAAGTCATCGGCGGCAACGTGGCCACGACAGCGGGCGCGCAGGCGCTTATCGACGCGGGCGCCGACACGGTCAAGGTGGGCGTGGGTCCGGGGTCGATCTGCACGACGCGGGTCGTGGCCGGAGTCGGCGTGCCGCAAATCACCGCGATCTACGCCGCCGCGCAGGCGTGCCAGCAGGCAGGCGTGCCCGTGGTCGGCGACGGCGGCGTGCAGTACTCGGGTGACATCGCCAAGGCCATCGCGGCCGGCGCGGACACGGTGATGCTCGGCAGCCTGCTCGCTGGCTGCGAGGAGGGCCCAGGCGAGCTGGTCTTCATCAACGGCAAGCCGTTCAAGCTGTACCGGGGGATGGGGTCGCTCGGCGCCATGCGCAACAGCGAGCGAGGCAGGTCGTTCTCCAAGGACCGCTACTTCCAGGACGACGTGCTTCGCGAGGACAAGCTGGTGCCGCAGGGGGTGGAGGGGCAGGTGCCCTATCGCGGCCCGCTGGCCGCCGTCGCTGACCAGCTCGTGGGCGGGCTTCGCGCCGCCATGGGCTTCTGCGGCGCCCGCACGATCGCGGAGCTGCAGCAGGCCCGGTTCATCCAGATCACCAGTGCCGGCCTGGTGGAGAGCCACCCCCACGACATCCAGATGGTGGCCGAGGCGCCGAACTATGGCGGCAGGCACAACTAGGCCGGGCGCGCCGGTCCAGGCGGTCTGCCGGGCGCGCACGCCGGTGCGCGCGCGGCACTGGCGGCTCCGCGCAGGCAGGGGCGGGAGAGCAACGTGAGCGTCGTGGAGATCGGTCGCGGCAAGAGTGGTCGGCGGGCATACGCGCTGGACGAGATCGGGATCGTGCCGTCGCGTCGGACGCGTCACCCGGAAGAGGTCTCGATTGCCTGGCAGATCGACGCGTATCGGTTCCAGATGCCGATCGTCGTAGCGCCGATGGACAGCGTGGTGTCGCCCGCGATCGCGATCGCGATCGGCCGGCTCGGCGGCCTCGCCGTGCTGGACCTCGAGGGCTTGTGGACCCGGTATGAAGATCCGGAACCACTGCTGGCCGAGGCCGCGGAGCTGGATGACGAGGCTGCGACGCGGCGGCTGCAGCACATCTACAACGAGCCCATCAAGGATGACCTCATCGGCCGGCGGATCGAGGAGATCCGCGCGGCCGGGGTGACTACCGCCGCCCGCCTGTCCCCGCAGCGGACCGTGCGTTACTACAAGCCCGTCATCGACGCGGGCGCGGACATCTTCGTGATCCGCGGCACCACGGTTTCGGCAGAGCACGTCTCGGGCCAGGCCGAGCCGCTCAACCTCAAGCAGTTCATCTACGAGCTTGACGTGCCTGTGATCGTCGGCGGCTGTGCCACCTACACCGCGGCGCTGCACCTGATGCGCACCGGCGCGGCGGGGGTGCTCGCCGGGTTCGGCGGCGGGTCGGGGCACACGACCGCAGCGGTGCTGGGCGTCGCGGTGCCGATGGCCACTGCCATCGCGGACGTGGCGGCCGCCCGCCGGGACTACCTGGACGAATCCGGCGGCCGCTACGTGCACGTCATCGCCGACGGCGGCATGACCCGCAGCGGCGATATCGCCAAGGCACTGGCGCTGGGCGCCGACGCGGTGATGGCCGGGTCACCATTCGCCCGCGCCGTCCAGGCGCCTGGCCGCGGCTACCACTGGGGCAGCGAGGCCCACCACCCGGACCTGCCCCGCGGCACCCGGCTGAAGGTTGGCACCGTCGGCACGCTCGAGCAGATACTGCTCGGCCCGTCCACGGTCGCCGACGGGTCGATGAACCTCATGGGCGCGCTCCGGCGGACCATGGCGACGTCGGGATACTCCGATCTCAAGGAATTCCAGCGGGTCGAGGTCGTGGTGACCACCGGTGCCGCGTCGCGCTGACAGCCGCGTGTGGCCCGCCGTCAGGTCAGCGGTCCAGCAGGCCGCGAACGGTCACGGGACTGCCGGTGA
>JASHPF010000018.1 GCA_030038295.1 Streptosporangiaceae bacterium
GTCGCTGGAGCGACAGCAAAGCCACTCCCATCGCAAGGCGGCGGCCGCGCGGTGGCTGTGTTGCACGGTCGCGTTGTGGCAATGTTGCGGCATGCCCGACATCAGCTACCCGGCCGCGGACCGCACGTGGCGCGGCTACCTCTCCGTGCCGGCCGGCGGCGCCGCCGCACCCTGGCCGGGCGTCGTGGTCATCCACGAGGCGTTCGGCCTGACCGACGACATGCGCCGGGTGGCGGACGACATCGCGGCGCACGGATACCTCGCGCTGGCGCCGGACCTGTTCGATGGCAGGTCCTGGATCCGCTGCGTGCGCACCGCCATCCAGCAGGTCCACGCCGGGCGCGGGCCGGCGTTCGACGCCATCGACGGCGCGTGCGCTGCGCTGTCCGCGCGGCCCGACTGCACCGGCAAGGCTGGCGTGATCGGGTTCTGCCTGGGCGGCGGCTTCGCGCTGCTGTGCGCGCCCGGTCATGGCTTCGACGTCGTCGCCGTGAACTATGGTGAGGTGCCCAAGGACGCCGAGCGTGCCCTGGCCGGCGCCTGCCCGATCGTCGGCAGCTACGGCGGCCGGGATCCGATGGGCACGGCGCACCCGGAGCGGCTCCAGCGCGCGCTGACCGTGCTGCAGGTGCCGCACGACGTGGAGGTGTATCCCGGCTCCGGGCACCGGTTCATGACCGAGTCGCGCGGCGCCGCTGCGGCGCTCAACCGGGTGGCGAGGATGTCGTACCAGCGCGCGGATGCCACCGACGCCTGGCGGCGGATCTATGCGTACTTCGATCGCTACCTGGCGGCCTGACCGGCCCGCTACGGTACCGGATCGTGCCGGATCTGACCCGGCGGGATGGTGGCGGCCAGCACGGCCGCGGTCTGGCGCACCATCGCGGGGGGTCCGCAGATGTAGGCCTCGGTGTTCGGCAGCAGCTCTCGCTGGCTGACCGCGTCGGGCAGCATCCCGGTGAGGCCCGGATAGCCGGGCTGCTCGGACAGCACCGGGATCACCTGCAGCGACGGGCAAGCCGCCTCGAGCAGCTGGAGGTCCTCGAGGTCATAAAGATCGAAGTGCTGGCGCGCGCCGACGAACAAGGTGATCTTCCGCGGTTGGCTGGCGGCCGCGCCGCTGGTGATCGCCTGCTCAACGATCGCCTTGATCGGCGCGAGCCCGGTGCCGCCGGCCAGGCAGAGCAGGTCCCGGTCGGACGGGGTCAGCGTCATCGCACCCTCGGCCGCACCGAGCAGCACGCAGTCGCCGACGTCGGAGTGGTGCACGAGCGTGTTGCTGACCAGCCCGCCGGGCACGGCCCGGACGTGCAGCTCCAGCAGGCCACCGGGCCGTGGCGCGGTGGCGAGCGAGAACGGCCGCCAGATCCGCGGCCAGCGGGTCACCTGCACGGGCACGTACTGCCCCGCTCGGTAGGGGAAGGGCTGATCGGTGCGCAGCCGCAGCACGGCGACGCCGGGCGATCGGAGCTCGTGACTGACGATCTCGGCGATCCACCAGGGCGGCGAGTCCTTGGCCGCGGCCGCGCCCGCGCGCATCCCGGCGGCGATATAGTCGACGGCCCCCTGCCACGCGCTCGACATCTCGGGTGTCCAGCGGGCGCCGAGGAAATGGGCGACGCTGTCGCGCAGCGCGGTGCAGAACGCCTCATAGTGCTTGTCCAGCACGCCGTACCGGCGGTGGTCGCGGCCCATCCGGGCCAGCAGCTCGGCGCACTCCGGTTCGGAATCCAGGCTCCTGATCACCTCGGTGAGCCTGGCCAGCACGCGGTCGCGCAGCGCGGTCATGCTGGTGGGGTACAGGGCTCTCAGGCCAGGGCTGACGGTGAAAAGCCGCGCGTAAAAGTATTCCAGCAGAGCCGGGCCGTCGGGTGCCAGAGCTGCAAACGATTGCTGGACGACCAGCGAATTGATGTCTGCGCCACTCGGCGCCGTTTCAACCGTTTTGCCGACGGGCCGCAAGCCCTCCGTCTCGGCTATGCGGGCCGCCGAGTTCGCATTTGACCCCGTGTCAATGACGGCACCGGCAGCCGCTGGCGGCGCGACCGACGTGACCCGCGCCGACAGAGTCTCGGCGCGCCTCGCGCCGTCCTGACGAGCCGGTCCGTCGGACCGCTCGTCGGAGAATCGACCGCCAAGCGCTATTGCCACATGATTGAGTCTTGCACCGCGTGGGCTATGCAGACAAGCCTTTCTTCACCAATTAGGCTTTCCTTTACGCAGCGTCACAGAATGCCGCTCGGTGAAGAACGGATGCCGACTTCTGCCCGCGCTGAATTGTTTCGGGCCGGTGAACGCTGAGTTGGCCCCGGCGGTCGCCGGTGGACCGGTAAATGTCGGGCGGTTACCGACCAGCCGGTATTCCGTTTGCCCGCTTTTTGACTCGGTCAGCTCCGCAATGCGGCCGGGGGTGCGCATTGCGCGCGGTTTACCCGGGGCCAGCCGGTACGGTCACAGTGACGTGGTGTAACCACTCAGCCAGTGCACCTGCAGCCACGTGATGGCACTCTGCCACGCGCCGGTGACCTCGAGGATCCCCACGGCGATCAGCAAGACGCCGCCGATCCTGGTGATGAGGCGCGCGTGCCTGCGGGCGAAGCCGAACACGGTGGCGCCGCGGCTGAAGCCGAGGGCGACGATCAGGAACGGGATGCCGATGCCGAGCGCGTAGACGAAGGCGAGCAGGCCGCCGCGCAGCGCGGTGCCGCTCGTGCTGCCCAGCAGCAGCACCGCGCTGAGCGTTGGCCCGCTGCACGGCGTCCAGCCCAGCCCGAATAGCACGCCGAGCAGGGGCGCGCCCGCAAGGCCGGCCCGGGGCCGCACGCTGGGCTTGACGATGCGGCCGGCGAAACTGAACCGGTCGAACAGCCCGATGAAGAGCAGGCCCAGCAGGATGATCAGGCCGCCGAGCAACTGGGTCAGCCCTTCCCGGTGGCGGAGCAGTGCGTCGCCGATGCTCGCGGCCGTGACCCCTTCGAGCGCGAAGAGGGCCGAAAACCCCAGGATGAAGAGCAGCGTGCCGAGCACGATCCGGCTGCGGGCCGGCGGCGGCAGGGTGCTCGCGACGGGACCGGCGAGCGCGGCCGCGCCGTCGGCCGGTGCTGCCAGGGCCGGCGC
>JASHPF010000166.1 GCA_030038295.1 Streptosporangiaceae bacterium
GGGCTGCGGACCTGGCGCGGCTGCTCCCGCCGGCCATCGGGATCGCGCTCAACGCCGGCGCGGCCCACAGCCTGCCCCTGTACCCGCCGGGCGTGTCATACCTGGCGGCGGCGGCCGGGGCTGACCCCGATGAGGCGGGCAGGATCAGCGTGGCGCCGCTCGCGATCCGGCCGGACGCGCTGCTCGCCGGCATCGCCGCCGGGCTCATCGGCATCGCGGCCGTGCGGGAGGCCGCGGCTGCCTGGCTATCCGTCGAGCTGGCCGGCGAAGGCCTGCTCGTCTCGGTGAGCCTGGACGACCCGGCCGACGCGGCGACCAGGGACCTCGTGGTCGGCGCGGTGGAGCGCGCGGCGTGGGAGGTCAAGCCCGACGAGGCCGCGTTCCCGATCGACGTCACGTTTCCCGGCGAGCGGACACCGGACCGCATCGACGAGCAGATCGCGGCCGTCGGCACGCCGTTCTACCGGCGCGGCTAGGGCGGGCCGACGCTCAGCCTGCTGCCGCCGACCCAGGCCTGGCCTGCCGAGCCGCCCGGTTCAGCGCGCTGATCACGCCCGACACCGACGCCCGCACGATCGACGAGCTGATCCCGACCCCCCACAGCACCCGATCGCCAACCTCGATCTCCAGGTAGGCGGCCGCCTCGGCGTCACGTCCGGCGGTGAGCGCGTGCTCGGCGTAGTCGAGCACGCGGACACCGACCCCGCCGAGGCCGAGATCGACCTCGGAGACCGCGGCGCAGAACGCCGCGATCGGGCCGTTGCCGATGCCCGACAGGGCGTGCTCGGCCCCGAACGCCCGCACGACGCAGTCCACCCGCTCGGTCCCGCCCTCGCTCACGGATCCGTAGCTGACCAGCACAAACGGTCCGGGGTTCAGGTACTCGGCGGCAAAGATGTCCCACATCAGCGCCGGGCTCACCTCGCCGCCTTCGGTGTCGGTGTGGCGCTGGATGACCTGGCTGAACTCGATCTGGAGCCGCCGGGGCAGGTCGAGATGGTGATCGGTCTTCATGATGTACGCGACGCCGCCCTTGCCGGACTGCGAGTTCACCCGGATGACCGCCTCGTACGTGCGCCCGACGTCCTTCGGGTCAATGGGCAGGTACGGCATGTGCCACGGCAGCTCGTTCACCGGGCGGCCGGCCGCCGCAGCCTGCCGGTCCAGGTCGTCGAAGCCCTTCTTGATCGCGTCCTGGTGCGAGCCGGAAAACGAGGTGTAGACCAGGTCGCCGGCGTACGGGTGCCGCTCGTGCACGCCGATGCCGTTGCAGTACTCCACGGTGCGGCGGATCTCGTCGATGTCGCTGAAGTTGATCATCGGGTCGACGCCCTGGCTGTACAGGTTCAGCCCGAGCGTGATCAGGTCGACGTTGCCGGACCGCTCGCCATTGCCGAACAGGCAGCCCTCCACCCGCTCGGCGCCGGCCAGCACCGCAAGCTCGGCGTCGGCGGTCGCGGTACCGCGGTCGTTGTGCGTGTGCACGGACAGCGCGACGTGCTCGCGCCGGGACAGGTGACGGCTCATCCACTCGATCTGGTCGGCGTAGACGTTGGGCGTGGACCGCTCGACGGTGCAGGGCAGGTTCAGCACGATCTCCCGGCCCGCACTCGGCTGCCAGACGTCCATGACCGCCTCGCAGATCTCCAGCGCGAAGTCGAGTTCGGTGTCCATGAAGATCTCCGGCGAGTACTCATAGCCGAAGTCGGTGCCGGTCAGGTACTCGTCGGCGTACTTCAGGACGGCGCGCGTGCCGTCGACGGCGACGGACTTGCACTCCTCGCGCCCGTCGCCGTCCCACCCGAAGACCACGCTGCGGAACAGCGGCGCGGCCGCGTTGTACAGGTGCACGCTGGCCAGCCTGGCGCCGGCGAGCGACTGCACCGTCCGCTCGATCAGCTCGGCCCTGGCCTGGGTCAGCACGGAGATGCGGACGTCGTCGGGGACGGCCCCGCTCTCGATCAGGCTACGGATGAAGTCGAACTCGGTCTGGCTGGCCGCGGGGAAGCCGACCTCAATCTCCTTGTAGCCCATGCGTACCAGCAGGTCGAACATGGCTTGCTTGCGGGCGGAGTTCATCGGGTCGATCAGGGCCTGGTTGCCGTCGCGCAGGTCGGTGGACAGCCAGCGCGGGGCGGCGGTGATGGTGCGGGACGGCCACTGCCGGTCCGGCAGCGCGACCGGAGGGAACGGCCGGTAGCGGTGACACGGCATGCCGGAGGGGCGCTGCAGCGACGGATTACTCATGACTGTGCTCTGCTCCTGGAGTGAGAAGGAGATGGCCGGCGCGGCACAACCACCCGCGGCGAGGTGCCGACCGGGTTGGCTACCGGGCCTCGCCGCGGCCAGGAAGCAGGAGGCCGCGAGTCATGATCTCCCGATAGTAGCCGGCGGCGGAGCCTGCGTCGCGTGGACTGCCTGGCCGGGTCGCCTGGGGCTGTCGGCCCTCCGTGCTACCACTGACCGTATGGACGCACAGATGCGCTGCGGCGCGGTACTGCCGGGCGGGACCGCGACCGAACAGCTCGAGCTGGCGCTGCTGGCCGAGCAGGCGGGCTGGGATGGCGTGTTCGTGTGGGAGGCCGCTTATGGCGCCGATGCGTGGAGCATGCTGGCCGCGATGGCGGTCCGGACCGACGTGGTCCGGCTCGGCACCATGCTGACCCCGTTGCCATGGCGCCGCCCCTGGAAGGTGGCCAGCCAGGTGGCCACGCTGGACCAGCTGTCCGGCGGCCGGGCGATCCTCGCGGTCGGAGTGGGCGCGGTCGATACCGATCTCCCCGCTACCGGCGAGGTCACGGACCTGCGCACCCGTGCGGCCCGGCTGGACGAGGGTATCGACCTCATCCGCACCCTGTGGCAGGGCGGCCGCAGCTTCCATGGCCAGTACTACGAGTACCAGACCGGTCGCCTCGACCTGTCCGCGGCGGCAGCTCCCGTGCAGGACCGGATCCCGATCTGGGTGGTGGGCGTCTGGCCTGCGCCCAAGTCGATGCGGCGGGCGCTCCGGTGTGATGGCGTCATCCCCCAGTACCGGGCCACCGAGCCCGGTCCGCGGGACGGCGCCGCGGTGACCGCCTGGCTGGCCGAGCACGGCGCGGGCACCGGCTTCGACGTCATCGCCGATGGCGAGACACCCGCCGACGACGCCAGCGCAGCGGCGGCTACGACCGCCAGCTGGGCGGCCGCCGGGTGCACGTGGTGGCTGGAAACCCGCTGGGAGGCGCGCGACCAGATGCGTGCCCGGCTCGCCGCCGGGCCGCCACGGCCGCGGCGCGATTCGGCAGCGCCGCCGGCGGGAGCGCGGTAGCTGACTCGGTCAGACGTTGAAGCCGAGCGCGCGCAGCTGCTCTCGGCCGTCCTCGGTGATCTTCTCCGGCCCCCACGGCGGCAGCCACACCCAGTTGATCGCGAACCCAGGCACCAGGCCGTCGAGCGCCGTCTGGGCCTGATCCTCGATCACGTCCGTCAGCGGGCAGGCGGCACTGGTGAGCGTCATGTCGATGGTGACCGTGCGGTCGGTCTCCAGGTGCACGCCGTAGACCAGCCCCAGGTCGACGACGTTGACGCCGAGCTCGGGATCGACGACATCGCGCAGCGCCTCGAGCACGTCCTCGATCTCCGGGTCGGTCGCTTCGTACGGTTCGCCGGCGGCGGGCGCTGGCCCGGCCTGCATGGCAACCCTGCTGGTGTCCTCGCTCATGCTCGCTCCCCGGTATTCGCTTCGTCGGCCGACCGCTCGTGCAGCGCCCGTGCGGTCGCGTCCTTCCAGGCCATCCAGCCCAGCAGCGCGCACTTGATCCGGGCCGGGTAGCGGGAGACGCCCTCGAACGCCACGGCGTCGCCGAGCACCGCCTCGTCCGGCTCAGCCTCGCCGCGCGACTGCATCAGCCGCAGGAACTCGTCGCTGACCGCCATCGCCTCGGTGACGCTCCTGCCGATCATCATGTCGGCCATGACGGACGTGCTGGCCTGGCTGATCGAGCAGCCGAGTGCCTCGTAGGAGATGTCCGCGATGGCTGGCTCGGCGCCGGCGTCCTTCAGCGTTACCCGCAGCCTGACCTCGTCACCGCACGTCGGGTTGATGTGCTGGACCTCGGCGTCGAAAGGCTCCCGCAGGCCCGCGTGCAGCGGGCGGCGGTAGTGCTCCAGGATGATCTCCTGGTACATCGACTCGAGTTGCATCACGCCACCTTCAACTGCGACGGCTGGCTCCGGTGTTCCGGCCCTGACCTCGTCACGCCGTTCCGAAGAACTTCTGCGCCTGGCGGATCCCGTCCGCCAGGGCGGCTACCTCCTCGTGGGTGTTGTACAGGTAGAGCGACGCCCGCGTGCTGGCCTGGACACCAAGCGCCCGGTGCAACGGCCAGGCGCAGTGGTGGCCGGCCCGTACCGCGACGCCGCGGTCATCGAGCACCTGGCTGAGGTCGTGCGGGTGAATGCCGTCCAGCGCGAACGAGATCGCGGCGCCGCGATCCACTGCCTGCGTGGGTCCGAGGATCCGCAGTCCATCGATCTCTGCCAGGGCCGCCAGCGCGTGCGCCAGCAGGTCCTGCTCGTGTACCCGGACGGCAGGCAGGCCGACGTCGGTGAGATAGTCGATGGCCGCGCCCAGCCCGACGGCCTCTGCGATCGGCATCGTGCCGGCCTCGAACTTGTGCGGCGGCGGGGCGAACGTGGACCGATCCATCCAGACGGTCTCGATCATCTCGCCGCCACCAAGGAACGGCGGCATCTGCTCGAGCAGGTCGCGGCGCGCCCACAGCACCCCGATACCGGTCGGGCCGCACATCTTGTGGCTGGTGAACCCCACGAAGTCGGCGCCAAGCGAGCGCACGTCGACCAGCCCGTGCGGGGCCGACTGGGCGGCGTCCACCAGTACCAGCGCGCCGACTTCGTGCGCGCGGGCCGCGACGTCGGCGACCGGATTGATGGTGCCGAGCACGTTGGACTGGTGGGCGAGCGCGACCAGCCGGGTCCGCGGGTTGATCAGCTCGGCCGCCTGCGACAGGTCGAGCCGGCCGTCCGGCGTGACCCCGAACCAGCGCAGCGTCGCGCCCGTCCGCTCGCACAGCAGCTGCCAGGGCACGATGTTGGAGTGATGCTCCATCTCGGTGATGACGATCTCGTCGCCCGGCGCCAGCCGGAGCCCGGCGGCCGCCTGCCCGCCCAGGCCCGCCGTGGCGTTGCCGATGGAGTAAGCGACGAGGTTGATGCCCTCCGAGACGTTCTTGGTGAACACCACCTCGGTCTCATCGGCGGTGCCGATGAACCTGGCCACCTTGATCCGAGCGCCCTCGTAGGCCTCGGTCGCCTCCTCGCCGAGCTCGTGCGTCGCGCGGTGGATATTCGCGTTGTGCCGGGCGTAGAAATCGTCCAGGGCGTCGATCACCTGGCGCGGCTTCTGGGAGGTGTTGGCGCTGTCAAGATAGACCAGCGGCCGCCCGCCGCGGACCGTACGGTCCAGGATCGGGAAGTCCTTGCGGACGCGCGCGACCTCGAAGCTCACAGCGCACCTGCCTTGATGAACCGCTCGTAGCCGCTGGTCTCCAGCTCCTCGGCCAGCTCCGAGCCACCCTCCTCGACGATTCGCCCCGAGACGAACACGTGCACGAAGTCCGGCTGCACGTACCGCAGGATCCGGGTGTAGTGAGTAATCAGCAGCACGCCGTGCGCCGGGTCGGCGCGGAACCGGTTGATGCCGTCCGATACCACCCGGAGCGCGTCGATGTCGAGCCCGGAGTCCGTCTCGTCCAGGATCGCGATCCTGGGGTTCAGCAGCTCCAGCTGGAGGATCTCGTGCCGCTTTTTCTCGCCACCGGAAAAGCCCTCGTTGAGGTTGCGCTGCGCGAACTCGGGGTCCATCTGCAGCTGCAGCATCGCCTCCCGCAGTTCCTTGCCGAAGGTGCGGATCTTGGGCGCTTCGCCGCGGACGGCGGTGATCGCGGTGCGCAGGAAATTGGACACCGAGACGCCCGGCACCTCCACCGGATACTGCATGGCCAGGAACAGGCCGGCCCGCGCTCTGGCGTCCACGGTCATGCCGAGCACGTCCTGACCGTCCAGCGTGATCGAGCCCTGCGTCACCGTGTACTTGGGGTGGCCGGCGACCGCGTAGGCGAGCGTGGTCTTGCCGGATCCGTTCGGGCCCATGATCGCGTGCGTCTGCCCGGCCGAGACGGTCAGGTCGACGCCGCGCAGCACCTCGCGGCTCTCCCCCGCGGCGTCCGTCACGCTCGCGTGCAGGTCGCGGATCTCAAGCGTGGACATCTATCCCTCAATCTCCTGTCGTGCTTAGCTGGACACGTCGACGAGCACGTCGTCGCCGTCGATCCGCACCGGGTAGGTGGGTACCGGCTTAGTGGCAGGCGGCCCGGTGGGCTTCCCTGAGCGCAGGTCGAAGCACGATCCGTGCAGCCAGCACTCGACGGTGTGGTCGTAGACCTCGCCCTCCGACAGCGGCACCTCCTCGTGCGAGCAGACGTCATGCAGCGCGAATACCTCACCGCCGGTGCGGACGACCGCCACCGGCACGCCGGCGACCTCGACGCCCACCGCGCCGATCTCGGGCAGCTCCGACAGCGCGCAGGCGCGCCGAAAGTTCCCGCTTGAGCCCCCGGTCATGCCAGCTCCGCCTCGACCGCAGCGGTGATCCGGTCCCGCAGCTCGGGTACCTCTAGCTGGCCGATCAGCTGACCGAAGAAGCCGCGGATCACCAGCTTCCTGGCCTCCTCCCGCGGGATGCCGCGGGCCATCAGGTAGAACAGGTGCTGATCCTCCAGCCGGCCGCTCGCACTCGCGTGCCCGGCACCGATTACCTCGCCGGTGAGGATCTCGAGGTTTGGCACGGAGTCGACCCGGGTGCCGTCGGTGAGCACCAGGTTCCGGTTGTACTCGTAGGTGTCGGTGCCGGTCGCCTGCGCGCGGATGATGACGTCCCCGATCCAGACACCGTGAGCGCCCTCGCCCTGCAGCGCGCCGCGGTAGGTCACCCGCGAGCGGCAGTTTCGCTCGGCGTGGTCGACGAACAGCCGGTGCTCCAGGTGCTGTCCCGCGTCGGCGAAGTACAGCCCGCGCAGCTCTGCGTCGCCACCTGGAGCCGCGTAGCGCACCGACGGCGCCAGCCGCACCAGCGAGCCGCCGAGCGTCACGGCCGTATGCGCGAGCCGGGCGTCCTTGCCGAGCTGCGCGTGATGATGCGACAGATGCACCGCATCATCCGCCCACCCCTGCAGCGACACCACGACGAGGCTCCCGCCGTCGCCGACGACAAACTCGACGTTATCGGCATAGGTCGCGGACCCGGTGTACTCGAGAACGACGACAGCGCGTGCGTTCGCCCCTACGGTGACGACCGTATGCCCGAATGCCGCTCCCTCGGCCGACTCGCCCCGCACCGTGAGGTACGTCGGCGCGCTCGACTCCGTATTGGCCGGAACCGTTATCAGCGTCGCCTCGCGGAACTCAGCGAACGCTCTGGCACTAACCCGGTCGGCCGGGACGTAGGCAAGGCCGAGTCTGGGGTCGCCATGTTCGGTCTTCTCGATGGCGACACCAGACGCGGCCTCGCCTGCGACCGCAACCTTGCCCTCAGCGAGAGGCTCGTCCGTGTGGAGACCGCGAAGCCTGCGAAGCGGCGTGAATCTCCATTCTTCTTCGCGCCCGGCGGGCACAGCAAAGTCGGCAGGGTCGTACGACTGCCGTTCGTGCAGCCGGGAAACGGCAGCTGTTTCCACAGCTGGCATCAGCCGACCGCCCCCTCCATCTGGAGCTCGATCAGGCGGTTCAGCTCGAGTGCGTATTCCATCGGCAGCTCGCGCGCGATCGGCTCGACGAAGCCGCGGACGATGGTGGCCATCGCCTCGTCCTCGGTCATGCCGCGGCTCATCAGATAGAACAGCTGGTCCTCGGACACCTTGGAGACGGTCGCCTCGTGGCCCATCTCCACGTCGTCCTCGCGCACGTCCACGTACGGGTAGGTGTCGGACCGGCTGACGGTGTCGACCAGCAGCGCGTCGCACTTGACCGTCGACCGGGAGTGCTCGGCGCCCTCCCTGACCTCGACCAGGCCGCGGTACGAGGTGCGGCCGCCGCCCCTCGCCACCGACTTGGACACGATGGTCGAGGAGGTGTTCGGCGCGCAGTGCACCATCTTCGCGCCTGCGTCCTGGTGCTGGCCGACGCCCGCGAACGCGACCGACAGCGTCTCTCCCCTGGCGTGCTCGCCCATGAGGTAGACCGCCGGGTACTTCATCGTCACCTTGGAGCCGATGTTGCCGTCGACCCATTCCATGGTGGCGCCCTCGTGCGCGACGGCGCGCTTGGTGACCAGGTTGTAGACGTTGGCCGACCAGTTCTGGATCGTGGTATAGCGACAGCGGGCGCCCTTCTTGACGATGATCTCGACCACCGCGGAGTGCAGCGAGTCCGAGGAGTAGATCGGCGCCGTGCAGCCCTCGACGTAGTGCACGTAGGCGTCCTCGTCGACGATGATGAGGGTCCGCTCGAACTGGCCCATGTTCTCGGTGTTGATCCGGAAGTAGGCCTGCAGCGGAATCTCCACGTGCACGCCCTTCGGCACGTAGATGAAGCTGCCGCCGGACCAGACGGCGGTGTTCAGCGCCGCGAACTTGTTGTCGCCGACCGGGATCACGGTGGCGAAGTACTCGCCGAAGAGCTCCGGGTGCTCCTTGAGCGCGGTGTCCGTGTCCAGGAAGATGACGCCCTTTTCCTCAAGGTCCGCGCGGATCTTGTGGTAGACCACCTCGGACTCGTACTGCGCGGCCACCCCGGCGATCAGGCGCTGCTTCTCTGCCTCGGGGATGCCCAGCTTGTCGTAGGTGTTCTTGATGTCCGCGGGCAGCTCGTCCCAGCTGGCGGCCTGCTTCTCGGTCGACCGCACGAAGTACTTGATGTGGTCGAAGTCGATCCCGGACAGGTCGGAGCCCCAGGTAGGCAGCGGCTTGCGCCGGAAGAACTTCAGCCCCTTCAGCCTCAGGTCCAGCATCCATTCCGGCTCATTCTTCTTGGCCGAGATGTCGCGGACGACCTCCTCGGACAGGCCGCGGCGCGCGCTGGCGCCGGCCGTGTCGGGGTCGGCCCAGCCGAACTTGTAGCGGTCAAGTCCCTCGAGCTCGGGGCGGGCAATCGTGGTCATGCGGAGATTCCTCCGGCCTCATCGGTTGGTGTGCGGCTGTGCACGAGTGACGGCGACGTGACGTGCGTCGTGCAGATCCCGTCGCCGTGCGCGATGGTCGCGAGGCGCTGCACGGCGGTGCCGAGCAGGCGGCCGAATGCCTCGGTCTCCGCCTCGCAAAGCTGCGGGTACTGCGCGGCGACGTGCGCCACCGGGCAGTGGTGCTGGCAGAGCTGGTCGCCGCTGTCGGTGCCGGGCCGGCGGCTCGCCGAGGCGGCGTAGCCGTCGGCGGACAGCGCGGCCGCGAGCGCCTTGACCCGGTCCTGCGGAGCGGCTTCCGCGACGACCGGCCGGTACCGGCGCTCCAGCTCCGCAATCTGCCGCCGGGCGAATGCGGCGACCGCGCCGGGTCCGGCGGTCTCGGCCAGGAACCGCAGCGCGCTGGTCGCCAGGTCGTCATAGGCGTGCTCGAAAGCGCTCCGGCCCGCGTCGGTGATGGCGAACAGCCGGGCAGGCCTGCCCCGCCCGCGGCTGCCATACGTGCGCGCGGTTCGCGCCTCGATCATGCCGTCGGCCAGCAGGTTGTCCAGGTGCCGCCGGACCGCCGCCGGGGTCAGGCCGAGCCTGGCCGACAGGCCGGCCGCGGTCACGGGGCCGTTCTCCAGGATCAGCCGGGCGATCCGGCCCCGGGTGCCCGGCTCTGAGCGCGTCGCGTCGGACCCGGGGGCAGCCGAAACCACGGCACCGCCCTGCGTGCGGCGCTCAGGCGCCGCCGCACCGGCGCCGACCGTCGCGGCTACCGATCCCACGTTTTTCACAACATCATTGTGCCGTAATTAGTTCCGGGCCCGCAATCGGGTCCGCAACTTGGCCTGGATCCGAGGCCAGCGAGCCGCGCGGAGGGTGAACCGCCCGCTGCGCTGCAATGTTCCCGCGAACCGGCACGCCAACCGCGTGGCGGTACGGTCTGGATGCGGTGTTTGCGGTGTATGAGCGGGTTGCTGGCGCCCGAATCGGCGACGAGGACCGTGCGTCGCCGCCCGTGTCGATTTGTCCTGGACGATGGCATGATGGGCCCATGCCTGAGCGTGCGGCGGCCGAGTCAGCGTCGGCGAACCCACCGGCGGCACGCCCGGCGGCAGGCCAGGCCGCGGCGACAGCCAGGCGGATGTGGACGCTGTTCGAGCCGATACATATCGTCAGTTACTTCGCCGCCGAGCCTCGGCAGGCATTCGAGCGCGCCGGCGTCCGCGGCTACTGGCGCGGCTACTTCGCCGGCCGGGCGGCACCGCTCGGCGAGGTCGGCGCCGGCCCGGTGACCGCCGCGTTCTTCTCCTTCGCCCCGGCCATGGTCGGCCGCGCGGTGCCGGGTATCTGGGCGCTTATCACGCCGGGCGAGGCCCTCGCCGTCCGCCAGGCCGGTGCCGTCGCCGCACTAGGGCAACTGGTCGGCGACGACAGCCTCGCGGTGGCGGCGGCCGCTGACTACCTGGCCGAGGTCGCCGCTGGGCTGACCGCTGGCGGCCACGTGCTCGGCGCGGCCAACCTCGACCTGCCGGTCCCGGCCGAGCCGCTGGCAAGGCTCTGGCACGCCGCCACCGTGCTGCGCGAGCACCGCGGCGACGGCCACGTCGCCGCCCT
>JASHPF010000167.1 GCA_030038295.1 Streptosporangiaceae bacterium
ATCACCGCGGCGGGGCTGCCCAGGCACGACTGGGTGTCCGGGCCGGCCAGCTGCCAGCCGGCGGTCAGCGACCGGATGTACAGGTACCCGGTGGAGCCGGTGGCCAGGAACAGCGGCGACGCCGGGCTGGTGCCGTCCGGGTTGGGCGGCGCGGCGACCGCGGGCGGGCCGGTGATCACCCCGCCCTCCGAGTGCCAGCCGGCGGACAGCTGCGGCGCCTGCACGTACATCGCCCCGTTCGTCCCCTCCACCCCCACCGCCGCAGCCGGCGGCCCCACCACCGTCAGCGTGAACGCCTGCGTCGCCGTGCCCGTGCTGTTAGTCGCGGTCACCGTGATCGGATACGTGCCCTCTGACCCGGCAGCCGGCGTGCCCGACAGCACTCCATCGCTATCGAGGGTGACGCCGGCCGGCAGCGCACCGGTCTCCGCGAACGTAGGCCCGGGCCAGCCGGTCGCGGTCATGGTAAAGCTGCCCGCCACCCCGGTGAAGAAGGTCGCCTGGTCGCCAGACGTGATCGCGGGGGGCTGCATAACGGTCAGGCTGAATGAGCTGCTGGCCGACGGCGGGATGCCGTTCGCAACGGTGACCGTGAAGTCGTCGGTGCCGCCCGAGTCGGCGGGCGGCGTGCCAGACAGCAGCCCGGACGAGGTGAGGGTGAGCCACGCGGGCAGTCCTGTCGCGGAGAACGTCGCCGCGGGTGTCGCGCTGGCCACCAGCTGGTATTCGTCACTCTGGCCGACCGTGAAGCTCGGAAGCGCGTTGCTGACGATGACCGGGGACATCGTGTTCGTGCTGCTCGGCGTGATGACGGTGATATCACGATTGAGCCCGCCTATGGCGGTGCTGGTGTCGACGTACGCCGAGCCGCCGGAAACGGGCACGGCAATGGCGAGCCCGCCCCTGGGAATCTGCGTAACGATCGCCCCGCTCGCCGTGTCGATCACGTACGTAGCCCCCAGGTTGTCCACCGAGCCATTCGGCGCCACCACGTACAGCGTGCCGGTCCCGGCATCCAGCGCCAGGGCTTCTGGATTCGTCATCCCGCTGGCTAGGGTCGACACACTGGCCGTCGCCGTGTCGATGGCCGAGATCGCGCCGGTTCCCTCGTCGGCTACGTACACCACGCCGGCGCCCGGGTCCACGGCTATTCCGTCGGGCTCGCTGCCGGCGGGCAGCGCGATCCGGCCGGTCACGGTGTTGGTCGCTCCGTTGATCACCTCGACCTGGTTGGCGAGGTCTGCGACGTAGATCGTGTCGGTCGCGGTGTCCACCGCGACGCCGCGCGGGCGAGGGGTGGGATCGAGGTCCGGGTCGGCGAGCGGGATCGTGGCCGCGATCGTGTCCGTGCTCCCGTTGATCACGACGACGGTGCCGTCGAAGTAGTCCGTGACGTAGACCATGTGCGTCAGCGGGTCCACCGTCGCGCTGGCCTCGGTCAGCGTCGACGGCAGGCTGATCGTGTCCGTGATGGCGTTGGTCGCGCCATCAATCACCAGGGCGACGGAGGTGGTGGAATGGCCGATCGCGTACACGGTGTCAGAACTCGAGTCAACCGCGAGGGCTATCGCGTAGTAGCCAAGACTGATCTCCCCGGTGAACGCATCGCTCGCGCCGCTGATCACGTTGAGGCCATCATCGTTGGTGCCCGCATAGACCGTATCCGTGGCCGGATCCGCCGCGATGAAGTCAGCGATTTCGTTGTAGGGGACGGGCAACTCGGTCACCGCGTAGTCGCCGCTGGCCGCGGCGGCGGCTGGGGCGGCCGCCAGGAGACCGCCAGCGAGCAGGCTCAGCGCCGCCGCTAACGGCAGGGCCACCCGCCGGGCGCGCGCGGTGCGCAGGACCACGCTGAGCGAGCCGGACACCTGCTGATGAGGATGCCAGGCGCGACGTCGGGACTGGCGCATAGTGCCCCCGTTTACAGCTTCATGTCACTGTGGATCCAGATACTTCACCGTCTGATATGTAATGGCAAGCCTACGTCGCGACCAATTTCTCTGTGCGTCGTTAGCAGGCCGTTAGCATGCTCCTATGCCAGCCGAGCTGGAGATCACCAGCCCGGCCAATCCCCGGATCAAGCAGCTGGTCGCGCTGCGGCGCCGCCGCGCGCGGGATGAGGCCGGCGTCACGCTGGTCGAGGGGCGAGCGGAGATCGCCCTTGCGCTCGCCGCCAGGGTGCGGCCGCGGTCGCTCTACTACTGCCCGGCGCTCGCCAGCCCCGATGAGCCCGATCTCACCGCCCGGGCGCGCGAGCTCGGCGCGGACGTGGTTCAGGTCAGCAGGCCCGTGTTCGAGAAGGTCAGCTACCGCGAGGGACCGGACGGCTGGCTGGCGGTCGTGCCCGCGATCGAGACGAGCCTCAGCCACCTCGATCCTGGCCCGCGGCCACTCATCGTCGTCTGCGCCGGGCTGGAGAAGCCGGGCAACCTGGGAGCGATCCTGCGGACCGCGGACGCGGCCGGAGTCGCGGCCGTGATCGCGGCTGACCCGGTCACCGACTGGGGCAACCCGAACGTGGTGCGGGCCAGCAAGGGCACCGTGTTCGCCGTGCCGGTCGCGTCGGGGACCAGTGCTGAGGTGCTGGCCTGGGTCGAGGCGCGCGGCCTGCAGATCGTCGCGGCCACGCCGGACGCGACCGCGCTGGTCACCGACGCCGACCTGACCGGCCCGACCGTCATCGCGGTCGGCGCCGAGCAGGCCGGGTTGCCCGCCGACTGGGTCGAACGCGCCAACGTCCGGGTACGGATCCCGATGTTCGGCCGCGCGGACTCGCTCAACGTGTCGGCCTCGGCTGCCATCCTCACCTACGAGGCGGTCCGGCAGCGGCTGCATCGCGCCGGGTAAGCTCGTGGGCCTGATTCCCCCCGCCCGGCCGAAGCCGCAGTTCCGGCTGCGCACTGCAGAGAAGAGGTCAGCTGCGTGATGGACCGGTCTCCGGTGGACCTGTCGTTGCTGCCGCGGACCGCGCGAGCGTGGAGTGGCGGCACGGCAGTCGGCGGGGTGGACCTCGTCGCGGCTGCCCGCGAATTCGGGACGCCGCTCTTTGTGTACGACTCGGTGCAGATGGCGGAGAACTTCACCGAAGCGGCAGAGATTTTCGGTCCCGGTGTCGCCTATGCCACCAAGGCATTCCTGTGCAAGGCCGTCGCAAGGCTCGCCTACGACTGCGGGATGTCGCTCGATGTGTCGACGGCTGGCGAATACCACGTGGCCCGCGTGGCAGGAGTGCCGGCGGGCAAGCTGGTCGTGCACGGCAACAACAAGAGCGACGGAGAGGTCGAGCGCGCCGTCTCGGAGGGCGTTCAGTGGCTCGTGCTGGACAGCTTCGACGACATCGACAGAGTGCGCGCAGCCACGTCGCGGCTCGGCAAGAGTTGCCCCGTTCTGGTCCGGGTCAATCCAGGGGTCGAGGTTCACACCCATCGCTTCACGGCCACCGGCAACAGAAACTCGAAGTTCGGGTTCCCGCTGTGGACGGGTGACGCACCGGCCGCGGTCGAACTCGTCAAAGACAGCCCGCTGCTCGACTTCAAGGGGCTGCACATCCACGTGGGCAGCCTGGTGTTTGCCATCGATAACTTCATTTCGGCGGTCGATTCGGTGCTGGACCTTGTCAGAGCGGTGGACCCCGAGGTGTTCGTGGTGGGCGGCGGGCTCGGCGTGCGATACCTGCGTGAGGACGACGCCCCGAGCTTTCGGGAGTGGGCAGACGCGATCCTGCAGCACTGCAAGAACTCCGGAGTGCGGGCCCGCGTTCTGGCCGAGCCCGGCCGGTCCATGGTCGCGGCGGCCGCCGTGACCCTCTATACCGTGGGCAGCATCGCCACGAAGGGGGCGAGGACGTATCTGGCCGTGGACGGCGGAATGAGCGACAACCCGCGCCCGCTGCTGTATGGCAGCGGCTACGAGGTTTTCCTGCCGCGGTCCCCGCTCGCACCCAGGGACAAGCTCGTTACGGTCGTCGGCCGGCACTGCGAGTCCGGGGATACGCTGGTCGAACACGGGACCCTGCCGTCCTCGGTGGCCATCGGCGATGTCGTCAGCACCCCGGTCACCGGAGCTTACGGCTATTGCATGGCGTCGAACTACAACGTGCTCACCCGCCCGGCAATCGTGTGGGTAGCCGACGGAGACGCCAGCCTGGTCGTACGCCGCGAGACCTTCGACGATCTGCTGCGCTGCGACCTGGGTTAGCGAACGGCGGCCCGCTGCCGTGCGCGCCTCCCCGCTCCGCGTAGCCCGCCGGCAGGCTCACCGCCCTTCGCGGCCGAGCACGAGCACGCCCGCAGTGGCGAACATGCCGCCGTTACCCAGCACTACGCTGATGTCCGCGTCCGGTACCTGGGCCGCCGCCTCGCCGCGCACCTGCCGCACGCCCTCCTGGATGGCGAACATGCCATACATGCCCGTGTGGGTGTACGACAGGCCACCGCCGTTGGTGTTCAGCGGCAGCCTGCCGCCCGGCTCGGTGTTGCCAGCGGCGATGAACGGGCCCGCCTCGCCCTTGGCCGTGAACCCGAGGGCCTCCAGGCCGTAGATCGGCACGTGCGCGAACGCGTCGTAGATCATCAGGTGCCGGACGTCGGCCGTGGTGATGCCGGCCTCGGCGAACGCGGCCTGCCCGGCGAGCCGGAACGCCTGTGACTCGGTGAAGTCTGCGAGCTGCGAGATCATCGGCGCCTCGGCTGCCTCGCCGGTGCCGAGGACGTGCACGGCGGGCTTCCGGAACTCCCCGGCCCGGTCCGCCGATGTCACCACGAGCGCGCCGCCGCCGTCGGTGACCAGGCAGCACTCGAGCAGGTGGAACGGCCACGCGACCAGCCGGGACGCCAGCACGTCCTCGACGGTGATGAGGTCGCGGAACATCGCCCGCGGGTTGCGCGCCGCCCACTTGCGCTGGGCAACCGCGACGTAAGCGAGCTGCTCGTGCGTCAGCCCGTACTCCTTCATGTAGCGGAGCACCGGGATCGTGAAGGCCGTGGTAGGGCCCATGGTTCCGTAGGGCGCCTCGAACTGGCCAGGGACGGAGGATCCGCCGCCGCGGGGGAACGGGGCCGTGCCCACTCGGGACCGGCCGGATTCGCCGTGCGTGATGAGCACGGTCCTGGCGTAACCGGCGCGGATCGCGGCCGCTGCGTGCCGGACGTGGAGCAGGAACGACGTTCCGCCGACGCCGGTGCCGTCGAGGTAGGTGGGCGTGATGCCGAGCGCATGCGCCACCTGCACCGGACCAGGCGCGGTGACCGTGGCGATCCCGTCGATGTCGCGCAGGGTCAGCCCCGCGTCGGCCACGGCATTCACCGCGGCCTCGAGGTGCAGCTGCAGGGTTGACTTGTCCGGCAGCCTGCCGATCGCGTCGGTCTCGGCCGCGCCCGCGATGATGACGCCGTTGGCGGAGGTCATGAGGGGTTGGCCTGTCTCGCGGGCGCGAAGACCGGGAGGCTGATGTCGCCGCGCGGCTCGAAGGTGACCTCGAGCGCCATGTCCAGCACCAGGTCCTCCGGGGTGTTCGGCACGCCCACGATGTTGGTCATCATCCGCGGGCCCTCGGCCAGCTCCACGACGGCGATGGCGTACGGTGCGTCGGCCTCGAAGCCCGGTGCCGGACGGTGGTTGATGACGTAGGAGTAGAGCGTGGCCCGGCCGCTCGCGGCGAACCACTCGACGTCCGTGGACCCGCAGGCCGGGCACACCGGCCGCGGGTAGAAGTACGGCCTGCCGCAGGCGCGACAGCGCTGCAGCATCAGCTGGCCGCGCCCGCAGCCGTCCCAGAACGGCTGGGTGTCCGGTGTCGGCTCCGGGACCGGCTTGGCGCTCATACGACCCGGCCGGGGATCGTCCACGCCCGGAACGACCGCTCGACCTCCGCCGCCAGGTCGTCGAGCTGCCACGGCTCCTGCCCGATCAGCCGCACCGTCGGCGTCATGTTGGAGTACAGGGACACCTCGTACCCGGCCGAATGCACGATCCGGCCCGTCAGCCAGCCCGAGCGCTCGCTCGCCAGGTAGGCGACCACCTTCGCGACGTTGTCCGGGGACCGCTGCGGGTCCTCGTCGGTCGGCCGGTCCGTGCGCCGCCGCGCCTCCGGGATGGAGTCGGTCATCCGGGTCGCGGCGGCCGGAGAAACCGCGTTCACCGTGACGCCGTACTTGGCGAGCGCGTTGGCCGATGACCAGGTCAGTCCCACGATGCCCATCTTGGCTGCCGCATAGTTTGGCTGGCCGGGAGCGCCGTGCAGCCCGGACACGGAGGTGAAGTTGATGATGCGGTTCTGCGCCGATTCCTCGCGCAGCGACCGCCAGTGCGCGGCGGCGAACTTCGACGTGTTGAACGTGCCCTTGAGGTGCACGCGGATGACGTCGTCCCACTCCTGCTCGGACATGTTGAAGATCATCCGGTCGCGGAGGATGCCGGCCACATTGACCAGCACGTCGAGCCGCCCGAACTCCGCGATCGCCGACTTGATCAGTTCCTCGGCGGCCGCGTGGTCGGAGACGTCGGCGCCGTTGGCGACCGCCTTGCCGCCTCCTTCCGTGATCTCCGTGACCACCTGCTGCGCCGGGCCGACGTCGCTGCCGGTTCCGTCCATCGCCCCGCCGAGGTCGTTGACGACCACGCTGGCGCCCTCAGCGGCCAGCAGTTGTGCGGTCGACCTGCCGATCCCTCGTCCGGCGCCGGTAACGATCGCGACCCGTCCATCCAGGCTGCCCATGCCGATCACCCGATCCTTCATGATCATCAGATGCCCGATACTAGAACGTTCTTCTGGAATTGTCACCGAGACCGCGCTCTCAGTTCCACCCGGGCGAGTAGGTCGGATGCTGCGATGTCAGCCCGTAATCGCAAGTTCGACGGAAAGCGTCACTTTGGTGCGGTGGACTGGCCGGGAGGGGCCCCGGCGACCGGCCACTACCTGAGCAACGTCATCGTGTGGGCCACCCTCGATGCCGCCGCCGCGAGCTAGTGCAGGCTGGGCAGCACGGCGCACCCCGTTCCCTCCCGGAGCGATGGCGCGACGCCGCGGCGGACCGCCGCGCGCCGACGGAACCAGCGCGGACGTGCGACGATGCTGCTGAGTGGCGACGGGCACCGCGGCGGGCGGACCGGAGCGGGATGGTGGGCAGGATGACCGAGGCGCAGACGCGGAAGCCGGCAGCCGCGTCCTGGCAGTGGGGACGCACGGCGCAGACGCAGCGGGCACTGCTCGACGCGGCGCGCGAGGTCTTCACGCGGCAGGGATTCGCGGAGGCCAGCATCGCCGACGTGGTCGAGCGCGCCCAGTCGAGCGTGGGCAGCCTCTATCACCACTTCGGCGGCAAGAGCGAGCTGTTTCTCGCGCTGTGGCAGGAGCACCAGGCGGCGTACGAGGAGGCGGCGAGCACCGCGGTCGCGGCCGCCCGGCGGTCCGGCGTCACCGACCCGGCGGAGCTGTTCGCCGCGGGCGCGCGGGCCTACCTCGACGGCAGCTGGCAGCGCCGGGACCTGGCGATGCTGTTCTCCGCCGGGGACGGCCCGCCGGGTTTCGAGCTCATGCGCCGGCATCGCGGACACGAGTGGATCCGGCAGAACGACGCGCTGCTCCGGCTCGCGGATACCTCGCTTGACCGGCTGTACGCGGCCGTGCTCACGTCCATCATCGGCGAGGGCGCGCGCGAGGTCGCGGCCGCCCGGAGCAGGGCGCAGGCGGACCAGATCATCGACGCGGTGATCGAGTACGCCCGGCGGCTCATGGCGGGCGGCCCCGCCCGGCCCTGACGCGCGGCTCCTGACACCGGGCGGTGGCGCGCGCCGACCAGGCCGGCGTGCGGCGACCGCTTGACAGCGGCCGGGTGGCCGGGTTTTCATTCCGTCTAGAACGCGATTCTAAGATTGCCCCGTGCCCGGGTCTGGCGGCGTCCGGGGCTGGCCGCGCGTGCCGGGAGGCTCGATGGAACTTGACCTTGGGCCGGAGATCGCGCAGTTCCGCGCGGAGATCCGGGACTGGATCGGCGGGCACGCCCCGGCCGGGCTAGCGGACCTGACGGACTGGAACAACGTCGTTACCACCGGCGGCTATGGCAGCGAGCGGCGCGCGACGGCGATGCGGCAGCCGCTCTACACCGAGTGGGAGCAGGAGCTCCTGCAGGCGGGGTTCATCTGCCCACAGTGGCCGGCCGAGTTTGGCGGCAAGGGCCTGGACGCGGTCCGGGTGGCGGTGTTCAACGAGGAGCTGTACCGGGCCGGCGTCCCGAGGGTCGTCCGCGGCATGGGCGAGAGCCTGGTCGGCCCGTCGGTCATCGTGCACGGCACACCCGAGCAGCAGGCGCACTTCCTGCCGCGGATCATCACCGGCGAGGACGTCTACTGTCAGGGATTCTCGGAGCCCGGCACCGGATCGGACCTGGCCGGCCTGCAGACCAAAGGGGAGGTCGACGGCGACGAGGTCGTGATCACCGGCCAGAAGCTGTGGACGTCCGGCGCCGCGCGGGCCAACAAGATGTTCGTGCTGTGCCGCACCGACCCCACTGCGGAGAAGCACGCGGGCATCTCCTACGTGCTGATCGACTTCACCGACCCGCGCGTGAGCTACCGGCCGGTGCGGCAGATGACCGGCGCGGCCGAGTTCTGCGAGGACTTCCTCGACGGCGTGCGGGCGCCGCTGTTCAACGTCATCGGCGGGCTGGGGAACGGCTGGAAGGTCGCCATGACGACGCTCGGTTACGAGCGGGGCGGCAGCGCGTCGGTCCAGCACCTCGCCTACGAGCGGGAGTTCTGGGCGCTCGCCGAGACCGCGCGCAAGCGCGGCGTGGCCGCCGATCCGCGGACGCGGCAGCAGCTCGCCTGGGCATACACGCACGTGGAGATCATGCGGTTCGCCGGGCTGCGCGCGCTGGCCGGGCTCGCGCAGGGCCGCCGGCCGGGCCCGGAGGCGTCGATCAACAAGCTGTTCTGGAGCGAGTACCACAAGCGGCTCGGCGAGATCGCGATGGACATCGAGGGCACCGACGGCCTCGTCCGCCCCGAGGGTGCCGGTTACGCGACCACTGGCTGGCAGAACGTGTTCCT
>JASHPF010000168.1 GCA_030038295.1 Streptosporangiaceae bacterium
GGCAGGTCATCAAGGGGTGGGACGACGGCCTTGTCGGCAAGCGAGTCGGCAGCCGGGTGCTGCTCGTGGTACCACCCGCCGACGGCTACGGCAAGGAAGGTTCCTCGCAAGCGGGGATCACGGGCACCGACACCCTGGTCTTCGTCGTTGACATCCTCGGCGCTTACTGAGCCAGGCCGTTTGCGCAGTGTGGCGGCCCCGATGCTGGCGGTCCTGAGGCCGCCGGCGCCCGGCAGCCCGGCGCGTACCTGGCTCACCTGCGATTGAGCCTCAGACGCCTCGCTCGGCGATCACGCGCCCGGTTTTGCTGGCAGCGGCCAGGGCCTGGTAGTCGCGCTCGTTCTGGTCGGCGTAGGCGGCGGCGAACTCACCGATCGCCTGGTCGAAGACGGCGGAGCGGCCGAGGTAGGCGGCGATCGCGATCCGGTCCCCGGACCGGGCGTGCGCCCGGGCCAGCGTCCACCCGCACAGCTGCCCGTAGGCGCGCATCGCGGCCGGAGTCATCGTCGCGATGTCGGCGGCGGCCTTCCAGTCCCGGAGCTGGCGGATGTAGAAGTCGTACGGCACCGTAGCGGGCCCCAGCGTGCCGCGGTGCCAGCCGAGGAAGATGTCGCTGGCGGCCTGCATGAGCCGCTGCCCGGCGACCACCCGCTGGCCGTGACTGGCGTACTCGCTGGGCCCGGCGAAGCCCTCAAGCACGGACGGTCCGGCCTCTTTCACCTGCAGGAACAGCGGGTCTGAGCTGTCACGGCCGAGCATCAGGACGATCCAGCAGCGAGTTCCCACGCTGCCCACGCCGACCACCTTGCGGGCCGCGTCGGCCAGCTCGAACTGCTCCAGCAGGTAGCGGCGGTCGGTTCCCAGCGAGCGCCGGCACCGGGCGACCAGGGCCGTCAGCTCGGCCGCCAGGCGCGCCCGGTCGGCGTCGGCGGGCACCAGGTCGTCAGCCGGCACCAGCAGCGGCGGGTCGGCCATGATCCGCGGCCTGCCGTCCACCACCCGGGTCAGCTTGCCCAGCGCCTGCATGCTGTCCCTTGTTCTCGCCTTCGCCGTGACCTGGTCTGCTTTCTTCCGGGTCTGGGCGCTGAGCTGGGGCCTGAACTGCTCGCGCAGCTCGGCGACATCCGCCCGGGCATACCAGACTGCCTGGTTGCCCTGGCCGGCGAAGCAGCGCATCGCCTCGCGGTACCGGCGGACGGCCGCGGTCACGATCTTCCGGCGCTGCCCGCTGCGGTGCCCGTTCTCGCGCCCGGCCACCTCCAGGCTCGCAGCCAGCCGCTTGACATCCCACTCCCACGGGCCGGGCAGTGTCTCGTCGAAGTCGTTGACGTCAAAGACCAGCGCGCGCTCCGGCGAGGCGTAGACGCCGAAGTTCGACAGGTGCGCGTCGCCGCACGCTTGCACGGCCAGCCCGGATGCCGGGGTGGTCGCGAGGTCGGCAGCCATTGCCAGCGCCGTGCCCCGGAAGTAGCCGAACGGCGAGGCGAGCATCCGGCCGTACCAGACCGGCACCAGGTCCGGCAGCCTCGTGGCCGCCTGCTGCTCCAGCAGGCTCACCGGGTCGGCGCGGCCGACGGGCGGGTCGTAGAGCACGTGGCTCTCCCTGGGCACCTCCGAGCGGGCCGCCTTGCCACGGCGGGTCCGCTCGGCCGGGCTCAGCCGCACCGCAGCCGAGTCCAGCCTCGACCTGCGGCGAGTCATGCCGACCTCCTGTCTGCCGCGAGCCACTCGGCACCGGTCCGGTGACGCGGCGAGGATGCTCAGTGAACATCAGGCTGTCTTTCCCGATCTGCCACGGCATCAACGCCGGCCCGGGCCGTCAGCGCCAGACGGTGCTTGATCATGTCTTGGACATGATCAAGCAAAGGACTCTAGGCGAGGTCCCGGCTGACTCCCGGCGTACGCCGCCAGGAATTCACGAAGCGGAGGCAGCACTAGGTCGCTGCGCAGGAACGCATTGACGTGCCCCCGTCCAGGCACCCGGTATCGCTCTGCGGGTGGCATGAGCCTTGCAACCTCGGCCATCGTGTCGGTGGTGTCAGCGGGCGTGGCAGATGTCGGCCAGGATCTCTCGAAACATTCGCCGACCCAAGGCGCTGTAGGCAGGGTTGGTGACGACGTAATACGGCACGAGGCCGGCTGCCTGGATGATCGCGATACCACGGCCTCGGCGCCAGGTATCGTCGTCGGCCCCGACCAGGTCGCGGAAGAGTGTGCGGCCGACCTGGCCGAAGACGCTCCACGCAGGGTTGAGGTCGGTGGCGGGATCGCCGAGACCCGTGGCGCCGAAGTCGATGACAGCGCGAAGGCGCCCGTCCCTAACGAGCAGGTTCGGCGGCACTAGATCGCTGTGGATCCACGCGTAGGTCCCGTCCCATGCTGGGCCACCCAAGGCATCTTCCCAGGCGGCCGTGACCGCCGGTCCATCGATAAGATCTCCAGCCTGCGCGATCCAGGCCCGGACGGCCGCATCCTGCTCGGCCAAGGAAGGACGACCCCCGTAGGGCGTCTCGTCGTCGATTGGCGGCAGGTCATTGCGTCGCAACTCGGCCACAAACTGTGCCAGGTCGGCCGCGGCCCGTCGTTCATCATCGACTCGGTCCGGGGCGTACGTCTCGCCGTCGATCCAGCGGAAGATCGCCCACACGAACGGGTAGTAGCTCGTTGGCAAGCCCTTGACGACAGGTTCCGGAACCTGAAGGGTCAGGCTCGGCGCCAGGAGAGGCAGCCACTTACATTCGCGCTCCAGACCGCCTGCCCACCGCTGCACACGGGGCAGCCGAACACACAGTTCGTCGCCCAGCAGGTAGATCGCATTGACCGTGCCCGTTGAGCTGAACTCGGTCACCGGCAGATCGTTCAGATGCGGAAACTGCTCCGCCACCAGTCGACGGACAAGATCGGTGTCGATGTCGACCTCATCGTCATGCAGCTTCACCCGCGGCTCACCGTCACTTCTTCGCCGGCGCTCTGCATCGTAGGGCTGCGCGCTGCAGCGGGAAACTCATTAACGGCCCATCAGGAGTCTGTGGTTGGCGACCTACCTCTGAGCCGGATCGGCACGTCCGGCCGCGCTCAGTTCTGCGGAGTGATGTCGGCCCGCGTGGCCAGTGACGCTTCCCGCGCAGCGATGAACAGCCGCGCGGTCTCCGGGTCCATCCAATAGCTGCCCGTCTCGCCCGGAGCGTCCGGAGAGTCGAACCGGAATGGCGCCGTCAGGCCCATCTCGGCGCACTGGCGGCTTGGCCAGGCGACTACGCCCGCGAGGGCGTGCCTGCCGTTGGCCAGGCCGATCTTGGCAGCAATCTCGTCTGCCTGCATCGCGGTGCCAGGATTCTCCATCAGCAGCGAGAAGACCGCCTGCGCCCGGGGACTAAATTTCCGCCATGCTCGGTGGGCTAGCTCGTCGTCGAAGGCTTGGGTTCCCCAGTCGTGCAGCTCAGGCTCTGCCTGCGCCGTTGTGCTCAGGTCCTGGTGTCGCTTCAGGACGGCCCCGACCGCCACGTAGAACTGGCCGAGCAGCCGATCGGGCACTTCGAAGGTCAGCTCAACCATGTCAGGCCTGGTCTGCGGGCTCATCGTCCTCGTCCCTCTGGTCCGGCGTCGCCCGCCCGGCTGCTTCATCCAGCTCATCCTGGCCGCGCTGAAGCACCCTGCCGACGGCGATGTAGATATCACCGACGAGGGCTTCAGGTACCTCAATAGTTACCTTGACCACAGACTGCCTCCCATTGAGATATCTAAAGCTATCTTAAGAGAAGCTAGCAGCAGCCGCGCTTGACAGTCAAATGCGTTGGCGGGGGCCTCAGAGCTCGCGCGGAGGCGCCTGCAGCCCCCCGCGGTTGAGGCGCTCGAACGCTCGCCGGTTGCGCCGGTAAAGCCCGACGGACTCGCCGAACAGATTGTCGTAGCGGTCCTTCAGCGCAGGGTCAGGCGCATAGCTCCGGCTGACCGCGACCCGATCAGCGACCTCGTCGAAGGTCAGGTCGCCGAGGGCGACCGCCCCGAGCAGGCCGGCTCCTCGGGCGTTCGCATTCACCGGGTCGGCGACTTGCTCGATCGACCGGCCGAGCACGTCAGCGAAGATCTGGCTCCACACGTCAGAGCGAGCGCCGCCGCCGATGAACCTGATCGGCTCCAGTCGGTGCCGGGTGAACCGCTCTACGGCGCCCAGCAGCCAGCGCGCGTTCAGCGCAACTCCTTCAAACACGGCCCTGACCAGGTCATCGCGACTGGCGGATAGCGAGAGGTTGTGGAATCCGCCACGGACGAACCGATCCTCGACCGGAGTCCGCTCACCGTACAGCCAGGGCGTGAAAATCACCCCGCCGCTGCCTGGCCGGGCCCGCTCCGCCATCTGGTCGAATTCCTGGTAGGCGGCTGCAGGCGCGTCAGCACCGAACAGCACCTTGTCCCTCAGGAAGGTCAGCGCCGCGCCGGCGGTCTCCTGCTCGTCGGCGACGAAGTAGCGACCAGGGATCGGCGACGGCAGTGAGGCGATGTTGTGTAGCAGATCAGTCTTCTTGAAGGGGACGTGGCAGGTCAGCCACGATGATGTGCCGACGTACAGGTGCGCTTGATAGTCCCGGGTCGCACCGGCTCCGATCGCTGCCGAGTGCACGTCGGGCGTACCGGCGACGACCGGGATGCCAGCCGGGACTCCGAGCTCATTCGCTCGCGAGGGCGGCAGCGGACCGAGGATGTCCGTCGCCGCCACCAATTCCGGCAGCCGTGCCCGCTCGATCCCCGCAAGCCGGAGCAGCGCAGGGTCGTACCTGATCTGGTCCAAGCGCCGGTTGTTGGTCACCCAGTGCAGGGCGATCGAGTCGAACGATGCCGCGGCCCGCCCGGTGAGATGGAGATTCAGCCAGTCCTTCGGCTCGAGAAACACCGCCACGCGGCGGTAGGTCTCCGGCTCCGCGTGCTTGAGCCACAGGATGTGCGCGATCGGATCCTTGCCGCTCTGCGTTGGTATCCCGGCGGTGGCGCGCACCCAGCGGGAGAGCTTGTCGACCCCGTAGCCCTGGATCTTCACCGGTCCCCCGGTGACGCGCCGCGCGTCTGGCGCGCCTCGGGAGTCCATCCAGATGATCGCGTTGCGGATCGGCTGGCTGTCCGCGCCGACTGGAACAGTCCCGGACCACTGGGCGGTGCAGGACACCGCCACGACCGATTGCGGCGGTACCAGAGAGCGCGCCATCAGCCGCGATGACGCCTTGACGATCAGGTCCCACCACGCCAGCGGATCCTGCTCGGCGCCGCCATCGGGGAGCAAGATGACCGTGGGTGTCTCCTGCTCCGACGCGACCACATCACCGGCCGTGCTGACGAGGGCGAC
>JASHPF010000169.1 GCA_030038295.1 Streptosporangiaceae bacterium
GACCGTGGATCTCGCTCTGGCGGGCGTTCCCGACATGGCTGCGGCGGCCGGTGGCGCAGGCCGTCGCGCTGTCGCCGTCGTGGGCGCCGGTCCGTCGGCTCTTCCGCGCGCTCGCCGGGCCTCCCGGCGCATGGCTGGCCTTTAGCATCAACCTTGTGTTCTGGCATGTGCCCGGTCCCTTTGACCTGGCGCAGCGCAACAGCTGGATGCATCTTGTCGAGTACGGCGCCTTCCTGCTGTTCGCGATCTTCTTCTGGACCCTGGTGACCGGCTCGTCCCGTCGTGCGTCCCGGTTCTCGCACGCGCGCCGGCTGGGCTATCTGGGCACGGCGATGCTGACCAACGTCGGGCTGTCGATCTTCCTCGCGTTCGCTCAGCACCCCCTCTACGCTGCCTACGCCGGGCTAGCGCGTAGGCCAGGCGGCATCTCGGCGCTAGCGGACCAGCAGATCGGCGCCGGGGTGATGTGGGCCGCGGGAGACGTGCCGTTCGCGATCGTCCTCGCGCTGCTGGTGCACCAGTGGCTGACCGCGCATGAGGCCACGATGGCCGGCCTCGGCCGCCCGCTGGGCGCCACCACAGCCCCGGCGGTCGGCCCGTCGCTGGCACCGGCGGCCGCAGCCCCCCGGATGACCCATCAGGAAACCAGCGGGCCTGTCGGACGGCGGGACGCCGACCCCTAACCGCCCGCCACATGCTTACCCGCCGGCGCCTGCCCCGATCTCGGGACCAACGCCCCGGAACAGTCAAGACTTCAGGACCTTGTCCTCCGACTGTGCGCACCGTGGACTGCTGGTTCACGCGTATCAGCAGGGCAGGCGACGCAGATGGCTACAGGCTCGCGCGGGAAAGCGCAGGTAACGACCGGCACCCCGGCACCGCGCGTCGTCCGGCCGGTGCGGATGAACCGCTGGGTGATCCTGTCGGGCTACGCGTTGCTGGCCGCCTGCACTCAGTTCCTCTGGCTTGCCTACGCGCCGATTACCACCCAGACGCACCACGTGATGGGGGTATCCCAGGGCGCCGTCGGCGATCTTGCTGGAATCTTCCCGTTCATGTACGTCGTGGTCGCGCTGCCGGCCGGCCGGTGGCTCGACGCTCGGTTCACCAGGGCGCTCAGCCTTGGCGCGGTCCTCACCGCCGCCGGCGGAGTGCTGCGGCTGGCTGGGCCCACCACCTACGGCTGGGCTCTGGCCGGCCAGTTCGTGACCGCGCTCGGCCAGCCGTTCGTGCTGAACTCGATCACCAAGGTCGCCGCCCGCTACTTTCCGTCCAGGGAGCGAGTCGTGGCGATCTCCCTTGGCAGCGTCGCCTTGTTCATCGGGATTCTCGCCGCTGTCCTCACGGGTACGCCGCTGATTCATGCCGGCGGCCTCGCCCTCCTGGTGCAAGTCCAGGCTGGCGTGGCAGTGCTGGCCGCCGTCTGGGTGCTCCTGGCGGTCCGGACGCCGACGGCGTTCCCTGGCGATCCGTCCGTCGCCGTATCACTGCGCTGGCTACGGAGCGACCGCTTGATGTGGCTGCTGGCAGGTCTGCTGTTCATCGGAATGGGCGTCTTCAATGCGGTCGCGACCTGGCTTGACTCGATCCTCACGCATTTCGGGCACGGCGGCGCCAGCGGCTACCTGATCGCGCTCATGACGGTGGGCGGCATCGTAGGCGGCGCACTGCTGCCGGGCATCGTGGCGTCCCGTGACAAGCGCAGAGCCATGCTCGGCGTCGCGGTCGCGGTCACGGCAGTCGCATTCGCCGTGATAGCCGGCATCCACGACCCGATCGTCGGCGGCATCGTGCTGTTCGCCGCGGGTTTCTTCCTGCTCGCCGGCCTGCCTGTCGTGCTCGACTGGTCAGAACTTCACGCCGGGCCCGAGCGTGCAGGCGGCGCGGCAGGATTCCTGCTGCTGGCCGGCAACCTCGGCGGCGTGGTCCTGGTCCTGATTGTTCAGGCCGCAATCGGCAACCCGTACCTCTCGCTTGCCGCCTTGTCAGTCTGCTGCCTGCTCGGGCTCGCCATCGTGGCCAGGCTGCCCGCGCGGAGCGGACTATCGAACCCAGCCTCACGGTAGGGGAGACGCAGACATGACCAACCCGATCGCTGAGCTGGAGCGCCAGCTCAAGCCCTACCGTGACACGTTGCCCTCGTTCCGGCAGTTGCCGGCTCGCGGCCTGGCCAGGACCGAGGTGACCGACCTGGTCAGACAGCTGGCGTCAGTCGAGGAACACACCTGGCGGGACGGTTACGCGTCCGGGGCCGTCTACCACGGCGATCCCGAGCACGTGGCGTTTCTCAGCGGCGTGTATGCGGCCCAGTCGCAGAGCAACCCGCTGCATCCCGATCTGTGGCCGAGCGCCACGAAGTTCGAGGCAGAGATCGTAGCCATGACCGCATCGATGCTGGGAGCAAGCCACGCCACGCCGGAAGCGCCGGTAGTGGGCGTGGTGAGCTCCGGAGGCACGGAGAGCATCCTGCTGGCGATGCGGGCCTACCGAGACTTCGCCCGCGAGCGTCGCGGCATCGCGGCACCGGAGATCGTCGCGCCGGTCACCGCGCACGCAGCGTTCGACAAGGCGGCCAAGTTCTTCGACATGCCATTGGTGCCGATCCCGGTGGACGAGGGCTACCGAGCCGATCTGAGCGCCATGGCTGGCGCGATAACCGAACGGACCGCGGTGGTGGTGGCCTCCGCGCCGACCTTCCCGCACGGCGTGATCGACCCGATCCCGGACATCGCTGCGCTCGCGGCCGA
>JASHPF010000170.1 GCA_030038295.1 Streptosporangiaceae bacterium
GCTCGGCCTCCGGCACGGCGGCCACGTCGGGGTCACGGTCCGCCCCGGACCAGGCGAGCAGCACCTTGCCGCCGGAGCCCGCGGCCAGCGGCAGCAGCGCGCCGACGGGCACGCTGTCCCGCAGCCCGGTGCCGGCGTCCCGAGCGGCGATGCAGAGCCGGTGGTCGCCCGACCGGACGTACAGCTGGACGCTCTCACCGGTCGCGCGGTGCAGCTGGTCCAGCACGGGCCCGGCCAGGCTGGCCAGATCGAGCTCGGGACCGGCTACCGCGGCGAGCTCGGTCAGCCGGGGACCCAGGCGGAACGCGCCCGTGGCGTCCCTCGCCACCAGCCGGTGCGCTTCGAGCGCGATGAGCAGCCGGTGCGTGGTCGGGCGTGGCAGCCCGCTCGCCGCGGCCAGCGACCGCAGCGTCTGCGGGCCGTCGGCCAGCAGGTCCAGCAGGACCACGCAGCGGTCGAGCACGCCGACACCGGTGGTTCGGCTCGCGTGAGCCCGACCGTCCTGTATGCTGTCCATATTCTGAGCATCCTATCTCACTATCTGAGACAAATCTAATCTCAGCTGCAGGGAGCGAGGCGGACATGACGGAGCGCCTGTTCGACAAGGTCTGGGACCGGCACGTGGTAGCCAGCCCTGAGGGTGAGCCGCCGCTGCTGTACATCGACCTGCATCTGGTGCACGAGGTCACCTCGCCGCAGGCATTCGAGGCGCTCGCGCTCGCGGGCCGCGCGGTGCGCCGGCCGGACCTGACGATCGCGACCATGGACCACGACGTGCCGACGATCGGGCTAGACAAGCCCATCGCCGACCCGCTGGCGGCCGAGCAGATTGCCCGGCTGCGCGCCAACTGCGCCGAGCACGGCATCACCCTGCACGCGCTCGGCAGCCTGCAGCAGGGCATCGTGCACGTGATCGGTCCGCAGCTCGGCCTCACGCAGCCCGGCCTGACCGTGGTCTGCGGAGACAGCCACACCTCCACCCACGGCGCGTTCGGCGCGCTGGCGTTCGGCATCGGTACCAGCGAGGTCGAGCACGTGCTGGCCACTCAGACGCTCAGCCAGGTCAAGCCGAGGGCGATGGCCGTCACCGTGGACGGCGAGCTGCCAGCCGGGTGTACGGCCAAGGACCTGGTGCTCGGCATCATCCGGGCGCTGGGCGTCGGCGGCGGCGCGGGCTCGGTGATCGAGTACCGGGGCGCCGCGATCCGCGCGCTGTCCATGGAGGGCCGGATGACGGTCTGCAACATGTCGATCGAGGGCGGCGCCCGGGCCGGGATGATCGCGCCGGACGACACCACGTTCGCCTACCTGGAGGGCCGGCGGTACGCACCGAAGGGAGCGGACTGGGAACGCGCCCTCGACGACTGGCGGTCGCTCGTCACCGACCCCGGTGCGACGTTCGACAAGGAGATCCGGGTGGACGCCGGTGTGCTGCGGCCCGCGGTCACCTGGGGCACGAACCCGGCGCAGTCGGTATTCATCGATGACGTCGTTCCCGAGCCGGAGGCCGCGGCGACGCCCGCCGCACGGCAAGCGGCGGAGCGGGCGCTGGCGTACCAGGGTCTCAAGCCCGGCACCGCCATCAGGGACATCCAGGTCGACGCCATCTTCATCGGCTCCTGCACGAACGGGCGGCTGGAGGACCTGCGGGCCGCGGCCGACGTGATCCGCGGGCGCAAGGTCGCGCCTGGCGTGCGCGCACTCGTGGTGCCTGGCTCGGCCGCGGTCAAGGCCGAGGCCGAGCAGGAAGGCCTGGACAAGCACTTCACCAACGCTGGATTCGAGTGGCGGTCGGCCGGCTGCTCGATGTGCCTCGGTATGAACGGCGACATCCTGGCGCCCGGCGAGCGGTCGGCGTCGACCAGCAACCGGAACTTCGAGGGCCGGCAGGGTCCAGGCGGCCGGACCCACCTGGTGTCGCCCGCGGTGGCGGCGGCCACCGCGGTGGCGGGTCACTTCGCCGCGCCAGCGGATCTGTGAGCACGACGGACGGAAGAGGAGCAGCGAGATGAGCGGCGTACAGCGGATCGCGGGGCGGGGCGTCGTGGTCCTGCGCAGCGACGTGGACACCGACCAGATCATCCCCGCGGCGTGGCTCAAGCGGGTCGAGCGCACCGGGTTCGGCGCCGGCCTGTTCGAGGCGTGGCGAAAGGACCCGGAGTTCCCGCTGAACCAGGCGGGCGCCGACCGGGGCCGGGTGCTGATCTCGGGGCCGAACTTCGGCTGCGGGTCGTCCCGCGAGCATGCGGTGTGGGCGCTGCAGGACTTCGGCTTCGAGGCCGTGGTGGCGCCGAGCTTCGCGGACATCTTCCGCGGCAACGCGATCAGCGCGGGCCTGGTCCCGGCTCAGGTAACCGAGCGCGGCGCGGCGCGGCTCGCCGCCGCGCTCGCCGATGCACCGGACCGTGAGGTGGTGGTCGACGTGGCCGCCCGCACCGTGTCCGCGGGCCGGGAGGTAACGGAGCCGTTCGAGCTCTCTGACTACGCGCAGTGGCGGTTGCTCGAGGGACTCGACGACGTCGGCCTGACCTTGCGGCACGACGACGAGATCGCGGCCTTCGAGGCCCGCCGTCCGGCCTGGCTCCCCGTGGTCGCTGCCGCTGGCGCCGGCGCCGAGCCGAGATAGGCGGGCTAGCCGGCCACCGCGGCTACTTTTGCCGCCCCCAGCCGCGGCGACGCGCACCCGCCTGCCTGGTCCAGTACGCGAGGTGCTGCCGGACAACCAGCGTGTCCGGATGCTTGGCACCGAGCGCGCGTTCGTGGACGGGCAAGAGCTCTGCGTACTGCCTGCTTGCCTCGGCGCTGTCACCGGCGACCCCGATCCACGCCGCCAGGCTGGCCCGGACGGCCAGGGTCCTCGGGTGCTCAGGGCCAAACTCGTGCTCATAGATCGGCACGAGCCGGGCGTACTGGTCGCGGGCGCCCGCCGGGTTGCCAGCCTCGCCGGTCCAGTGGGCGAGGCTGGTTCGCGCGGCGAGGGTTCGTCGATGGCTGGGGCCGAGGAGCCGCTCGCGAACAGACGCCAGAGCGGCGAACTGGTTCCGCGCGCCGGCCGCGTCTCCTGCCTCGCCGGTCCACCGGGCCAGCTCGCTGCGGGCCGTCAGGGTATCCGGGTGGTCCGGGCCGAGCACCCGCGCCATCACGGGCAGCAGGACAGCAAACTGATCTCGGGCCGCGGCGGCGTCGCCCGCCTGGCCTGTCAGCCTGGCCAGCTCGCTCCGGGTCGTCAGGGTGTCGGGGTGTTCACGACCGAGCACCCGCTGCATCGTGCCCAGCAGAGCGGCGACCTCGTCTCGAGCCGCGGCCGGCCCCGCTGCCAACGACGGTCACACTCCTCTCACCTACGAGTGAACGGTCGCACATCCGGGCGCGTTACCGCGACGAGACGAAGTGGGTGGCTGCTTCGCTCACCAGGATCGCAGGCATAGGCCGCCCGCGGGTGGCGGGTCGGCGGTACCAGGCGAGGGTCGCGCAGGGAGCAGGAGCGGGAGACTCAGCAGGCGGCGAGCCGGTCGGCGGTGGGCTCGGCCGCGGCACGTTCGCTGATGATCATGGCCGAGCCTGACCGTCGGGCGGCGATGGTCCGACAGCCGCACCGGTCCGGTTCAGCGCCCTTTCATGGCCGGCGACCAGATCCGCCGCCTAGTCTGAATCGCCCTCCACGAGGGCGAGCGGCCGCAGAACGCCGCGCCGGTCGGCGGTTACCCGGCCGCTGAAGCAGCCGGACGCGAGCGGGGGCGTGTCCTGGTGGTACTGGATCAGGCCGTGGTGCATCGCCGCCATGAGCGCCT
>JASHPF010000171.1 GCA_030038295.1 Streptosporangiaceae bacterium
GTACGGGTAGAGGTTCAGCACGGCGTAGACCTCAGCGCCACGCGCCACGATCAGGCCGTCCGCATCGCTCAGCTTCGGTATCTCGCAGAACGGGCACTCGACCTCGCTACCGTCGGCCGGCTTGCCTTCCCCTTTGACGTAGGCCATCCGGTGCGGCATCCACAGCCGCTGCAGCCCGTCCGGCACGATCTGGCACACCTCGTCCAGAGCGGCGTCGCGCTTGGCCGGGACTTCCTGCTGGCCGGGGTCGAGTTCCTCCGGCCCTGGCACGCGGTCGGGCACAGCCTCAGACCTGGATCCTGCTGGCCACTGCTCCGGTGATCTCGGCAATGGCGTCGACGACCGGCACCCCGTTCTTCTGCTCGCCGCTGCGGTAGCGGAACGACACAGCCCCGGCATTGACGTCCTCGTCCCCTGCCAGCAGCATGTACGGAACCTTCTGCCGCTGGGCGGTGCGGATCTTCTTCTGCATCCGGTCGTCACTAGTGTCCACTTCGACCCGGATGCCGTGCTCGCGCAGCCGGGTTGCGACGTTCTGCAGATACTCCACGTGCGCGTCGGAGATCGGGATGCCGACCACCTGAACCGGGGCAAGCCAGGGCGGGAACGCCCCTGCGTAGTGCTCGGTGAGGATTCCGAAGAAGCGCTCGATTGAGCCGAACAAGGCCCGGTGGATCATGTACGGCCGCTGCCTGCTGCCGTCGGCAGCCTGGTACTCGATGCCGAACCGGCCCGGCTCCTGGAAGTCCACCTGCAGTGTCGACAGCTGCCAGCGGCGGCCGATGGCGTCCTTGACGTGAACGTCGATCTTGGGAGCGTAGAACGCGCCCTCGCCCTCGGCGATCACGTATGGCAAGCCTGATTTGTCCAGCGCGTACTTGAGCGCGGCCTCGGCCTCGTCCCACTCGGCGATCTCGCCGACGAACTTCTCCGGCCGGGTGGACAGCTCAGCCTCGAACTCGGTCAGCCCGTAATCGCGCAGCAGGCCGACGACGAAGTCGAGCAGGCTGGCCAGCTCCCCCTGCAACTGCTCGGGGGTGCAGAAGATGTGCGAGTCGTCCTGGGTGAAGCCGCGGGCCCTGGTGAGGCCGTGCACGACGCCGGACTTCTCGAACCTGTACACGGTGCCGAACTCGAACAGCCGCACCGGCAACTCGCGGTAAGACCGGCCGCGCGATGCGTAGATCAGGATGTGCATCGGGCAGTTCATCGGCTTCGGGTAGTACTTCGCGCCCTCAAGCTCCATGGGCGGGTACATGCCGTCGGCGTACCACTGCAGGTGTCCGGAGGTCTCGAACAGCTCCGACTTGGTGATGTGCGGCGTGTAAACGAACTCGTAACCGGCCTGCTCGTGGCGCTGGCGCGAGTAGTCCTCGAGCGCCTTGCGGATGATGCCGCCCTTGGGGTGGAAGACGGGCAGCCCGCTACCGATCTCACTCGGGAAGCTGAAGAGGTCCAGTTCGGCGCCGAGCTTGCGGTGATCGCGCTTCTCGGCTTCCTCAAGCAGCCTGACGTAGTCGTCCTGAGCTTCCCGCGACGGCCAGGCGGTGCCGTAGATCCGCTGCAGCTGCGGGTTCTTCTCGCTGCCGCGCCAGTAAGCGCCGCCGCTGCGCATCAGCTTGAAGGCCGGGATGTTTCTGGTAGTCGGCAGGTGCGGGCCACGGCACAGGTCTTTCCAGCGCTCCTGGCCAGTCTTAGCGTCCAGGTTGTCGTAGATGGTGAGCTCAGCGCCGCCGACCTCGACAGCCTCGCCGGCGTCACCGTGCCCGGCCTCGCCCGGTGATCCGGTGACGCTGCCCTTGAGGCCGATCAGCTCGAGCTTGTACGGCTCGTCCGCGAGCTCTGCGCGCGCTTCCGAGTCGGTCACGACCCGGCGGCTGAAGCGCTGGCCCTCCTTGACGATCTGGCGCATCTTCTGCTCGATCGACTTCAGGTCCTGCGGAGTAAATGCCGCCGGCACGTCGAAGTCGTAGTAGAAGCCGTTCTCGATCGGCGGCCCGATGCCGAGCCTGGCCTGCGGGAACAGGTCCTGCACGGCCTGCGCCATGACGTGCGCGGTCGAGTGCCGGAGGATGGCCAGACCGTCACGCGAACCGATGCTGACCGGTTCCACCGTGTCGCCGTCTGCCAACTCGAAGTACAGGTCGCGGACCTGCCCGTTCACCCGGGCCGCGACGGCCGCGGCTGCTTCCCGGTCGGCCAGCGCCTGGCCGGCCGTCGTGCCCTCCTCCACCACGTGCTCGCTTCCGGCGAGTGTGATGCGCAGCTTGTCGGCAGGCACTTCAGGCTCCTCTGGTGCTGGGTGCGTGTCCGTAGTCACGCCCGGGCCGGGCGCTCGGCACGCCGACGGGCGCGGCACGCCCGCGGGGCCGATCAACCCCGCGGCCTCGATGCTATCGGCGGCGGGCCGGTCGCGTCGCGGCCGGCTGCCGGCTGTCCACGGCCAACGGCCGGCTGGCGACGGCCCGCTAGCCTGCCGTCGGGCTGCCCGCCGGAGTGAGCGCGCCCGGCGCCACCGTCACCAGCGATCCGTAGGTGAGATAGGGCCACGCCTGCGCTGCATCGGACAGGTCGAGCTCGACGCAGCCCAGGCTCTGCGGCCAGCCGTACGAACCCCGCGGGAAGTAGTGCACCGCCTCGCCGCTCCGGAAGTACGACACGTACTGGACCGGGTCGGCATACGTCGTGCCGTCCGGGTTCGTGCCGCGCATGATCTGGTAGCGGTAGCGCAGGTAGACCGGGGCGGTGCCGAGCGTCGTCGGAGCGGCCTCGATGCCCGTGTTGGCCAGGCTCTGCAGCACGACCTGGCCGTTGTGCCAGATAGTCAGCGTCTCCGGGTCGGCCTCGCTGGCGATGGCGTAGGTGTAGCCGTTCGGGTTGTTCTGCCCCGCCGCTACCGCCTTGAGCAGCGCCGTCCAGACCTCCGGCCCGGCGACGCCGTCCATAGTCAGTCCTTCGTTCGCCTCGAAGGCCATGACCGCGCCCTGCACGATCAGGCCGCTCGCCGAGCCGCCGTCCCAGAAGTTCTGCAGCTCGCTCGGGTAGCCGGACTGCCAGGTCCAGAGGCCCGGCGGCGGGCTGTAGGCCGCGGCGACTTGCCCGGCCGCATCGGTCGCCGCGGGAACACTAGCCCCCTGCACGGGCGTCCAGGTCAGCGGCAGGTAACCGAGCTGGGCCAGCAGCTGGTCCAGCCGAGCGGTCTGGTAGGTGCCGGTCTGAAAGCTCAGCTGCTTCGTGCTGCCGAGCAGGCTGCCCTGTTCGGACCGGACGCCTTGCGTGCCGCCGGGGACCTGAACGGTCACCTGAGTGCTCGGGTCGAAGCCGGTGGCAGGCACGAACTGCAGCGTGTCGGTCCCGGCGCCCTGCCAGCTGCCTGTCACGCTCGGGGTGATCGTGGGAAGCGGTGAGGTCGTCGCGACGGGCGCCGAGAACGTGATCGTGATGTCGCCCGCGCCGTTCACCCCGGTGGCACCGCTGGCCGGGGAGGCGGACACGAGCCGCAGCGGGCCGACCGGGGTCTTCGCCGAGGAGTGCGAGCCGGAGCCGTTGCTGCTGCCGTCCGCCGTCGACTGGGCCGAGGCGTGCGTGAGCGCGATCCAGACGCCCGCGACCAGCAGCAGGACAATGACGCCACCGAGGGCTACGATCCGCCCACGCAGGCTCGTCAGAGACACTCGAGACTCCCTCGTCACCCTTAGCTGCCCGGAGACGCGCGGCGGGCGGCGATGCCGACGCGCCTGCCCGACCCGGCGTCCGTGTCAGTGACTCTAGAGCCCAACCCTGACAAGCACCCTGGGAGCAGGTAAAGAAATGGATACAGGTTCAGGCCGGTGCCGACAGGCTGAAACCCGGACACGCCATGCCTAGGGCACGCGACCTGGTCGATCTGCGGAACTAACGGCACTCGTCCGAGGGTACCGGCAAGATGCCGGACCGGGTCCGGCCCGCCGAGCCGGGTCTGGGTCGGCGAGCCCGGGTCGGCGATCAAGCCTCGGGACGGCGGACCGGCCCGCGACGACGAACCGCCCGGCACCGCGTCGTTGCGGTGCCGGGCGGTAGCGTGCCCGCGGCGGGCCTGAGCCCGACCGAACCGTCAGCCCTGGACCGTCACCAGGCTGCCGTAGGTCAGGTACGGGTAGGCCTGCTCGGCGTCGTTGTAGGGCAGTTCGACGCAGCCCAGGCTCTGCGGCCAGCCGTACGACCCGCGCGCGAAGTAGTGCACGGCGTCGCCGCCGTTGAAGTACGAGACGAACTGCACCGGGTCGGAGTAGTAGCTACCGTCCGGGTTGAACCCGCTCATGATCGTGTTCAGGAACCGCTCGTAGACCGGGAAGGTGCCGTCCACGGTGGGCGCCGACGCGATACCGGTGTTGGCGAGGCTGGTGAGCACCACCTGGCCGTCGTGCCAGATGGTCAGCGTCTCCGGCGTTCCCTTGTTGGCGATCGCGTAGGTGTAGCCGTTGGCGTTCAGTTCGCCGTTCTCCTGCGCCTGGAACAGGGCCGTCCACAGCTGTGGCGTGAGGCTGCCGTCGATCGTCATGTTGTGCTCGGACTTAAACGCCATGACCGCACCCTGGAGGATGACGTTCGCCTGGTTAGGCACCCACTGTTCCTGCAGCTGCGGCGGGTAGCCGGGCTGCCAGGTGAAGATGCCCGGTGGCGGGTCATACGCGATGCCCTGCGGCGTCTCGGCGGCGGGGTCGGTGCTCTCCAGCTGGGTGAGGGACGCGTCGGCCTGGATCGGCGCCCAGTTCATCGGCAGGTAACCCTGCTGCGCGAGCAGCACGGCCAGGCCCGCCTGGCTGTAGGCGGCGGTCGTGAACCGCGAGGTCACGGCGGTGCTCAGCAGCCCGCCGTCGGCCGCGTGGACGCCTGACGGCCCGGCCGGCACCTCGACCGTCACCTGGGTAGACGGCTGGAAGGGCGTATTCGGCATGAACTCCAGCGTGTTTCCGGTCGCCGTCCAGGTCCCTGGCACTCTCGGCGACAGCTTCGGCTTAGCCGAATTCGACGACACCTGGCCGGAGAAGGTGACGATGATCGGGTTCGCGCCGTCGACGTTGGCAGCCTGGTTTCCCGGCGAGATCGAAGCCACCCGGATCGCGCCCGCGGCGGCGTGCGCCTGCTGGCTCGACGCCGACCTGGCCGGCGACGAGTGCGTCACTCCGTAGACGATCCCGGCCGCCACCGCTGCCACCGTCACCGTGGCGATTGCGATCAGCCTGAGGCCGGGCTGGCCGGCTCTCGCGGCGCCACTCGAGCCCGGCACACCGCCCGGCGGGCCGCCGTGGCCGCTCGCCGCCGGACTCGCCGCGCCGTCCGGCACTTTGCCCGGCTCGCTCACGGTCGGCCGGGTAGACCCGTTGCCCGTTACCTCGCCGGACTCGCCTGCGGTCGCCTGGCTGGATCCGTTGCCGACTGCGTTGCCGGAATCACCGTCCGCCGCTGCGGTGCCTGCCGGTTTGCCACCCGCAGGCCCGTCGTCGCCCGGCCCTTGCGCTGGCCGCCTCACTCCGAACACGCCGAACCCCCGTCCCGTGGCGCCCCCAGAAGCTGCGCAGCCCTGATCCCCACGGCTGCGCCGAAAGTCTAATTACTGAGCGTTACGGTCCGTACCCGTACTGCCACCGGAATAGCTAAGAGGTGCGTAAACGATCCGTAACGACGCGTGGCTGAACGGCGCAGCGGATCGCGGCGACGCTGGCGTCGGCTCCGTGCGGTATCCTGACAAGCCGCAATCTTCTCAGCCGTGTCGGCCCCGGTCTCAGGGCTGATCAGGCTGCCGCAGACCCCGACACGAACGGGAGAACGTCGACATGACCGGGGGCCTTACTCCTAAGTGGAAGAAGTCACGATCGCGGACGCGGTCCCGTCGTGCGCAATGGAAGACCAAGCCCCCGACCCTGACGACGTGCCCGCGGTGCCGGCAGGCGGTCCTGCCGCACACGGCGTGCTCATCGTGCGGCTGGTACAAGGGCCGCGAGTACGCACAGGCGATCAAGAACTCGAACGCGTAGCAAGCTGAGCCACGGTTCCGCCAGCGGGTCCCGGAGGCGGCGCGAATCCGGCGGCGAGTCGAGCGGCGGAAACGATCTTGCTAGCTGGCGCTGGCGCGCGCCGACACGCTGTCGCGGAAACGTCCTCGGTTGACCGTCGGGCTTGCTAGCAGCTCCCGTGCACCGTTTCGGCTGGAGACCCACGCCGGACCGCCCGCTTAGTGGTGGGCGATACTGGGATCGAACCAGTGACCTCCTCGGTGTGAACGAGGCGCTCTCCCGCTGAGCCAATCGCCCGGGCACGCCGCCACTGCCACCCCTCCGCGCGCCTCGGCCGCTGGGCATCCCCGGGCTAGCGCGGCCAGCTGGGGTGATCCCGGCCGCAGAGCGATCTCAGCGTAGCGCATAGCGGGCTGGTGCGGTCCCGAGCCGATCGTCGGGGGCACGCAGACCAGGATGGGCATGACCGCTCAGAGTCACCCATGAACCAGAATAGATACAAAGTCCGGACATAACTATTTTAGGTAAAATAGCGCCAGCACAGGGTGCCTGAATCGGACACACCGGGTATTTCCGAGTTAAATTCGCGGCTATACCCGCGCCGCGCGTCCGGGCAGCACGTAGGGTGCGGTTACCGGCCTTCCCAGTGCCTCCTGAGACGAAGGTCACAACTGAAGCTTGTTACCCGGCGGGATGATCCTGCGTCTAAATCGGTGTTTTATTGCGAGAAGCGTTTGACCACGTCGGAGCCGGTTTGTCGATCGGTGACCGAGGTTACGAGCGACTTCTTTCGCGGAATCAAGATCCCGCGAAACCAATTCAGCGGGACACGCGATGTCCTATGTGATAGGGCAACCGCGCACCAATATGTGAAGCCCGGCAATCCGGGACACGACAAGGCAGAAGGTCTGACCCGATGATGAACAGCAGTGTGACCGTGTCCGCCGAACTCGGCCTCAGCCTGGTGGTTCCCGACCACGGCCCCGTCCCGCTCGTGGCGAGCCTCTACTACAGCGCCGAAGACCCGTATGCGATCCGCATGGCGTTCCATGTCGGGACGGATGAGCCTGTCGAGTGGATTTTCGCCCGTGACCTGCTGGCGGTCGGCCTTGAAGGCCCGGCGGGCGAGGGCGACGTGCAGGTGTGGCCCGCCGAGGACGCCGACGGCGAACTGCTGAACATCGCGCTGTCGTCCCCGTTCGGCGAGGCGCAGTTCGAGATGCCGCGCGAGTCGACGGCCGCGTTCCTGACCCGGACCTACGAGGTCATCGCGCCTGGCCACGAGAGCGAGTACATCGACGTCGATACGGAGCTCGACGAGCTGCTCTGGCGAGCCTGACAGTAATCCCCCGTGAATATGGCCATGCCGCCCCCGGCATGGCCATTCTCACGGTTCGGGTGAGTCCGCCGCCCTAGTGCCGAACACCTCGACCGCCTTTCTCGTCACCGGCCCCGGGACCGCGGCCAACTCCGAGCCATTTACCTTCCGGATCGGCTGCACGTCCCTAGTTGTCCCGGTTAGGAAGGCTTCGTCGGCCTCTGCCAGCACGGTGACCGGCAGATCCTCCTCGACGCCACCGACCCATTCGAGAACCAGCGCCCTGGTCACACCTGCCAGGCAGCCCGCCGACAGCGGCGGCGTCACGAGCCGGCCCGCCACGACGACAAATACGTTCGTGCCGGTGCCCTCGCACAGGTTCCCGGCGATGTTCCCGAAGATCGCTTCTCCGGCCTCGCGCTCGGCCGCGTAGCCGAGAGCCCGGACATTCTCCGCGTATGACGTCGTCTTGAGGCCGGCCAGCGCGCCGAGCTCATTCCGCGGCCAGGGCACCACGGCCACGTCGACGAAGGGGGCGGGCGCCCGCTGCTCCGCGAGCGCTACAACGGCCGTGACGGCAGAGTTACCCCGTTCCGATCCCAGCGGACCGACACCACCGGTGAGAGTGATGCGCATCCGGGCAAGCGGCATCCGGGGCGTGGCTGCGATGACGGCCGCGGCGCCTGCCCTGATCCAATTCAGGTCAGGCGTGGGCAAGCCGAGCCCGGCCGCGGAGGAGGCCAGCCTGGCCAGATGGCGGCCGAGGGCGAACGGCACGCCGTCTGCCACCTTGACGGTCTCGAAGACGCCGTCGCCGACCACCAGGCCGTGGTCGAAGACGGAGATCCGGGCGTCGTCGTCGGGGCGCAGTTCCCCGTTGATCCAGACAGGCACGGCTCTGACGCTAGCGCAATCTCTGGTTCCCGGCCTGGTTCGCGGGGCGTGGCGGCGGGCGCTGGGCGGGGTATGCGAGTTTGCCCGGCGGTCAGGATCGGCTACAGTTTCTGAACGCACCCCGGACGCGCCGCGTGGTCGGTCGCGCGGATGCCAGGCGGGGCGCACGCGGACGTGGCTCAGTTGGTAGAGCATCACCTTGCCAAGGTGAGGGTCGCGGGTTCGAATCCCGTCGTCCGCTCCGAGGTGCCGGAAGCCGTCTCGCGTGCCGACGGTCCGCTCGGCTCTTCGGTACCGGCCCGGCCCTCAGGGGTTGGCCTGTGGCGGAATGGCCGAGTGGCTTAGGCAAGGGCCTGCAAAGCCCTGTACGCGGGTTCGATTCCCGCTTCCGCCTCGACGGGCGGTTAGCTCAGCGGGAGAGCGCTTCCCTGACACGGAAGAGGCCACTGGTTCAATCCCAGTACCGCCCACCAAGCTCAGAGGGTGCGAAGCCACGCGCCCCTGTCCGTCCCTGGACCGAATGACAGCAATTTTGACAGGCAACGGTCAGCCTGCCTGACTGCCGAAGAGCTCCGCGAGATTGCTGATGGCTTCCCGTCGACTGCGGTCATCGCCGACCGTGTACACCTCTAGCGTGACCGCAATCCCCGACTGGCCAAGGATCTCCATCGCGTCCCGTGGCGCAACCCCGAGAGTTTTTGAGCAGCGTGGCAGTTGTGTGCCTCAGGTCGTGCAGGCGGATCGGACGAAGCCCGGCAATGTTGCCGATGCGTTCACAGGACCTGCCGAGATTGCGAGGTTCGACCGGATGACCGCTGCTCGTCGTGAACACCAGGTCGTGCTTGCTCCAGTGGTTAGGTCACCGCTCCGCAACGCCCGGCGGGTCAGGGCCTCAGGTCGGTGGCGGCCCGGCCCGAGCCGTCCATGTAGAACGGCGTGGAGTCATGCTCGTGGGTGATCTGCCAGCCCGCGGCCGTCCGGCGGAGCCCGACGGTGGACCGGAACCACAAGTCGACCTGCTCCCCGTCCGTCTTCGTGCCTGTCATATGGGTGAGGCCATGGCAGAAGGCGACGTCGTCACCCGCCTCGATGACCGGGTCGCCGATGTCGTAGCCGATCGGGCCGTCCCAGGTCCCGAACCAGCCCTCGATCCCCGCTGGGTCGCGAGCCTCATCCCCGGCGGCACGCAGCGGCGGGGCCAGGCCGAAGCTGACGACCTCGGGAGCGAGGTGGGCCACCGCGCGCCGGGCGTCCTTGGCGGTTATGGCGGCGGCGCGGTCGTTCAGCAGCGTCCGGATCTGCTCCTGGGCCGTCGTCTCGGTCTCTGTGGTCATGAGCGCGAACGGCCGCACCTCGATCTTCCGGTTGCAGGCCTTCGACCCCTCGGCGGCCAGCTTGAGCACCACGTCGAGGTCGGCAGCCTCGATGATCCACAGGCCCCCGACATACTCCTTCGACTCCACGAAGGGCCCGTCGGTGAACAGCGCCTCCCCACCCCGGTTGTCGATCACGGTCGCCGTGCCGGGCGCCGCAAGGCCGCCGGCGAAAACCCAGTGGCCCTCTGCTGCGAGCCGGTCGTTGAACGCGTCGAGAGCTGCCATCTCATCCGGGCGAGCGGTAGCCCCTGACGCTCGCCATCTGGCCAGGTCGGCCGTGTCGTCGATCACAGAAAACAGATACTGCATCTCCGATCATCTCCTGTGCTTCGGGGCGCC
>JASHPF010000172.1 GCA_030038295.1 Streptosporangiaceae bacterium
CCGAGATCCTCACGGGGCTGTCCGGGCGGACTGCCGAGCAGGTCTTCGGCGGCATCGACGCCATGAAGCTCCGTTCCTCCATGACGCTGTTCCGGTGCGCCGCGCCGGCCGAGCCCGCGTTCGATCAGGTACTCGCGACGTACTTCGGCGGCGTCGGCGACCCGGTGACCGACCGGCTGATCGGCGCGGCGGACTGAACCGGCCCGCCGGGCCGCGGCCCGGCGGTTACTCGAACGTGCGGTTACTCGAACGTCGGCTTGCGGTCGCGCGTCCGCTTCAGCTCGAAGAACCCGTCCGCCTCCGCCACCAGCGCCAGCCCGTCCCACAGGCGGCCGGCCGCCTCACCCTTGGGGGCGGGCGTGATGACCGGGCCGAACAGCGCCTTACCGCGAATGCGGACGACCGGCGTCCCCACGTCCAGTCCGACCTCGTCGAACGCCTCGTGGTGCGAGGCCTTGATCGCCTCGTCGAACTCGGTGCTCGTCGCGGCGTCGGCGATCGAGGCCGGCAGCCCCACCTCCGTGACGGCCTCGGTCAGGACGTTCGGATCCTCTCGGCGTCCCTCGTTGTGGAAGCGGGTGCCGAGCGCCGTGTACAGCGGGCCCAGGATCTCCGGTCCGCTGTGCTTCGCTGCCGCGGCGCACACCCGGACGGGCCCCCACGCCCGGCCCATCCGCTCCAGGTACTCGGGGCTCAGGTCCTTGCCCTCGTGCTGAGTGAGGTTCAGGTAAGCCAGCGACATGATCCGCCAGTCGGGCCGGATCGGCCGTACCTTCTCGACCTCGAGGATCCACCGCGACGTGATCCAGGCCCACGGGCACACCGGGTCGAACCAGAATTGCACGTCCTCAGTCGTGTCGGGCTGTGTCGTCATGTCGCTGGCAACGTGCGCTGTTGCCCCGGTATTCCGAGGTCCGGGGCGCTGATTCGCTCGAGGAACTCGAGGCGGTTGCCGTGCGGGTCGCGCGAGTAGAAGCGCCGCATGCCGGGGAACTCGTCATCGAAGCTGACCGGGTAGCCCGCCGCGGCCAGTCGGGCCGCCCAGTCGTCGAGGCCGGTCACCAGCAGTCCGGGATGCGCCTTGCGGGCAGGCCGGAAGTCCGCGTCGACGCCGAGGTGCAGCTCGACGCCGTGACCGCGAAACCAGCAGCCGCCGCGGCGGGCAAGCGCCGGCGGCTTCTCGATCTCGACGAGCCCGAGCACGCCGACGTAAAACGCCCGGGATGCATCCTCCGACCCGGCCGGACAGGCCAGCTGCACATGGTGAATCACGTCGCGCCTCCCTGGCAGCTTGTCTTGATGTCAAGGTACAGGGGGGAACGGGGTTCGTGGTGGTCGGCCTGGCCCGGCCGGCGCGCGGCAGCTCGCGCCGGCCGACCTGGGTAGCCGGGCCGGTCAGACAGGCCAGACGACGGGAAACAGCGGATGGTCCAGCTCGGCGCCCGCGGGCAGCTCGCGGTCGAGTCCCTCGAACAGCGGCGAGGTCGGCCAGCGCCGCGGCGCGTGCCGCGCATCGGCGGCCAGGTAACGCAGGGACAGCACCCGGCGCCGGCCGGTGAACGGGAATCCCGGCGCGCCGTGCACGGTCAGGAAATCGAAGAAGATAGCGTCGCCGGGCGCCAGCTCGAACCGGCGGATGTCGTAGGCGGCCCGATCGGTCTCGACGTCGGGCAGCTCCCGCAGGCTGCCTTCGGGAAACCACCGTGCCTGGTTGGTCAGGAAGGCGCGGGGGAGCAGCCAAGGGCCGCGGTGCGAGCCCGCGATCAGCTCCAGGCAGCCGGCCTCGGGGACGGGATCAACGGGGATCCACGCGCTGACGCCGCGGCCGTCCACGTTGTAGTACGGCTGGTCCTGGTGCCACGGCGTGCGCTGCTCCGTCCGACTCTCCTTGACTAGTACGTGATCGTGGTAGAAGCGGACCTGCGCGGTCTCGAGCAGTGCGGCAGCGATCGCGGGCAGCCGCGAGTGCCGCGCCAGCCGCTCGATCTCCGGGATCTCCTGCCAGCGGCAGAAGTCCTCGATGAACAAGCCGGGGTCCTCGGTGCCACTCGCGACCTGCGCGAGCGGGCCACGGCTCGCCAGCACCTTGTCGATGCCACTGGCGGCCTCGGCGATCTCGGCCGCGGTCAGCGCCGCCCGCACGCACACGACACCGTCGCGGCGGAACGCGGCGGCGAGATCCGCCGTCTCCGCGTCGCCCGCCATGCCCGGAACTCTAGCCGGGGCCGCTGACCGGGATTGTCCGTATGCGGCGTTGCTGTGATCGGATGGAGACATGAAGGTACGCATCGGCATCAGCCTCGGCCCGTACGCCACACCCGAGGGGCTCGCCGCCGCGGTAGGCCCGCTGGAGGAGGCCGGAGTCGACTCGCTCTGGCTCAGCGAGGTCGTCTACGGCGACCTGGTCGAGCCGCTCGTCGGCATGACGTACGCGCTGGCCAGGACCAGCCGGCTCAAGGTCGGCACCGGCGTGGCCGTGCTGCCCGGCCGCCATCCCGTTCTGGTCGCGAAGGAACTAGCCTCGCTCGCGGCGCTCGCGCCGCGGCGCGTGCTGCCCGTGTTCGGCCTGCGTCCGGCGCGCGGACCGGAGGCGGCGGCGTTCCCGGTGCCCGGCGGCCGGGCGGCGGTGTTCGACGAGTCGCTGGAACTGCTGCGGCAACTGCTGACGCAGCCGAGCGTGACGTTCTCGGGCCAGTTCTTCACCGTCACCGAGGCGAGCGTGGGACCGCTGCCGGTCAAGCCGCTCGACATCTGGCTCGGCGGCAGCGCGCCCGAGGGGCTGCGCCGGGTAGGGCGGTTCGGCGACGGCTGGCTCGGCAGCTTCCTCACCCCCGCCGAGGCAGGCGCGGCGCGACAGCAGATCGAGGCCTCGGCGGCCGCGGCCGGCCGGGAGATCGAGGCCGACCACTACGGGATCAGCCTCGCGGTCGGCGAGGTGACTCCGGAGTACGCGCGGTCTGTGCAGCGGCGCCGGCCCGGCGTCGACCCGGCCAGCCTGCTGCCGCGAACGTGGGCCGAGCTTCGTGGGCGGATCGAGGCCTACGTCGACGTCGGGCTCAGCAAATTCGTGGTCCGGCCCGCGACGCAGGCCGTCGCCGGGAGTCTGGAGCGGTTCATCGAGGCGTTCGTCGCGGAGTTGCTCCCGCTGGAAGGCTGACCGCGCTCAGGATCGCGGCACCCGGTCGGCTCGCCAGCACCGCGACTGCATCGGCAGGTCGATCTCGGTAGCGCCGGGGAACAAATCCGCGAGCGCGGCTGTGGCGCGCGCCCGGCCGGCGGCCTTCACCTCGTCACTGGCGGTGATGACGCGGCTATAGGTCATCAGCCATTCGACCAGATCAGGGACCGTCATCCGGCGCGTAAACTGGAACGTCCGCGTCTCGATATTGCGAAACAGGCTCGGGTCGGGCAGCGTGACCTCCCGGCGCTCGCGCTCGCGCATGGCGCGCTCCTCGGCGGCCCGCCGGGCCGCGACGTCCTGGTCACCGGTGGCAAACCACTCACTGGCGCGCAGCCACGGAATGCGCTCCCGGCCGGTCGAGATGACGCCGAACCGGCCCTCGTCCCGCAGCACCCTGGCGATCTCCGGTACTGCACGTGCCGGGTCCATCCAGTGCCACGCCGAGGACACCAGGACCGCGTTCGCGCTGGCGTCTGGCAGCGGAATGGCCTCACCGCGTCCCGCGCGCACCTCGACGCCGGGGGAGCGCTCCGCCAGCACGGCGCGCATCCGGTCATCCGGCTCGACGGCGATGACGTGGCCCGCGGTGGCCGCGACGGCGCGTGTCAGCAGCCCGGTGCCCGCGCCGAGATCGACGACGACATCGCGCTGCCGGGGTAGCAGCCAGTCGACGGCCTCGGGTGCCGGAGCCGGCCGGACCCGGTCGTACTCGTCGGCGATCGCGCCGAAGGACATGGAGCGCTCTGCTCGGCTGGTCACGCTCGCCACGCTAACCTGCGGCCGCTCGCGCCCCCTCGCCGGGCTCGATCGCCACGCTGGATACTGAAAGTCCCGTCGACCGGACCGGCGCTCCGGTCGACGGCCATCCTCGGCTGTTGGGAGATTCCGTGGCGGACGCTATGCCGGGCAGCCTGCGGGCGGCGATCGGCGCCGGGCCGATGGTCCTTGCGCCGGGTGCGTACGACGCCCTCACCGCCCGGATCGTCGCCGCCCACGGCTTTCCCGCGGTCTACATGACGGGCGCGGGTACGTCGGTCGCGCACGGCTACCCGGACTACGGCCTGCTGACCATGACCGAAATGGTCGACAACGCGGCCCGGATCACGACGGCGGTCGACATCCCGGTGATCGCCGACGCCGACACCGGCTACGGGAACGAGCTCAACGTGATCAGGACCGTGCGCGCGTACGCGCGAGCCGGCGTCGCGGCGATCCACATCGAGGACCAGACGTTCCCCAAGCGATGCGGTCACCTCGCGGGCAAGGAGATCGTCGACCGGGACGCCTGGCTGCGCAAGATCCGCGCCGCTGTCGAGGGCCGGCCGTCCGACGACCTGCTGATCATCGCCAGGACCGACGCGCGCGCCGTGGCTGGCCTGGACGAGGCGATCGAGCGGGCCAGGGCCGCGCTCGCGGCCGGCGCGGACGTCGCCTTCCTCGAGGCACCGCAGACAACCGACGAGATCGCAACCATCCCGGCGGCGGTCGGCGGGCCGTGCCTGTTCAACGTCGTGCCCGGCGGCCGGTCGCCCGCGGTGAGCGTCCCCGAGCTGGAGAGCTGGGGTTACCGGATCGCGATCTTCCCCAGCCTGCTCATCGATCAGGTGGTCGCCGCCGCCGACCGGGTCCTCGGTGCGCTGGCGGAGACCGGCACCGTTGTCAGCCCGGCGGGTGCGCACGGCGCCGGACCGGCCGCGCTGTTCCAGCGGGTCGGCGCCG
>JASHPF010000173.1 GCA_030038295.1 Streptosporangiaceae bacterium
GCGGGCGCTGGCGTGCGACCGGGCTCGAACGCCAGCGACAGCACGCCGCACCGCTTGGCGCCGAGCACGGGCTGCGCATGATCCGGCAGGACAGCCCAGGTCGTGGGCACCCAGACGTGATCAGTCCGGTCGAGCCGAAGCCGCCGAGACTGGTGCACGTGGCCGCTGATGAACAGCGTCGGCGGCCGGTCGGCGAACAGCTGCGCGAGACGGTCCCTGGAGGCCGGCGGCCAGAACCGGTACGGCGGAGCGGTCGCAAGCTCGGCAGCAGGCGCCGTGAGCGGTTTGTGCGCGAGCAGCGCGATCCGCTGGCCGGCGTCGGCCCTGCGTAGCTGGTCCGCGAGCCACGACCACTGACTGGCCTCGGCCGCCAGTCCTGACCCGGCGAGCTGTGCGTTCACCGCGAGCAGCAGCCAGTCGGCGATCTCCAGCGACCAGTAATCCGCGCCGATGACATCGAGCCAGCGCTGCCGCCGTGCCGCGGTGACCGGGAGATCGCCTGGCGTGCCCGGCAGCGGGTTGTCGCCGATGTCGTGGTTGCCGGGAACCGCGGCCCACGGGACGCGCAGCATCTCCAGCTGACGGCGAGCGTGATCGAGATCGGCACGGTTGCGCGCGCCGTCGAGGCTGAGATCGCCCAGGTGAATCACGAGGTCAGGAGCGGCCGCGGTCACGTAGCGAACGACGGCGGCCCAGTTTTCCTGCGCCGCCGGGGTATCCGGCGAGAGGTGCGTATCCGAGACGAAGATCACGCGCTGCGCGGCCACGGACGCACGCTACCTGGCGAGCCTTAAGCTTGGCCCGGGGCAGGCCCACCGCCAGTCGACGGCTGAGCAAACTGGCAGCCCGGCCCGGCGCACTATCCGCGCCGAGCCGCTGGCCGTACGGTATTTCCGGCAAGCCGAGGAGACAGCCAGAAGGAGTGCGATGGCGATCGAGCTAGTGCCGCTGTGCACGATCCGGATCCAGCTGAAGCCGCCGATCGACGTCGGAACGGGACCCGCCGGAACTCGGATGATCCTCGAGGTGGCGAGCGCCGAGTTCACCGGTGACCGGCTGGCCGGCGAATTGCTGGGCGCCGCGGCGGCGGACTGGTCGGTGCTCAGCGGCGACGGCACGGGCACGATCGACGCGAGGCTCACCGTGCGCACCGCCGACGGCGCGACAGTCTTCATCCAGTACAACGGGCGGCTCGACGTGTCGCGGGGACTCCAGTTCCCGCTCACGGTCTACGTCACGCCGCGGTTCGAGACCGGCGACGAGCGATATGCCTGGCTCAATCGCATTCAGGCGATCGGCAAGGGCATCCTCAGCGCGGATCTGTCGCTCGACTACGAGTGGTACGAGGCTCGGTAGCGGCGGGAGAGACGCGCTCCTGACCGGCCGCGTGCTGCGCGGCGAGGAAGCGAGCCGGGATCTCGCCGCCGCCGTGGACGGCGAGGTCGGCCCCGGTGACGTAGGCGGCCAGCGGCGAGGCGAGGAACAGGCACGCGGCGGCGATGTCGGCGGGCACAGCCATCCGGCCCATGGGGATCGCGGTGGCCACGGACGCGCCGCCGTCGGGGCCGTAGTGCTCGGCCGCGCTCTGCGTGGCGATGAGGCCGGCCGTGATGTGGTTGACCCGCACCTTCGGCGCCCACTCCAGCGCCAGCGACCGGGTGAGCTGTAGCAGGCCCGCCTTCGCCGCGGAGTACGCGGCGCTGAGCGGCGCGGCCTGGTGGGCCGACACGCTGCCGATGTTGACGATCACACCGCCGTCATCTTGCTGCTGCATGATGGCGTTCGCTGGCTGCGCCACGTAGAACGGTGCCAGCAGGTTGAGCGCCACGACCCGCTCCACGAACCGCGGTGATACGGTCGCCGCGGCCGCGCCCGGCGCGCCGCCCGCGTTGTTGACGAGCACGTCCAGCCGCCCGAAGGCGTCGACGGCCGCGCCGACGAGGGACCTTGCCTGCTCGGCGTCGCGGATGTCGGCGGCGACGAACACGGCCGCGCGTCCGGCGGCGGCCGGCCGCCGCTCCGGCGAGTGCCGCCCGCAGATCAGCACGTCGGCTCCGGCGGCGAGGAAGGTCTCGGCGATCACCCGGCCGATACCGCGGGTGCCGCCGGTGACGAGGACCGCGCGGCCGGCGAAGTCGACCGGCCCCGCAGGCTCGACGGCGGCCTCCACGTCAGCCCAGGCGCTCGAGGATCGTCACGTTGGCCTGGCCGCCGCCCTCGCACATGACCTGGAGGCCGTACCGGCCGCCGGTGCGCTCGAGCTCGTGCAGCAGCGTGGTCGCCAGGCGCGCGCCAGTGGCCCCGAGCGGGTGGCCGAGCGCGATCGCGCCGCCGTTGACGTTCACCCGCGCCAGGTCCGCGCCGGTGTCGGCGGCCCACGCGAGCACGACCGACGCGAACGCCTCGTTGATCTCGACCAGGTCGATGTCTGCGAGCGTGAGCCCGGCCCGGCCGAGGGCGTGCGCGGTCGCGGGGATCGGTGCGGTCAGCATCCATACCGGGTCGGCGCCGCGCACCGACAGGTGCCGGATCCGGGCGCGCGCGGTGAGGCCGTGTGCGCGCAGGCCCCTCTCGTTGACGATGAGCAGCGCGGCGGCCGCGTCGGCGATCGAGCTGGACACCGCCGCGGTGAGCCGGCCGCCCTCGGTCAGCGGCGGCAGCGATCGGATCTTCGCCCAGTCCGGCCGGCGCGGCGGCTCGTCCGCCGCCAGCCCGAAGACCGGGACGATCTCCCGGTCGAACCGTCCCTCGGCGGCCGCGCGCAGCGCTCGCTCGTGTGACGAGACCGCGAACCGCTCCATGTCGTCCCTGCTGATGTCCCACTTAGCCGCGATCATCTCCGCGGACCGGAACTGCGAGAGCTCCTGGTCGCCGTAGCGCCGCAGCCACCCCGCCGAGCCGCGGAACGGGTCAGCGAAGCCGAGCGCCTGGCCTGCCGTCATGGCGTACGAGATCGGCACCGCGCTCATGTTCTGCACGCCGCCGGCCACCACGACGTCGGCGGTTCCGGACAGCACCGCCTGGGCGGCGAAGTGCACCGCCTGCTGGGACGAGCCGCACTGCCGGTCAACGGTCGTGCCCGGCACGTGGTCGGGCAGCCCAGCCGCGAGCCAGCACGTCCGGGCGATGTCGCCGGCCTGCGGCCCGACCGTGTCGACGCATCCGAAGATCACGTCCTCGACCGCGGCCGGGTCGATGCCGGTGCGCTCCACCAGCGCGGTCAGCACCGCCGCTCCGAGGTCGGCCGGGTGGACCCCGGCGAGCCCGCCGCCGCGCTTGCCGACCGGGGTGCGGACGGCGTCCACGATGTAGGCCTCCGGCATGCTGCCGACCGTACCAAGCGCTTGATCGGCTGGCTAGGATCGCAGCACGAGACTTGGTGCCGCATCCCCGGAGTGAAGGACCGCGATGGCCGCATCGGTCGGTGACCCGCCGGACGACCACCGGCCCGCGCCTCCCGCCACGGTGCCCGCGCTGCTCGCCGCGGCGGCGGGCGACGCCGGCGACCTGGAGGCGATCGTCGACGGCGCCGAGCGCTGGACGTTCCGAAGGCTGGCCGACGAGGTCCGGCGGTGCGCGGCCGCGATGATCGCGAGTGGCGTCGCGCCGGGGGACCGGGTGTCGGTGTGGGCGCGGAACGGCCGCCGCTTCGTGGTCGCCGCGCTCGGCGCGGTGTCGGTCGGCGCCGTGCTGGTGCCCGTCAGCACCCGGTTCAAGGGCGACGAAGCAGCCTGGATCCTCGGCAAGAGCGGGGCGCGGCTGCTGCTGGTCGACGACGGCTTCCTCGGCAACGACTACGTCGGCATGCTGCGTGCCGCGGCCGCGGCCGGCCACCCCGGGGCGGCTGGCGCGCCCGTACCGGGCCTGCAGGCGCTGCGCGAGGTCATCACCGTGGGCGAGCGCACTGTCCCCGGGGCGACAGCGTTCGCGGATTTCCTGCTGCGGGGGAACGGGGTTGGCTCGGGGCTGGTCGCCGCCCGGCTGGCCGCGGTCGGCGCGGACGACGTGGCCGACATGTTCTTCACCTCCGGCACGACCGGCCGGCCGAAGGGCGCGATGACCACGCACGGTCAGAACGTGCGGGTGTACCAGGCCTGGAGCGACGGGGTGGGCCTGCGCCGCGGTGACCGGTACCTGCTGGTCAATCCGCTGTTCCACACGTTCGGCTACAAGGCAGGGCTGCTGGCCTGCCTGATCAAGGGCGCCACGCTGGTGCTGCAGCCGGTGTTCGACGCGGGGGAGGCGCTCGCCCTGATCGGCGCGGAGCGGATCACCGTGCTGCCCGGCCCGCCCACGCTCTATGCCTCGCTGCTCGACCACCCGGCCCGCGCGGCCGCCGAGCTCGGCTCGCTGCGGCTCGCGGTCACCGGGGCGGCGGTCGTGCCGGCCGCGCTCGTGGAGCGGATGCGCGCCGAGCTGTTTCCCGAGGTGGTCATCGCCTACGGCCTGACCGAGACGTGCGGCACCGTGACCGTCGGCGACCGGCACGCCGACGCGCAGACGATCGCGACCACGGTTGGCCGGCCGATCGCAGGGACCGAGGTCGTGGTCGCGGACTCCGACGGCCGCCCGCGGCCGGCCGGAGAGAGCGGCGAGGTGCTGGTGCGCGGCTACAACGTGATGCGCGGCTACTTCGAGGACGCGGCGGCGACCGCGGCGGCGATCGACGCGGGCGGCTGGCTGCACACCGGGGACGTCGGCGTCCTGCGCGCCGACGGCCTGCTGCGGATTACCGACCGGCTCAAGGACGTGTTCATCGTCGGCGGGTTCAACGTCTATCCCGCCGAGGTCGAGCAGCTGATCGCGCGGCACCCGGCGGTGTCGGAGGCGGCCGCGGTGGGCGTGCCCGACGACCGGCTCGGCGAGGTGTGCCGGGCGTACGTGATCCCGCGGCCAGGAGCCGAGATTGATCCGGCGGAGATCGTCGAGTTCTGCCGGGACAGGCTGGCGAACTTCAAGGTCCCGCGGGAGGTCGTGATCGTCTCCGAGCTGCCGCGCAACGCCGCAGGGAAGGTGCTCAAGTACGTGCTGCGAGCCGACACTGCCGGCGGCGGCCGGTCACCCTGACACCGCGAGCCGGTCAGTCGCACTGGCCCGCAACGACCCCGTTCCCTGACCGGACGCTCGCCTTCGTGCCCCGACTCGCGGCCCGCACCGGCGCGGTCGTCGTCGTGGTCGCGAAGCCGTCTAGGAACAGCGAGGTCACGTCCTCGGCGAGCTGCTGCGTGGAGTACGGCCCGTCGGGCCGGTGCCAGCGGATCGACAGCCACACCGCGTCGCGGATCAGCCGGTAGAACACCCAGGCCGGGACGTCGGGACGGAAGCTGCCGTCGGCGACGCCGGCCTCGATGACGCTTATCCAGGTCTGCTGGATCTGTGCGGCCGCCGACTGGATGCCGCGGAAGCCCGGCATCTCGCGCAGGTACTGCGCCTCGTTCTGGTAGATCGCGGTCGCGTGCGGTTGCTCTTCGGCGATCTCGAGCGAGGTGACGACGAGGTCCCGCAGACACTCCGCCGGGGTCTTGCCGCTGGCGAGCACGACGGCGTAGCGCGCCTGGATCGCATCCAGGTAGCGGGTCAGCACCTCATCGACGATCGCGTCCTTGGACGGAAAGTGATGGTAGAGGCTGCCGGAGAACACACCGACAGCGTCCGCGATGGCGCGGACGGTCGTCGCCCGGAGGCCCTTGCGGGCGACCATTTCCGCAGCGGTGGACAGGATCAGCTCGCGGCGATCCTGGACTTCTGCCATCTGCGGACCTTCCGGCGCTAAGGCGAGCCGCCCGGCGGCGGCGGCCGGCCCGGCCGGATGCGGCGCGGCCGGGTCACCATCTTACGGCGTTGCCTAGCAAACGCTTGCTCAGATCACGACCGGCGCGCTCCGGGTCGGCTCCGCGCCGAGCACACACCGGAACCTCCGCCGTCTGAGGGCGCTACCGCCCAGGCTCGCCGTTGCGGGCGTCGGCCAGGTCTGCCGGGCGCAGGCGGAACTCTTGCAGCCGCAGCTGGTGATATTTCTCGGTTTCGCCGACCCATTCCATGCCGAGCCGGCGGACAGTGGCCGCGGCCCTGGTGTTGGTGGGGCGCACGAGCGCGATCACCTGCTCGAGGCCCTGGCCGAAGGCCCACCGGGCGACGGCCAGCCCGGCCTCGGTCGCGTAGCCGTTGCCCCAGCGGGTGCGCTCGAGCTGCCAGCCCATCTCGTATTCGTCATCGGGCGGCAGTGGCAGCAGCGTCGCGCCGCCGATGAGGTGGCCCCCGTCGCGCAGCTCGATCGCCCAGCGGCCGGCCGGGGTGAGCATGGCCGCGTCCTCGGCGATCCAGTTCTGCAGGACAAGCCGCATGGCGGCCGCGTCGGTGACGCGGTCCATCGTCGGCGATAGCCAGCGAGCGACGTCCTCATCGCCGAAGGATCGGAGCGCAGCCGGGGCGTCGTCGACCTGCCAGGGTCGCAGCGCGAGCCGGCCCGTCACCAGGTGGCTGGCCATGCCGCCACCATAACCACCAGGGGCGAGGCTGCCCCGACCCGGCGCCCAGGAACCGGCCAGCGCCCTGCCGACGTGGACCCCGGCGGATCGCCATTGGACGGTTACGGGCCGCCGCGGTACGACTCGTAAGGCCGCAGTATTCCGCCTGAGAGGCACGGTCTTTGATGAACAACAACAACGCCCGGGTAGCAGCGAACACCTGTCACGCATGCTGCTACCTCGCGATGCTCGACGCCGCCGATGAGGTCATCACCGATTACGCGGACATCCACGAGCAGCTCGCTGTCGGCCGCGGCACCATTGAGATCGACCGGCGGTGTGCCGACAGGGTTCGTGAGCACCTGCCGTGCGACGGGCCCGTGCGGAACGACGACGGCCATCTCACGTGCCCGCTGGTTGAGCTGATCAACGCCGCGATCGCGGTGGCGGCCTGCCGCCCGCGCACCGCGAGCTTCGCGGTCCCGCCGGAGAAGGTGGTGAATTCCGGTACGGACAAGAGTCCCGGACAATTCCTGTGACCGCCGGCGACGTCGACGCCGTCGGCCACGGTGACGTGGGCACGGGCTAGCTGGAGGGGAGCGGCTTTCTCGGCGCCGGCGGCCACTGGCCCTTGACCTGCGCTGCCTCGGCGATCAGCGCCTGGTCTATCCGCAGCGCGATGGCGTCGGGAATGCTGCGGTCGGTCTGGTGAGCCAGGATCCTGCGCACCTCAGCAAGCCTGGTCTGCACCTGACGGCACCGCGGGCAGGACTGCAGGTGGGCGCGAATGGCGGCGGCGTCGCCGGGGTCGAGCTGGCCATCCCGGCACAGGGACACCTGAGCGGCCGCGGGATGGCGCGACGAGCTCGATCGCACGCTCCGGTGGCCTCCGAAGAGCCGTCCGAGCTCGGCCTGGTGATCGCGGTCCTTCATGTCATCCACCTCCCGATGCGGGGTCGTCCGTCTCCGCCATAAGACCGCATGTGTGTGCAGCCGTGACCGATTCGGCGTGGAGACCGGGTGAAGCCGGTTAGGCGGCGGGGACGATGTTCTGGTTGAGGTGGAACAGGTTGGCGGGGTCGTAGCGAGCCTTGACCTCGGCCAGCCGCCGGTAGTGCCCGCGATAGTTGTCCCGGACCCGGCCGGCGTCGTCGTCAGCCATGAAGTTCACGTAGCCGCCCGGCCGGCGTACGGCGCCGTCGCGCTCACCTCGGGAACCTGCGCGCCGTGAATCACGTGCTGCTCAATCGCGGCGCCGGTCAGCTCGGTCACGAAGCTGCCCTTCCAGTAGCTGCGGATGCCCTTGGGGAACAGCGCGTCGAACGCGGTGTTGAGCGCGGGATCACGGCATCGGGCCCGCCATCTCGGCTACGACCGGGCCGATCTCCCGGAACGGCGCCATCGCCCGCCGGCCCTCCGACACCGGCCCGGCCCAGTGCACGATGGCCGCGCAGAGGGTGTCACCGACCCGGTCGGCCGGAATGAACGGCAGCGGCGGAGCGATCTGGAAGGCAGGGAACGCGCCGTCGGGTTCCGGCGCGGTCGGGATGAAGTCGGCGAAGAATCGCAGCAGGTCGCGTGCGGACGCCAGCTCGTAGAGGAAGATCCCGGCGTACACGTCGCCGACCGGATGCAGCTGGAACTCGAACGACGTGACCACGCCGAAGTTCCCGCCGCCTCCGCGGAGCGCCCAGAACAGGTCGGCGTTCTCGGCCTGGCTCGCGGTCAGGACGCGCCCGTCCGCGGTGACGACCTGCGCCGAGCGCAGGTTGTCGATCGAGAGCCCATAAGGGCGGGCCAGATAGCCGATGCCCCCGCCAAGCGTCAGGCCACCCACCCCGGTGGTCGAGACGATGCCGCCGGTGGTCGCCAGGCCGAAGGCGTGAGCGGCATAGTTGAGGTCTCCCCAGGTCGCCCCCCCGTCGACGCGAGCCGTCGCCGTCACCGGGTCGACGTACACCGAGCGCATCGGGGACAGATCGATCACCATCCCGGCGTCGCAGGTGCCGAATCCCGGTGCGCTGTGCCCGGCGCCGCGCACGGCGAGCTCCAGCCCGGTGTCACGGGCGAAATTGACCCCGGCGATCACGTCGGCTACCTGCTCGGCCCGGAGCACGACCGCCGGATATCGGTCGAACATGCCGTTGTGTACCGCTCGAGCCTCGTCGTGGCCAGGGTCTGCCTGGGTGATAACCGCGGCGCGGACCTGGTCGCGGAGTTGCTCTACCGTCGGCGTGGTGATGACGCTCATGACTCCCCCCGAAGATGCGGCGGTACGGCCATCCAGCCAGCAGACCAGCCACCGGTGCAGCCGGGCCGTGGGTGACGTGGAGACCAGGTGGAGGCTCGCGCGCCCGGCGAGGAGCGGCGAGGATGAGCACGGGCGTGCCGACCACAGGGAGGGCCCTGGATGCCCGAGAACCTGCACCTGGTGTTCAGCACACCGCCCGCGCACGTCTCCGACGAGGAGTACAACCGCTGGTACGACGTCCACCTGGGGGAAATTCTCGTGCTGCCGGGATTCGCGGCCGCGCGGCGTTACCGGTTGCAGACCGTGAAGGGCGAGTGGACACCATCGGCGCACCGGTATCTGGCGGCCTACGAGCTCACAGGCGAGCCGAAGAAGGCAATGGCGGAGCTGAGGCGCAAGGACGTCTCGAGCCGGATGCACCTGCCCGAATGGTTCCCGCAGATCACGTTCGCCTCGTTCGCCTGCTATTCGCACGGCAACCCGACCGAGCCGCACCTTGCCGAGCACCTGTACCTGGTGTTCAGCGCGCCGCCAGCCGGCCTCGACAACAGCGAGTTCGTCTGCTGGTACCGCGGGCACGCGGACGAGAACACGTCCGTGGCTGGCTTCGTGGCCAACTGGCGGTTCCGGCTGGAGCCCGAGGTGATCGACGCGTCGTCGCCACATCTCGCCACGCACCTCGCGCTCTATGAAGTGGAGCGTGACCTGGCGGCCCTGCGCGCGAACCTCGAGGCCGCGGCGGAAGTCAACAAGGCTGGCTGGCCGTCGTGGTTCGACCCCACACCGTGGACGGCGCTCGACGCCAACGCGATCGGGGACCGGGTGTCGGGTCCGCCGCAGGGTGCGGTCTGACCACGCGACCGGCACCTTGCCACCCCGTTCCCTCCGTGCTGCGCGAGGTCAGGCTTGGTGGTGCCGACGCTCGCCAGGGCACCGTCGCGAAGTCGACCGGTCGGAGGCAGAATTGAGCGGTGGCCGGGGACGTGATCAGGTGCGCGCACTGCGGTCGCCGGAACCGGGTGCCGGCGGCCGCGACCGGGACGCCGCGGTGCGGCAGCTGCCATCAGCCGTTGCCGTGGATCGTGGACGCCGGTGACGACACCTTCGCCGAGACCGCCGAGCAGGCTTCGGTACCGGTGCTGGTCGATCTGTGGGCGCCATGGTGCGGCCCGTGCCGGATGGTGAGCCCGGCGCTCGCTCAGATCGCCACGGAGATGGCCGGGAAGATCAAGCTGGTCAAGGTCAACGTGGACGAGTCGCCGCAGCTGAGCCGTCGGTTCGACGCGCAGGCCATCCCGACCCTGCTGATCCTGCGGGACGGCCAGGTGCTGTCGCGGCAGATCGGCGCGGCGCCGCCGCAGGCGCTGCGAGACTGGATTTCCGGCGCCCTGCCGGCCGCTGGCTAGGCGCGGTTATGAGGTTCGTCGTGGGAAGGGTCGCCGACTTCCGGAACGGCGACCGGAAGATCATCGACGTGAACGGCAGGTCGGTCGGCGTCTTCCGGATCGATGACGAGTTCTACGCGCTGCGCAACCGGTGTCCGCACCAGTTCGGTCCGCTCTGCGTCGGGACGCTCGCACCGCGGGTGATCTCCGATGGCCCGGGCGACGTCCGGATAGACCCGGGACCGCCGCTGCTCGCGTGCCCGTGGCACGGCTGGGAATACGACATCGCTACCGGCCAGTCCTTCATGGGGCCAGGACGCGGCAATCTGTCCGCGCGCAGCTACGACGTAACCGTCATGCCGGGGAGCGAGCTGGCCGGCCCGGGCGCGGGCCGGCCGCGCCCCGATGGTCGCGTGCCCGGTCCGTACATCGCCGAGACGGTGCCCGTATCGGTCGAGGACGACTACGTCGTTGTCGAGTGTTAGCTTGGCCGTAGTGCCGGTCCGCGGGCCGGCCCCCGGGGTAGCGAGAACCGAGGCGCTGTGGTGACGCTGACTGCCACTCCCGAGATCGAGCTGGGCGATGAAGCGAACTCCGCCCGGCAGGCAAAGCCGTTCCTGCTCGACGTCGACGTGCACCCGATGTTCCTGCCGCGCGACATCATCCCGCGCCTGCCGGAGCCGTGGCGGACCCGGTATGCGAACGAGCACGCCGGCCGTGTGGCCCGGGTCGTCCGCGACTACCCCCGCTGGCGTAACGGTGGCTTCCGCATCGACGCCGCGGTGCCCGGCGGCGCACCTGGCAGCGACATCGACGTGCTGCGGGCGCAGCTGCTCGACGAGTACGGCACCGACATCGCCATCCTGATTCCGCTGACGTTCGTACTCGAGGGCCCGGCGGCCTACAAGGCGGCGCTGTGCCGCGCGATCAACGACTGGGTGGCGGAGGACTGGCTGGACCGGGACCCCCGCCTGCGCGCCAGCCTCAACGTCCCGTTTGACTCGCCTGACCTCGCCGTCGCGGAGATCGAGCGGTTCGCCGCTGACCCGCGGTTCGTTCAGGTGATGGTGCGCGGGGACAACCAGAGCGAGTGGGGCGACCGGAAGTACTGGCCGATCTACCGGGCCGCGGAGGCGGCGGACTTCGTGGCGATGTGCCACGTCGGTGG
>JASHPF010000174.1 GCA_030038295.1 Streptosporangiaceae bacterium
CTACTTCGTCGGCACCCGGTGCACCGGCAGGCGGTTCTGGCTGGGTGCCGCGTGCTGCACGGCCGGTGTCGTGCTGCAGTCGGTGTACGACCCCCGGCTGGGTCCCGGCTTCATGCTGGCTGGCATCCCAGCCATGATCGCCTTCTGCGCGGCGGGCCGGCTCGCGCGGTCGCGCAGCCGGGCGGCTGAGGCGCTCCGGGTACGGAACGCCGAGCTTCGCAATCAGCGCGACCAGACCGCGCGACTCGCGGCCGCCGCGGAGCGCGCGCGGGTCGCGGGCGACCTCGACGCCGTGCTCCGGGACAGGATCGGGCAGATGGGCGCCACCGTGGCGGCAGGCAGGGACCTGCTCGGCAGTGACCCGGTGGCCGCGACGCAGGCATTCGCCGACGTGGAGAGCCAGGGCCGGGCGACGCTGGCCCAGATGCGCGAGGTCGCCGGCGTGCTCACCGACCAGGCGCCGACCGAGCCGCAGCCAACACTGGCGCAGCTCGCCAGCCTGCTGGAGCGAACCACGACCGCTGATGCGCGGCTGCACGTCGAGGGCAGCCCGCGGGTGCTCCCTGCCGGACTGGAGCTATCCGGCTATCGGATCGTGGAGCAGCTGCTCGCCGTGCTCGGCGATACGCCCGACGCGCGCATCGACGTGCGGGTGCGATTTGCTCCCGACGCACTGGAGTTGCACGTCACCGGGCCGGTCGGCGCGCACGGTGATCACTCCGGCGCGGTCGCCGCGGCGCAGGAACGGGCGGCGCTGCACAACGGCACGCTGCGCCTCGAGACGAGCCCGAGCGGCCTGGCGGCGCTCGTGCGACTGCCGTTGCCGGCTCTGGCGTGACGTTGCCGCCGCGATGAAAACGGCGCGGCAATGAAGACGGCGCAGCTAGGAAGACGGCGCGGCGATGAGCACGGGCCGGAGATGAACTCGGCGGTCGGCGCATGGCGCCGGGCGACCACCACGGGCCAGGCGTGGTTCACCGCCGCCCGCGGCCGACTTGACAGCCGCACCGGCGACGCGATTGTCGCCGCTGGCTGCGTCATCACGCTGGTCGCGCTGCTCGCGGCGGAGCGGCAGCTGACCGGCTGGCGCCACCTCGTCGTCGCCGGCGCGGCCGTCGCGGCGTGCTGCTGCCCGCTGGCGCGCCGGGCACACCCGCACCTGGCGGCGCTAGCGGCGGGCGCGATCGGCGCTGCCGTCGCGCTCACCGGATCGAGCACCAACCCGGACGCGTTCATGGTCGTCTTGGTGCCGGTGTTCCTGCTCAGTTACTCCCTAGGTGCCGATCGCCGGCTGGTGCGGTCGGTTGCTGCGCTTCTGGTGCTCGGTACCGCCCTCCAGTTCGCTGCGGGGATATGGAACCCGTTCATGGTCGTGATCGTCGTCGGACCGTTCGCGCTGGGAATCGTCAGCCGGTCCAGGCGGGCGCTGACCGATCAGCTTGCCGTTCGCGGGCGTGAGCTCGCGGCGGAGGAGGAGCTGTTCGCCGCGGAGGCAGCGCGCTACGAGCGGATCAGGATCGCGAGGGAGCTGCACGACATCGTGGCCCACAGCGTCAGCGTCATGGTGATCCAGGCGGCTGCCGGGCAGCGGCTGGCCGGGCACGACCCAGACCTCGCGGCCGAGGCATTCGACACCATCGGCGCGGTGGCGCGCCAGGCGGAAGCCGAGATTGGCCAGCTCGTCGACCTGCTCGACACCGACAAGCCCGCTGGAGACGACGGGCCGCGGCTGATCGCCGAGCTGGTTACCAGAGCGGCCGCAACCGGTCTCGACGTCGCGTGCAGGTTCGACATGGCCGCCGACCGGCTGTCCGCGCGCGCGGCGCAAACCGCCTATCGCGTGGTGCAGGAGAGCCTGACCAATGCGCTGCGGCACGCAGCCGGGGCGCCGGTGCAGATCACCGTGACCGGCGACGCCGCGCGGATCCGGCTCTGCGTCGCCAGTGGGGTACCGGCCTCGCGCCGGTCGGGCCTCGAAGCCGCGGGCACCGGCCGCGGCCTGGCGGGCATGCGAGAACGCGTGGCGGAGTGCGGCGGCGAGTTCGGCGCCGGACCCCAGGCGGGCGGCGGCTGGCTGGTGACGGCGGTCATCCCGGCGGACTGCTGAGTGCTGAGTACGGCAACGCAAAAATCCCTCCGGCGACGGACGATCGCCGACCCTGGTTCCGTCTAGCGGCCGGCGCGCAGGCGCGGCCCGGCGTCCGACGATGGCGGCGGATCTCAGCGAACAGCTGAGCAGCGTGTCGGAGCCAACTGAAGGAGCCTTCGATGACACCTGTCCGCCGCCTGACCATCGTGATCCTGCTTGCCGTGGGTATCGCCGACCTCATCGGCGTGCCCTTCATGGTGGCGGCCAACCACGCCACACGTAACGCACTGCCCGCCTTCGCCATGCCGCTCGGCGCGGCGGTTGCGGTGCTGACCCTGGCCGGGGCCGTCGGCCTCGTGCGGGCGAGCCGCTGGGCCTGGTGGGTCTCGCTGATCGTGCGGATCGTCGACACCGTCACGTCCGTGCTCGGCGTGACCGGGCGTCCGAGCGCCGCTCTCACCGTGATCAGTGTCTGCTGCCTCATCGGGTCCGTTGTCGCCATCGTGCTGCTGGCCCGGCTCCGCCGCGAGTCGCGGGTCGTGCCGGGACGGCCGGCCGAGCGCGCGGCGACGAGGGTCTGATCCCGCGCACCGACGAGGCGCGGCGGGAGCGGCGGAGGGGCCCGCTCCCGCCGCGCGCGTGTCCGCCGGATTCGCTCTCAGTCGCGCTCGAACACGGCGACCAGCGTCGCCCCGAGCGACGGCACCACGCCGTGCCGGCGCCGGATCACGTCCGCGATCAGGCCGGTCCAGCCGGTCTGGTGCGACGCGCCGAGGCCGGCCCCGGTGTCGCCGTTGAAGTACTCGCTGAATACCAGGTTGTCCCGCCAGGCCGGATCGTCGCGCAGCAGCGGCGCCGCGCCGAAACAAGGACGCTTGCCATCGGGCCCTGGAGTGAACAGCGATATCAGCCGGTCCTGCAGGTCGGTAGCGATCTGACCGAGGTTGCACTGCCGGCCGGACCGCGCCGGGTATTCCACGGTGAAGTCGTCGCCGAAGAACTGGTAATACCGCTCCAGCGCGCTGATCACCAGGTAGTTGACCGGGAACCAGACCGGCCCGCGCCAGTTGGAGTTGCCGCCGAACATCGGTGTGGTGGACTCGGCCGGCTCATAGTCGATGGTGGCCCGGTAGCCCTCGACGTCGATGGTGTACGGGTGCTCGCGGTGCCAGGCGGACAGCGCGCGCAGTCCGTGCGGTGACAGGAACTCCGCCTCGTCGAGCAGCACCGCGAGCAGTCGTCGCAGCCGCTCCGGCTCGGTCAGCGTCAGCAGCAGCCGCTGACCGCCCGGCCCGCCCCGAAACAGCCCGGCCGCCCTGGCGCTCGCGACACCGCCAGGCCCGCCCAGCACGGTCAGCGGCTGCTCCGCCATCAGCGCGGCGAACTGCTTGCCCACCGTCAGCGCGAGATCGATGGTTTCCTGGCCGACCACGCTCATCGCGAGCGTGGGCAGCACCGACACGATCGACCGGACCTTGACCTCCACGCGGTCCCCGCCGGGCGTAATCAGCCGGTCGTAGTAGAGACCGTCCGTGTCGTCCCACAGCCCGCGGTCGTCGAGTGCCTGCTTGATGGCGGCGAAGTGCTCCACGAACTTGAGTCCGAGGTCGGTGCCCGGCCGGTGCCCGGTGTGATAGAGGATCTGCGCGATGGTCGCCATCAACAGCGCGTAGAACGCCATCCACGCGGTGGCGTCGGCCTGCTCGAGCGTCCCGCCCACCGGCAGATGAGACCGGTCGATCGGGCCGATGTTGTCCAGCCCGAGGAAGCCGCCCTCGAAGAGGTTGTTGCCCTCCGCGTCCTCCCGGTTCACCCACCAGGTGAAGTTCACCAGGAGCTTGTCGAAGACCCGGCTGAGGAAGTCCAGATCGCGCCCGCCATCGATGGCGAACACTTCGAGCGCGGCCCAGGCCTGCACGGGCGGGTTGACGTCGCCGAAGTCCCACTCATACGCCGGCAGCGCGCCGCCTGGATGCTGGAACCACTCCCGGCAGAGCAAGATCAGCTGATACTTGGCGAACGCCGGGTCCACATGCGCGAGCGCGACGCAGTGGAAAGACAGATCCCACGCGGCGAACCACGGGTACTCCCACGTGTCGGGCATGGACATGATGTCGAACGCGTCGAAGCTGCGCCAGCGGCTGTTCCGGCCGCTGAGCCTGCTCGGCGGCGGTAGTGGCTGCGCGGGGTCGCCGTCCAGCCAGCGGCTGACGTCGTAGTAATAAAGCTGCTTGCACCACAGCATCCCGGCGAACGCCTGGCGCATCACCATCGCCTCGTCCGCCGTGGCCGACGCCGGGGCGAGCTCGGCGTAGAACTCATCGGCCTCGGCCCGCCGCTGCGCCGTCGCGGCGGCGAACTCCGCGCCAAGTGGATCGCTGCCCGCCGAGGCTGAGCCCGGTACCGGGCGCAGCCGGATCCGCAGTTCTGCCGTCTGCCCGCCCGCCACGCTGAGCCGGTACCAGAGCGCGCACTTGC
>JASHPF010000175.1 GCA_030038295.1 Streptosporangiaceae bacterium
GGCGACTCGGCCGCGGGCAGCTGCGCCGCTGCGACCGCATGCGCGGCGGTCCTACGGTGTACGCGGGGTCCCGGGCGGGACTCCCCGACCCGACGGGCCGTGATCGGGGACGGACCGGGGATCTTTCCCGATATGCCGCCCGGATGTGCCGCGGCAGGCTGGCGACGTGAGCACACTGCTGGCCGACCCGGCACTGCCCGCGCCTGCCACTGCACCGGCCGCGCCACGTACATCCGCAATAGGTCGGTCTACAGCGCGGTGGCGCGCATCCCTCGGGGCGGTCGGGCTCGGGGTCGCGGCCGCGGGCGGATACCTGCTGTTCGCGCTCGCGCCCATGTGGTGGACGCCACACTCTGGCCAGACTGGCGACTACCGGGCACCCGGCCTGATAACAGTAATTGCCAACTCCTTCCTGATCGCCGGGGTAGGGTTCGTGATCTACCTGACCGTGCGCACATACCGGTCTCGGGCCGACGAGCCGCCGCTCGAGTCGTACCGGGCCGGCCGTCGCGGCGGTATGGACCAGCCTTCGGGCCGAGAGCGCATAACGGAGGGACTGACGCCGACGCGACTAGTGCGTGGCCGGCCGGGCGCCGGCGAGCGAGAGGACTTGGTATGCGGGCGAAGATGACCAACGTCGCCGTCATGCTGCTCGCCCGGTGGACGCCGTACGTGGAGTCGGAGTTGCTGGGTCTGTCGAGCCTGGTCCGGCCGGGCAGTGTGTGCCTGGACGCTGGTGCCGCCGCAGGGCTGTACAGCCTGGTGCTGTCGCGGCTCGCGGGCCCGTCTGGCGAGGTGCACAGCATCGAGCCGCTGTCGTTCGCGCACCCGGTGTGGCGGCGGGTGCTGAACACCCAGGCCTGCCCGAACGTGCGCTACCACGCCGTGGCGCTGGGCTCGGAGTCAGGGCCCGGCATCATGAGCGTGCCCATCGGCCGCTACCTGCCCGTGACCGGCCGCTCCTTCCTCACCGGCAAGGCCGCGGGCCTCGGCCCCAACGTGGAGTTCAGCTGCCACGAGGAGGTGGAGGTCGCGGTCGACACGATCGACGCACTGATCGACCGGACCGGCGTGACCCGGCTGGACTTCATCAAGATCGATACCGAGGGCGCCGAGCTGCACGTCCTGCGCGGCGGCGAGCGCACCATCAAGGAGTTCCGGCCGGCGATCCTGGTCGAGATCGAGGCCCGGCACACCGCGCGCTACGACTACGCTCCTGCCGACGTCGTGGAGTGGCTCCTCGAACGCGGCTACACCATGTATACGTGGCGGCACGGCTGGCAGGAAACCAGCAATGTCTCGCTGAACCTACGCAACTACCTGTTCCGGCCTGACCCGCAGCCCTGCTAGCCGCGGACGCCCTCGTCCCTGGACCGCGGGACCCAGGTCGTGCCGTCCAGATCGAGCACGACCGTCAGCCGGCCATCGGGCAGCTCGAGATAGACGCTGTCCGACTCGCCGAGGCAGCGCGCGATGGCCGCGGTTACCGGATCCTGCTCGGCTGTGGCGAGCACGCGGATCAGCGGTGCGTCGTGCCCGTACAGCGGGTTGGTACGGGCGACCGTGACAACGGTCACGCCTTCGCCGGGCTGCGGGGGTAACTCCATCGCTCTCCTTCCACGGGCGAGCCGCCCGTCGTCCGCGTGAGTCGCGCCACCTCCCGATCGTCCGCACCACTCCTGGGCTCAGCCCTGCTTGTTGCGCCAGCCCTCCGCGTAGTGGTCCCGCACTTCCTTCGTATACGGCGCAGGCGCCACGGTGGCCCGGACCTCGAGCTGCCGGTGCGGCCGCTCGACCGACGCCTTCAGGGAGCCGCCGTCCGGCTCGCCCCACACCAGCGTGACCTCCGTGCCCACCGCAAGGTCGTGATCGACGGTGGACAGCGACAGCACCGCGCGCTCGTTGGAGCTATAGCCGGTGAACATGGAGAAACCCGCCAGCTCGCCGCCGTGCAGGATGCTGTCGTAGTTCGCCGAGGCGTAGTTCGACACCGGCAGCTCGAGGAACTTGTACGGCACGACGCTGGGGTCGAATACCGACGCGAAGATCTTGGCCACGTCGTCGTGATGCCACGCCAGCGTCACCTTGCGACGCTGGTTCGCCGTGTCCATCCGCTCCAGGGCTTCGCGGCCGATGAAGTCATGGTCGAACCTGACCATGTGACCGTAACCGAGCTGGTACGGGGTCACGTAGTAGTCCTCGATGTTGTCCGAGACATAGCTGCCGCCGAGCGAGCCGGCGCGGCCCTCGTAGCCCGCCGCGGGCAGCCACTCCCGGTACGGCTTCATCTGCTCGCCCGTGTAGATGGCCGGCAGCGGCGACGGGATCCAGCCGGACTCCAGCGCGTTCGTGGCGTAGGCGCGGGCGCCGACGGGCGCGATGCCGAACTCCTCGCCCGCCTCGAGAATCGCGCCGCGGATCTCCTCGTACTCCCCGTAGGGTCCCCAGACCTCCAGACCGGGCTGGCCGGCCATGCCGTGGCGGAGAGCCCGGACCTTGCGCCCGGCGATGTTGATGTAGTCGGTGTGGAAGAACTTGATGTCAGGGAATGGGCCGCCGTTCAGCTTCTGGATCACCTGCTCGGCGTTCGGGCCCTGGATCTGGAACCGGTACTGCGTCCGGGTGACCGGCTTGCCCATGGGGCGCGACGGCGACCGGTCGTCCCGTACCAGCTCCACGTCCCAGTTCCCGGTCTCCACGTTGAACTGGAGCCAGTTCACGGTCGGTACGCGGCCGACGAACTCGTACTCGTTCTCCTCGAGGTGGAACAGGATTCCGTCGCCGATCACGTAGCCGTCGTAGCTGCACGGGACGAACTGCTTGGCCCGGTTCAGGTCGAAGTTCTTGAAGGTGTTGACGCCGAGATAGGACAGCAGCTTGAGGGCGTCCGGCCCCTTGATGAACAGGTTCGCCATGTGGTGCGACTGGTCGTACAGCACGACCGTCTTGACCCAGGCCTGCTGCTCGTGCTGCCAGTTGCTGAACTCGGTAGGGACTACCGGGTAGACATACGCGCCTTCCTGGGAGCTGCGAAGCAGCTCGACCGGGTTGACTGTCTGGAGCAAATCTTCCAAGCTCTGACGCTTCACGGTTACCCGCCTTCTCTGCTTTCCACGTGTGACCAGGCCAGCCGGTACCCCTGGGCCGCGCCCGCACGCCTATGATTCACCGTCGTCCCGGCCGTTGTCGCCGTCGATCCCAGCCCGCGGAAGGGCATTCTGACCACCTGACCCGCCCTCGGGAGCGGGTCAGGTCCCGGCCCCGGTGACTCCGGACAGCAGCGACGCGGTGGCCGTGCTCGTCGACGTGACGGTGTCGATCCCGATGATCGAGAGGATCTTGGTAGGCGTCGTGATCGTGACGGAGACCTGAATGGCGTCCGCCCCGGTCGCGGCCACGGTGCCGGAAACGCCCGCCGCGGTGAGATAGGCCCGCGCGGCCGTGATCGCCTCGGCCTGGTCCACGACAACGGTCGCGCCGCCGTACGCGGCGGACTGATCGACCTCGCCGGCGCCGGCGCGCGCGGCTTCCTCCGCGTAGGTGGCGGCGTTCTCGTAGTTGTCGAGCTTCGTGCCCGCGTCCGCGACCAGCCCGGCGAAGGCCAGCAAGGCCGGAAACAGGATGGCGACGAATAGGGTCAGCGCCCCGCGGTCGTCGCGCCGCCGCGGTGCGCGACGGCTCGGCCGGGTCTCCGCCATGGCGCGGGTCACCTCGCCCGGTAGGGGTCGAGTGGCGACGTGACCGTGGCGGTGAGCGTGTCACTACCGGGCAGCCCCGGCACGATGATCGAGGACAGCGAGACCACGCACGTCACCGTCGCCGATACGACGGCCGGCTGGCCGACCGGGGCCTGAAAGCCGGGCAGTTCGCCGCTGCCGTTGACGTCGACCGTGATCCGCGGGCCGCAGTGCAGGCCATCCTGCGCCAGCGCAGCCTGCGCGCTCGCTCGGGCCGCTGCGACGGCGTCGGCCGGGTCCAGCTGCAGCGAAGCCTGCCGGGCCGCGTCCTCCGCTGCGTCGGACACCGCGTTCTGCGCCGTCGAGGTGCGGCCGAACGCGATCACCAGACCGATGAGGAACAGTAGCGCCGGTCCCAGGATGACCAGTTCCAGCGCGGCGTTGCCGGCCTCGTGATCGGGCCGACGCGCTGCACACACCGCTCGTCTCCTTTCGCCTCCGCCCTCACCCGCTGCTCCGACGTGAGCTAGGGCACGAACTGCTCGATGGGCTCCTGCACCGTCTCGCTGACCGAGACCGGCAGGCCGGGCAGCACGGACCAGGCCTGACCCGTCACGGTCAGCTGCACGGTGGTACCGGTCCTCGTCACGAGCGCCTGCCCGCCGGCCAGCAGGCCCGAGCCGTCCTGGCTGATGAGCGCCAGCGCCGCGGTCGTGCCCGCGCCGTCCGTCGAGTTGTACTCGCGCGCCACGTCGGCACCCTGGCGGGCGGCTGCCAGCGCGACGGCGTGCGCCAGGTAGTACAGCGACGCCTGGACGATGACCAGGATGGCGAGCAGGATCGCCGGGAAGACGATGACGTAACTGAGCGTCAGCGCCCCGGCGTCGTTGCGGTCCGGCCAGCGCACGACTCAGGGCAGCTGGTTGGTGTACTTCGTGACCTCGGTGGCGAAGAACGCCACGGCACCGACCGCGGCCAGCGCGATCGCCGCCGCGATGATGATCCATTCCAGCGTCAGCGCACCCGACTCCTGGCCGTTGTCTGACCGGGCCCCGATGCGTGCCTGCAAGCGGCCAGCCAGGTAGCGGACCGCCGCCCGCGTGGTGTCGAACATGACAGGCTCCTCCAACTCGGTTCGGACGAAGACGGCTACGTGCCGCCATGGAATGAGCGGTACAGGATCGGGAAGGCGAGCAGCAGGATGAAGCCGATCGCCAGCATGGCGATGGGCACGACCATGGTGGTGCTCTGCGACGCCGCCTTGGCCCGAGTCGCCGCTCTCGCCTCGGAGCGCATGGACTCGGCCAGCGCGCCGAGCGTGTCCGTGACCCGGCCGCCCTCCTCGCCTGCCACGCCGGCGATGTCGGCGAGGCTTGCGAGCTCGGGGACGCGGGTCTCCTCGCCGAGATCCGCCAGGCCTTTCCACGGCGGCCGACCGATGGCGCGCGCCGCATCCAGCGCGTGCGCGATCCGCTCGAAGGTCCAGCCGCCGCCGATCTGCGCGGCCGATTCCAGCGCCTCGGTCGGCCCCGCTCCGGCCCGCCGTTCCAGGCTGACCAGATCGAGGTAACTGCTCAGCGCGTGCCGGAAGTCGGTTCGCTTCTCTGCTGCGTTGACCCTGGTGACGAGGTCCGGCGCACAGAACAAGGCCACGCCGAGCCCGAGACCCACGATCACCGGGATCGACCACGGCAGCCGCACGCCTGCCAGTGCGCCGAACGCACAGCCGAGCGGCGGAAGGGCAACCCCGACGAGCCCGCACGTGATCTTGCTGGCCAGCCAGCCCGCTGGTTCCTGACCGAGCAGGGCCAGGTCTGCCACCGGTATGGGCAGCCACGGCGCGGCTGTCCGCAGCCGCCGCCCCAGCCGTTCCCTGACCGTCCGGCTGTCCCCGGCGGGCCGGGGCGCCGGCTCGTCGCGGGCGGCGGCGAGCCTGGCCAGTGCGGCCTCCAGCCTGGTGCCCGCGGGTACCAGCTCCCGCAGGATGAGGAAGCAGCCAAGCCCGATGAGCACACCGGCGGCCACGATGGCGGTGTTCATCTCGTCGCCCTGGCGTGACTCGGAGCGGGGGACGAGGCGGCTGCCGACCCGGGCTGGCTGCTGGCGAGGAATCGCGCGGGCGCGGCGATATTCCCGAGCCGCTGCAGCCACGACAGGCCGGCGAGGTAGAGCAGCGCGATCACGGCCAGCACCAGCTGGCCCAGGGGCGTGCCGAAGGGCGCCGAGAACGACCTGTTCAGCACGCAGAACACCGTGAACGTGATGACGACGCCGACGATCCACTTGAGCGTGGTGCGGTGCTCGGCGCGCTCGGCATCGATGTCCCGGCGGCTCGCGACATCGCCGGCGAGTTGCTCGGCCAGGGTCCGGAGCACGTCGCCGGCCGCGCCACCCCGACGGCCGGTGGCGATGATCAGTGCCGCAGCGATCCGGTCGCCGGCCGGGTCACCGATCTCGTCGGCAAAAGCGCGCAGCACGGTGTCCGAACCGCTGCGCGCAGCCAGGCCGCGGGCGAGCGCGGTGACCGGTGCGGCGATGATCTCCGGTGCCGAACGGGCGCTCGCCTCGAGCGCGTCCGCCAGTCCCCGGCTGGCACTGAGCAGGTCAGCCAGCCGCCTGGCCCACTGCTCCAGCCCTTCCAGCACGGCGGTGCGACGCCGGGATGCCCGGGCCGAGCTGAGCCTCGGCAGCAGGATCACGGCCGTGGCCGCGGTTAGCCCGAGCACGGGCCACCCGCTGACTAGCAGCGCGATCAGTCCGACGACGACGGCCAGCAGAGCGCGGCGCTGGGTGGCGGGCGAGACCCTCGGCAGCACCGACCGCGGCGGAATCCCCGGCCGCGGCCGGTGCCCGAGAATCTCGTGGCACGCGAGCACCAGGCCGCTCGCTATCAGCGCGCCGCCGAGGGCAACCATGATGGTCATCGCCAGGCTCCCGCCGCAGCGCCGTTCTGCGCCACGAGCGCCGGGCTCAACCCGCCGCGTTGCAGCATGGCCGCGAGTCCCGGCGATGGCGTGTGGGCGGTCACGGCCCGGCCGGTGACGGGGTGGGGCAGGAACAGCCGGTTCACGGCCGGGCGCTCGGTGTCGCCTGGTGGCAGTACCTCCAGCACCTCCGACACGTAGCGGACCGTGCGCGTGCCGTCGTAGCCCCGGCGGACGTGCACGATCAGGTCCACGGCCATGCCCACGAGGAGGTGGATCGCCCGCTCGGCGAGGGCCAGGCCACCGCGCAGGCCGAGAATGAGGATCCGGTCGAACGCCTCGGCCGGAGAGTTCGCGTGCAGGGTGCACATCGAGCCCTCCTGGCCAGAGTTCATGGCCTCGAGCATCGGCATGATCTCGTCGCGCCTGACCTCGCCGACGAGAATCCGCCGCGGGTTGTGCCGCAGCGCGTGCGCGATCATGTCGTGCAGCGTGATGCCCCCGGCGCCCTCGGAGTTAGCCTCCCTGGCCTCGAACGCGACGACGTCGGGATGCCGCGGCATCGTGTGCAGGAACAGCTCGTATTCGCTCTCGAGCGTGGCGATCCGATGGTCAGGCGGGATCTCGCTGGCCAGCGCGCGCAGCAAGGTGGTCTTGCCGGCGTTGACCCCGCCGGTGACGATGATGTTGCACCGCCCCTTGACGGCGGCGGCCAGAAACGTGGCCAGCGTGCGGTCGATCGTGCCGAGCTCGATCAGCCGGGGGAGCGTGACGTCGACCTGCCCGTGCCGCCGCAGCGATACGCAGGGGCGTGGCGTGACCGCCATCGTGGCCGTGAGCCGGGTGCCGACGGCCATCGCGACGCTGACCAGCGGCGATGCCGCAGAGAAGTCACGTGCGGTCTGCCCGCCACGGTTGGCCCAGGTTCGGATCATGGCGACCAGCGCGTCGTCGGTCGGCGCGATCGGCTCGACCGCCACCCGCTCCCCGGTGGCGTACGTGACCCACACCTGGTCACACCCGTTGACATCCACGTTCTCCACGTGCGGGTCGCGAAGATACGGCGTCAGCGGGCCCATGCCGTAGCGCTGGTCGTAGACGGCTTGCGCGAGCGCCTCGGCATCCCCTGGGTCCGTGACCTGACCAGACTGCCGGGCTCGATCTTCGGCCCAGCTCCGGCACGCCGTCCTGATCACCGGCACCGCGGCTTCGGCGTGCGCGTCGTCCGGTAGCCGGCCCGCGGCTCGCTGCAGGATGTCCGGGACGACGCTCATCAGCTCGGCCGGCGTCATGGTCCGAGTGACCTGCACGCCCGCCGTCGCGAGCGCCGCGTCCGGTGTCTCCGAATCCGGCAGCGCGGGCGTGCCGTCCGGCCAGCCGGGTTGCGACGGTGGCCACGGCAGGCCGGTCATGCCCGGCCCGTCCCGGCGGCTAGCGTGGCCCCGCTGTCGGCCTCACCCGGCGTGCCCGGTGTCGGCCGGCCGGTCTTGGTCAATACGCGCGCCGCCGCGGCCGCCGCGCGCAACAGCGGGCTGGAGTCGATGCCGCGGCGTGCCCCGGCGCCGTCCGAGAGAACCTGCGCGACCCTGCGGTCGTCCGGCAGCGTGGCGAGCAACGGGACCCCGAGCGCGCGGGCGATCTCGTTAGGCCCGACCGGACCCTGGCCGGTAACCAGCAGGCTGACGTGGTTGTCCGCCAGGCCGTCGCTCAGTCGCGCGAGCATCTCGATCCTGGACCGCGCGGCCGCTGCCTGCCGCAGCGTCGGCCGCAGCACCAGCACGATCTGCGCAGCGACGCGCAGCACGTGCTCCTGGCCGGGACCGCCGTCGAGCCGCCCGCAGTCGGCCAGCACGTCGACGTGCTGGGCGGCGAGCGCCGCCGCCAGCAGATGCCACGTCATGTTCAAGGTGGCGGCGTGCCGGGGATCGGCCAGGCCCGGCAGGACCTTTCTGGCGCCCGCCTCGTCGAGGGCGACGAGCTGTGCTTCCACCGCCGCCGCCGTCGCTTCGACCGTCGTTGCTTCATAGGCCACATGCAGCAGGCCACGGTCGCCCGGAACGTGCCCGGCAAAGAAGCCGGCGAGTACGTCGCCGCCCGACGGGTCGGTCTCCGCGACGAGCACCGGACCCGGCCAGGTCATCGCCAGCGCGAGCGCGGCGGTCGTGACGCCGGGCGCCCCGCCTGCCGATACCAGCGCGCACACCGTCATGGCGCTGCCTGTTTCGTGACGACCAGGCCGAGCTGGCCGGTGGAGTCCTGCTGCAGGACGGCGGCGCCAGCACCGGCGGGCACCAGCACGTCGACGACGACGTCGCCGTCCTGGTTGGGCGTGGCGTCGACGGCCTGGACTACGGCCGCGACCGGCGACGTCAGGCTGTCATTGGGCGTGGCCCCGGAGTCGTTCTCGCCGATGACGCCGGGCGTGGCGACGAGCGTCACGTGATCGCCGGGCGCGACGCCGCTGGCGAGCAGCGCTGACGGCCGGAGGCTCATCGCCACCAGGACCTGGCCGGGCGCCGGCGGCAGGCTGCTGACCAGATCCGAGGCGGCCAGCAGCATGCCTGGATGCAGGGCCGTGCCGGCGACCAGCCCGATCACCTGGCTCCGCTGTCGGGCCGGAATGTCGGAGACGCCGGTCGCTGCGATGCTCGCCGTGCTCAGGTCGGCCGTTGTCAGGGCGCCGCCGACGGCGACGTCGCGCGTCACGACGAGCACCGGAACCTGGCGGTCGACCCGCTGGTACATCGCCACGCTGACGAGGATGCCGACGCCGACCAGGAGGGCGGCCGCGACGATCATCATCGGCCGACGCCGCCTCGGGAGTCGGACGAGGGGGGCCGGCCTGCCCAGTCCATCGCCGGCCTGCACCGCGACGGTATCCAGCTCCGGGAAGAAGACCGTGCCGAAAGGACCCTGCTCGCGCGTATCGCTTACGTTGTACGCCGCGCCCGCCGTCCGGATATCCATGCCGAGCTCCCGACCTAGCCATCCCGCCCGCCCTGCTGCCTGCGCCAGCCGCCTCGAGGCGGAAACGGGCAACGGCCCTGCCGTGGCGCGCCAGCAATGACGGGACTATAGGGCGCCGATATCGAGCAATTCCGCCAGAAGCGTCAGCGGAATGTGAGTCATAGATGAGCTGGCAGGTCACGACAAGTATCCGGCCTAGCCACAGTTACTTTTAGTATCTGCAGCTAATTCAGTTACCGGAATAAACTTCTATTATTGTGACGCAAAAAGCCCCTGGAATGGCTTGGCGCCGCTTACGGTGACGGCTGAGGCAGTTCCGGCGGGGCGAGAGTGACGGCGCGTGGACTTCAGGATCCTCGGTCCGGTCGAGGTGTTGGGTGACGACGGCGAGCCGGTCGTGCTCGCGCAACGGCTCCAGCGGCGGCTCGTGGCAGAGCTGCTGCTGCACGCCCGCCGACCCTGCGCCCGGTCCGAGCTGATCGCGGCGCTGTGGGCGGACCGCCCGCCGTCGGGGACCGGCGGCGGTGCGCTGCGCTCGCTCGTCTACGCCACCCGGCGCGCACTCGGGCGGTACGGAGCACGGCTCGACACCTCGCCCGCGGGGTATGCGTTCCTCGCCGCCGACAGCGAGTCCGACCTGGCGGTATTTCGCGACCTCGCGGGCCGCGGGCAGGCCGCCCTCGATGACGGCGACGCGGCATCGGCGGCGCGCCTGCTGGCCGAGGCGCTGCGGTTGTGGCGCCAGCCGCAGCTTGCCGACCTGGCAGCGACCGCAGCGCAGGCCCGGCTGCTCGATCAGTTCCGAACGGTCAGGGCCGATCTCATCGACGCGCGCCTGGCGCTGGGTCAGCACCGGTCCACTGTGCCCGACCTGCGGGCGATGGTGGCCGAGGACCCGCTGCACGAGCACAGCTGGGCCCAGCTCATGACGGCCTTATACGTCACCGGATCCCGCGCCGAGGCGCTCGCGTGCTACCGAGAGATCCGCAAGACGCTCGTCCTCGGTCACGGCATCGACCCGGGGCCAGAGCTTCTGGACCTGCACGCGCGCATCCTCAGGGACGACCCTGCCCTGCTCCCTCGTCCGCGGGAGCCGGCTGGCGGCTCGCCAGTGATCGGCGGTCCACCCTCGCGGAGGTCGCCGGCGTGCTCGCCGACCCCGACCTCAGCCGGGCAGAGCTGAGGCTCGGCGATCAGTCGCCATGATCTCCCGACGGCAAGCGGTAAGCTGGTTAACCCATGCAATGTCGTTCATATGAAAACGCCAGCGGATGACTGTCAGGCGGGCAGGAGCACTGCCGTGAGCTTGGTCGCCGGGCCCGCCGCGAGCGTGATCGCAAACGCCCTGTCTGCCTTGTCCGCGCCGACAAGGGTGCAGATCGTGGCCTGCCTGCTCGACGGGCCGCTGGCCGTTGGCGCCATCACCGCGCAGCTTGGCATGGAGCAGTCGGCGGTCTCCCACCAGCTGCGGGTATTGCGAGAGGCCGGCCTGGTCACCGCGGAGCGGCAGGGCAAACGCCGCGTGTACGCCGTCGCTACGGAGGCCGTGCGCGAACTGCTGACCGCCGCGCAGCACCTGGCCGACCTCAGCCAGCCCGCCCGCTAACACGCGGTCCCCGCTGCCGGTGCGCATGCGCGGCAGCCTCATGATCGTGCTCGGTACCACTACCTCAGGTATCCGGAACCTCTCCCGCCATGGCGGGCCGCGTCGGCGGCAGCTAACCAAGAACCTGCGCTTCTCAGGTCAGCGTGTCGCCGTTTCAAAGTCGTGGCGCGACAACGGGCAGGGTTTTGTGGAAGACAAGCACCAGCAACAGGGCCGCGCCGACGACAACGAGCCAGATCACGAGAATCATGATCAGCGAAGCCCAGCGTGAGGCGGGCGTCCCGCGCCGGTACGCCTCGGCCTGCTCCGGCGTCACGTTCGGAGTTCTGGCGGGAGGTCGGGCCGGCAGCAGATGCTGCACGTCAGAGGCGGGCATGGCATCGTTCAGCACGCTGGCGGCGAGCCTGTCGCTGACAAATGTCATCTCGTGGCAGGAGCGACACTTCAGATAGCAGACGCCAGCAGAGCCCCACAATCCGAATCTGCGATAGAGAACGGCAGACCGCCGACCGCACTTCGGGCACGTCACGAGAACGCCGGTGAGCTTTTTCACCTGAACAAAGCCTCGCCCGCCGGTTGCGATTCTCAGGCTCCAGCGCGCCTTCCTGCCGCTCTCTTGATACATATCGGGCCTCATGGCGGCTGAAGACGACGGTGCGCAGGATTGCGGCCGACGGATGATCTGGGATGGATCATCTCGTAACGGCATGACATGGGTCAATGGCAGAGCCGCTGGCTAGCCGGGTTGTGTCGCGGCTGGCGCCAGATGGCCGGGCGGCCTTACCAGTGTTCCGGACCGCTCCGGCGGGGTTAGAGTGCGCTGTGCGCTGCCAGGGTCGGAGCACGAGAAGGAGACCGCCGTGGCCGTGACCGCCGAGACTCGCGCCGCGCTGCGCGACCAGGCAGCCGCCGTGCTGCACGGCAATGACGCGGGCAGCTGGACAAAGGCGTCACCACTCCTGTACCCGCACCAGTGGAGCTGGGACAGCGCGTTCATCGCGATGGGCTGGGCGCACCTGGACGTCGGGCGGGCCATGACGGAGCTCGAGCAGCTTTTCGCGGCGCAGTGGTCAACGGGCATGGTGCCGCACATCGTGTTCCGGGCGGGCTCCGATCAGCCGTATTTTCCCGGACCGGAGTGGTGGGACTCCGCCAGCGTGCCGGCCGCGCCACGGCCGCCGATCCAGACAACGGGGATCTGTCAGCCACCCGTGCACGCGCTGGCGCTCCAGCGGATCTGGCAGCTGACCCCCGCGGAGCGGCAGCCGGAGATCCGGGCGCGCGTGCAGGCGCTCTACCCCAAGATGGTCGCGTGGCACCGCTATCTCGCCACCCAGCGTGACCCCGAGGGATCCGGGCTGGTAACCGCGTACCACCCCTGGGAGGGAACGGACAACTCGCCACGCTGGGACCGAGCGCTCGCGCGCATCGAGGTGGCCAAGCCCGGCCCGTACACCCGGCTCGACACCAAGGAGCTGGGAGACGCATCGCAGCGGCCCACCGACTGGGACTACGACCGCTTCCTCTGGCTGGTGGAACTGCTCCGGAAGTACCGGTACGACGACGCGGAGATCTACCGCCACTACCCGTTCCTGATCAAGGACGTGTTCTTCAGCGCCGTCCTGGTCGCGGCGAACGATGCGCTGCTCGACCTCGCCGACGTGGCCGGCGCCGGTGATGGCGATCGCGCGCAGCTGACCGGCTGGCTTGACCGCGGCCGGCAGGCGCTGGTGCGCAGCTTCGACGCTCAGTCCGGCCTCTGCGTCGATTACGACGTCCGGGCTCGGGAGGACATCCGGCTGCGGACATTCGCGGGCTTCGCGCTGCTCTTCGCGGCGACCGCCGACGCCGCGCAGCGCGCCATCCTGCTGCGCGTGCTCGACTCTACGGACTTCTGCGGCAACCCAGACTTCCGCTGGCGCCTGCTGCCGAGCACGAGCCCCGCGGAGCCAGCGTTCGAGCCGCACAACTACTGGCGCGGCCCGGTCTGGCCGGTGATCGACTGGCTGCTCTGGCGATCCCTGATCCTGCTCAACTGTGCCAGCAGGGCTGACGCGCTGCGCCGTGATTCGCTCGACCAGATCGCCACGAGCGGGCAGTTTGCCGAGTACTTCGAGCCGTTTACCGGAGCGGCACTCGGTTCGCCGCGACAGTCGTGGACGGCGGCCGTAGCGCTCGACTGGTCGGTAGTAGAAGACAGCGGCGCAACCAGGCCATGACCTCAGGGATAACTTTCCTTTCTAGCGCGCCGCGGGGAACCCGTCGCCAGAACGCCACCGCAGCGAGGATGCTGCTGCCGTGCCCGTCATAGACAGCGTCTTCCTCGTCGGCTGGGTGATCTTCTGGATCTACTGGCTCGTGGCCTCGGTGTGGGCTAAAGCCGGACAAACCAGCTGGGCGCGGTTCGTCGGGTTCCGCATAGCGATAGTGCTCATGCTCTTGCTCGTGGTCCGGGCCCAGGTGCTCAAGGGGCACGCGGTCACGACCGACTCGCTGCTGCAGGGCATTGGCCTGGCCATCTTCGTGCTGGGACTGGCACTCGCCGTCTGGGCCAGGATCTACCTCGGCCGCAACTGGGGAATGCCGATGAGCACGAAGGACGAGCCGGAACTGGTGACGAGCGGTCCGTACCGCGTCGTCCGGCACCCCATCTACTCAGGCATCATCCTCGCCATGACTGGCACGGCCATCGGGGTCAGCTTGTACTGGGTGGTCGCCGTTGCGCTGCTCGCGGCCTACTTCTCGTACAGCGCCCTGATGGAAGAGCGCTACCTGACCCAGCAATTCCCCGACGCCTATCCCGGCTATCAGCGGTCCACCAAGATGCTGATCCCGTTCGTCCTCTGAGTCAGGGTGCCGTCTCGCGCTGCCCCGGGTATGCCATCCCACTAACCAGGGGGTGCGCATGGCGGAGTCGGGCAGACAGCGCGTGGTGATCGTCGGAGCGGGGTTCGCAGGCTTCAACGCCGCGCGCACCCTGGCCCGCCTCGTGCGCGACAGGGCCGAGATCGTCGTCATCAACTCGACCGATTACTTCTTGTACCTGCCGCTGATGCCGCAGGTGGGCGGCGGGCTGCTCGAGCCAAGACACCTCTGCGTCTCACTGGCCCGCAGACTGCGGATGGTCCGGTTCGTGCTCGGCACCGTGCAGCACGTCGACCCCCGGCAGCGGGTGGTGAGCTGGGCCAGCCCGGACGGCGGTGGCGGCGAGTGCCACTACGACCGGCTGATCCTGACCGCCGGGAGCGTGAACAAGCTGCTGCCGATCCCCGGCGTGGCCGAGTACGCGCACGGCTTCCGCACCATCGCCGAGGCGACGTACCTGCGCGACCACGTGACGCGCCAGCTGGAGCTGGCGGAGGCCGCCACGGATCCGGCCGAGCGCGCTGCGCGCTGCACGTTCGTGGTCGTCGGCGCCGGTTACACCGGGACAGAGATCACAGCCCAGGGTCAGCTGCTCACCTCGCGGCTCAGGCGCAGGATGCCGGGCCTGGCCGGGCAGCCGATCCGGTGGCTGCTGCTGGACACCGCTCCCCGGTTGCTGCCCGACCTCGATCCCCGGCTGTCGAAGACCGCCGAGCGCGTGCTCAGGCGCCGCGGCGTGGAGATTCGCACCGGCCAGTCGGTCACCACCGCCATGACCGACGTTGTTCAGCTGTCCACCGGAGAGAAGGTGTCCACCCGGTCGTTGATCTGGTGCGTCGGGGTCCGCGCCGACCCCCTGGTGGACGGCCTGGACCTCGAAACAAACAGGGGCCGGCTGGTGGTCAGCGAGTTCATGGCCGTCCCCGGCGCGGCTGACGTCTATGCCTGTGGCGACTGCGCGGCGGTGCCCGATCTCACCCGCCCGGGCCAGATCTGTGGCATGACTGCCCAGCACGCGGAGCGGCAGGGCAAGCACGTTGCCAGGAACGTCGCGGCGTCACTCGGAATCGGTACCGCTAGCCCGTACAAGCACCACGACCTGGGGTTTCTGGTCGACCTCGGCAGAACGGCCGCCGCCGTGAACCCGCTCAATATTCCGCTGTCCGGGCCGGTCGCCGGCGCCCTGACGCGCGGCTACCACCTGGAGAGCATGTCGGGCAATCGATTGCGTGTGCTCACCGACTGGACGCTGAACGCGCTCACCCCTCCAGAAGCCACCTCGCTCGGACTCATCAGCGCGGAGTCCGTTCCGCTCGACGTCACGAAGCCCCGAGGCTGACCTGCCGCCAGTCAGGCAGTCGGTTCAGCCGGTTTCCGGTAAGTCGGCGGCGCGCCGGCTGGTCCCGGTGCTCCGGCCGCCCGCCCGGGCCGGCTCCTCTGGATGGCACCAGCTGTCGCACGACGTTCCTGGTGAGCTACGCGCGACCGATCTGCCGAAGGCGCCCCGCACGACGACAAAGGCGACGAGCACAATGCCCACGGTGAGACCGGCCACGTACGCGCTCGCATCTACCGGACCGATCGCCACCGAGATGAGGCCCGTCAGCACGGCGGGCAGCCCCAGCCCCAGGTAGGCGACAGCGAAGAAGGTGGACACGACGGCGGCCCGGTGCCGCGGGTCGGCGATCCGGTTCAGCTCGCTCAGGCCGCCGCGGAAGATGAACCCGACGCCGATGCCCCCGGCGACTGTGCCGAGCACGAACAGCCATAGTTCCTTGCTGAACAGGGCGGCCTCGAGCGCCACGAGGCACACCAGGAGCAGCGGCACGCCAGCGCTCGCGCTGCGGCGGGCCGGAAGCCCGGCGGAGACCGCCTGGCTGATCGCTGCGGTTATGAAGATCAGAAAGGATGCGCCGCCGATCAGGGCGAGGTTGTGCACGCCCAGCACGCCGTGCAGGAAAGTCGGCACCAGGCTGCTGAACAACCCGAGTACGGCAAACGCGGCGAAAACGCCGAGGCTGGCACCAAGCATGACCGCGGCCATGCCGTGTGGCACGGCCAGCCGCGGGCGCACGCTGATATGGCGGTTACGATGCCGGACCGTCTCGGGAACCAGCGCGAGCGCGGCCAGCGCGAGCGCACACGCACCCAGGTACGCCCAGAAGACGCTGTGCAGTGGCATGGCAACGTACTCGGCGAAGACGCCTGCGCACAGCGGCCCGAGGCCCAGTCCGGTCATGTTGGCGCCCGAGGCGACAACCGCAGCGGCCTGGCGATCACCGCGCGGCTGCAGCTCCACGAGGCCGGCCGTCGCAGTGCCGGTGGCAAATCCGGCGGCGGTGCCGCTCACGATGCGGGCGACGATGAGCAGCCCGATACCGGTGGCCGCGAGAAACAGGCCAGTGCTGACCGCCGCGCAGATCACGGCGGCCACGAGCACCCTCCGACGGCCGACGTGGTCGCTTAGGTCGCCGAGCAGCACCAGGGCGAGCAGCGTCCCCAGGACGTACGCGGCGAATACGACGGTGACTCCGAGCGGGCCGAAGCCCATCTGCTTCTCATACAGCACATAGAGCGGCACGGGCAGCGTCCCGCCCAGCATCGTGATCACGAGTACGCCGGCCGTGAGCCGGTAGCCGCGTCGGCGGGCCGACGGCTGGATGCCGCCGACCTCAGGCTGGGTCACGACGGGCAGATCGCATACGGCAAACCTCCTCGGCGGTCGCCCACCACGATGACATCCAGCGCTGCCGCGCGTGATCACCCACCCGGGGTGACCGCACGCAGGACACCATCGACTCCGACGTCGAGGTCGCGCACGGATAGGTCCTGCGGGGTCGGATGAGCCGACCGTCGACGTGATCGCCGGCGGCCGGTTCAGTTGACTGCCCAGGCAGAGACAGCATAGACTGACGGTCAGTGATTACTGACATAGATTCCGCGCTGGACGCTCTGGGGAGCCCGACCCGGCGGCGCATCATCAGTCGCCTTGCCGCGGGGCCGCTCGATGTCGGCGAGGTCGCCGCGGGCCTGCCGGTTGGGCGCACTGCCGTGTCGATGCACTTGCGGGTGCTCAAGGATGCCGGGCTGGTGGCCGATCGCGCAGCCGGCAACCGGCGGCTCTATCACCTCGAGCCCGACGCGCTTCGGCAGCTGCGGGATCACCTCGAGTGGTACTGGGAGAGGTCACTTCAGTCGTATCAGCGCGCCGCTGAGGCCCGGGCGAGGGAGCAGGGCATGACTGCCGAGCAGGAGGTCGTGGTCGCGAAGTCGGTGCGAGTGAAGGCGCCGCTTGCGATCGCATTCGAGGTCTTCGCCGACCAGCAGTGGTGGCCGGTGGACACCCATCACCTGGCCGGGCTGAGCGGCAGCGAGGTCATCCTCGAGCCATTCCCCGGCGGCCGCTGGTACGAGCGCGCCGCCGACGGCACCGAGACTGACTGGGGCACGGTGCTGGTGTGGCAGCCGCCGTACCGGCTGCTGCTGACGTGGCAGGTGACCCCGCGCTGGACGTACGACCACGACCCTGCCCGGTGCGCCGAGATCGAGGTCACCTTCACGCCCGAAGGCCCGCATGCCACCCGCGTCGACTACATTCACCGCCACCTCGAGCGCTACGGCCCGCAGGCCGAGCGCATGCGCCGGATCCTCGAGGAGAAGGGCGGCGGTCCGCTCGCCTGCTTCGCGAAGCATCTCGCGGCTCGTCAGCCGGCCGACTCCGCCCGGTCACCAGCCCATCAGGAGACGTCATGACGGTTACATCCGCGATGCCCAACCTGTACACCGCCGACCTGGAGCGGGCGCTCGCCTTCTACCGTGACCTGCTCGGCGGCATTCCGACCTTCAGGACCCCGGAACACGGCACGCCCGTCCACGTGGAACTGCGACTCGGCGACGTCATCATCGCGCTCAGCAGCCGCGACGCGGTGCCAGCGCAGGGACTTCCAGCGCCCACGGCCGGCCACCCCATGGAGCTGGTGGTGGGGTGCGACTCGACCGATGACGCGGTCACTGCCCTGCGGGCCGCCGGGACGACGATCCTCGTCGAGCCCTACCGCCACCGTTCCGGGCATCGCCGCGCGTACGTCACCGACCCGGACGGCAACTGGATCGCCCTGGTCAGCAGGTGAGCGCCGGCGCGCGCACCGGGCCGTCCGCCAGACTCGGAGTTCCCGGCTCGGCCGGCAGCCGCAGCGCGCGAACCGCGAACGATATCGCGTGATACCAGCCGCATACGAGGATCGCGTCGAGCGCGCCCTCCAGGCCGACCGCAGCCGCCAGGTCGTCCCACGTTTCGTCGCTAAGGTCATAGCTGGTGTGGAGTTCGTCGACCGCGCGCAGGACCGCGCGGTCGACGGGATCTACCCAGCACGGGTCGCCGGGCGACCCGGCTGCGAGGGAGCTCACCTGGGCCGCATCGAGTCCCGCCTTGTCGGCGAAGAACGAGACGTGCGCCCCCCATTCATAGTCAGCCCCGCACAGCGCGGCCGTCCGGTCGATCACGAGCTCGCGCTGGCGCAGCGTCAGCGCGGTCTGCCGAGACAGGTAGTACCGCCCCCAGCTGGCCACGGCGTGGGCCCGGTCCGGACGGCGCGCGAGGACGCGGAACAGCTGGATCGGCGGGCCGAGCGATGCCAGGGCCGCGGCGGCCTGAGCGTCGTAGGGAGGGTCGAGAGGCGCGATGCGAGGATGCTTTGATTTCCGAGGCATGAGGCATGGTAGCACCGGCGCTTCGAAAAGGAAAGCGCTGGCTAGCCCGTCACTTCGGCCGGCTGTTCCGCGGTCAGCTCTGCCCGCTGGCCAGCGATCCTGACCGCAATCAGGTAGCCGACAGCAGCCACCACCCCGCCAACGATCCACGAGATGTCGGCGCCACCGAGGACGTTGACCAGCGGTCCCTTGAGATCGGTCTGGTCGACGAACAGGAGCTCGGCGCCAACCGCGACGAGGTAGGGGATGACCGCCACCCACCGGAAGCCGCCGTAGATACCGCGCGGGTTAAAGAACGCCGTGACGTCGTAGTGCTCGTGCTGGACGACGTAGAAGTCGACCAGGTTGATGAGAGACCACGGGACGAAGACGAACAGGAGCACGTCGAGGAAATTGCTGAAGGAGTTGACAAACGACTTCCAGCCGAGCAGCGCGAGCACCAGCGCGATAGCCGAGATCAGCAGGACCCCGATTATCCGGGCCGTCCGGGACAGCCGCACCTGCTGCCAGGTCGAGCGGATCGCCTCCCAGGAGAGCATGCCGGTGTAGGCGTTCATCCCGGCTCCCGCGAACAGCGACAGCGCCGAGAACCACAGCACCCACTTGCCCGCCACGCTGGCGATGACGGTCACCGGCGACGCCGCGGTCGGGGCGATGGCGGCGACCCAGGCGCCAAGCGCGCAGTAGGCCACGGTGGACACGGTTGACCCCACGGCCACCGCCGTGAAGATCCTCGGCCCGGAGGTGTTCCTCGGCATGTACCGGGAGTAGTCCGAGACGTAGATGGCCCAGCTGAGCTGGTTCATGAAGAACAGCCCGACCACCACCAGGAAGATGGGGAAGCTGGCCAGGTGGAGGCCGCCCATGTCCTTAGCCAGGTGGTCGCCGGAGGCGATGATCAGGCCGACCATGGCGAGGAAGACGCCGGTCATGATCACGACGAGGTAGGGCTGGACTGCGTGGATCAGGTTGTAGCCCCAGACCGCCAGGGCCACCGCTGGCACCGCAAAGATCACTATCCAGGCCTGGACCGGCAGGCCGGGAACGGCTTCCTGCAGGGATTGCGCGCCCACGACCAGGCCGCCGCCCATGAACCCAACGTCCAGCAGGATCCCCATCAGGAACAGGACCACGCCGAAGTAGAAACCGAACTGGTCGCGGGACTGGATCAGCTGCGGGACGCCGAGCCGCGGGCCCTGCACCGCGTGCAGGGCGGTGAGCACGCCGCCGATCACTGACCCGACCACGATGGCGACGATGGCCCAGAACAGGTTCAGCCCGAGCAGGACGGCGAATGATCCGAGGACGATGCAGAAGAAGTTCGCGTTGCACGCGTACCACAGCCGCCACTGCTGCCCGACGGTGCCGTGACGCTCGCTGGCGGGGATGGGCTGGATCGAGTTGATCTCGATCTCCGATGTGCGGGTGGCTCTGGTGGCCAGGGTCGCTTCGCCGATCTGAGTCATGCCGATGTCCTCCTGATATCTGCCACGACTGCGAGCGCGGCCTCCAGGCCGTCGCCAATTCGTACGTCCGCCCCGAGGTCAGCGAGGGACCGGCCCAGCGCTGCCAGCCCAACCACTGGATGGAATGCGCTCGCGGTCGGCCCCATGTGGCCGATGCGCACGAGATTCCCCGCGCCCTCGCTGCCGGAGATCAGCACGTCGTAACGGGCACGCACGTAGTCGCAGACAGCGGCCTGATCCAGGCCGTCCGGCACTGCGATGGCGGTGACGCTGGCCGCCATGATGGCCTCCCGGGCGGGCCAGAGCCGCAGGCCCATCGCCGTGGCACCGGCTCGGCACGCGCGCGCCGCCAGCTCGTGCCTGGCGAGCACGGCAGCGCGTCCCTCCTCGAGGAAGACGTCACAGGCCGCTTCGAGGCCGTAGACGCCGCTGACGGACGGGGTGTAGGGGAACCGCCCTGAGCCGTGCCAGCGGTCCCGCCAGTCCAGTAGCGAGAGGAACGAGTCGCGAGGCGCTACCGGGTTGCGCTCGATCGCTGCCCACGCGCCCGGGCTTAGCGCAAGGAGGGACATGCCTGGCGGCGCGCCTAGGCACTTGTGCGGCGCGCCGACGCACACGTCCAGCTGCCAGCCGTCCGGGTCGAAGGGCATGCCGCCGAGCGAGGCCACGCAGTCGACCAGGGTCAGCACACCGCGGGCGCGCGCGACCGGGCCGATGCGGGAGCAGTCGTTGAGCGTGCCCGACGGGGTCTCGCAGTGCACGACGCACAGCAGCTCGATCTCCGGGTGCGCGTCGAGATAAGCCGCAACCTCGTGGGGGTCGATGGCCTCGTCGTAGGCAACGCCGAGCTCATGCAGCTGAGCGCCGAAGCTCTTGAGCCACAAGCTCATCGCTTGGCCGTAGATGCCCGAGACCAGGTTCAGCACCGGCATGCCCGGGCGGACTAGCGAGCGCGCAGCCGCCTCGAGACCGAGCACCGCCTCGCCCTGCAACAGGATGATCTCGTTGGCGGTCCCGAAAACCTGGCCCACCTTCGCCTCCGTGCGTCGGAAGCGCTCGAGGAACACCGGGTCGTAGTAGTGCGTGATCGGCTGGCTGAGCGCGGCCAGCACACGGGGATAGACGCCGGCCGGACCGGTCGCGAGGGTGAATTCCGGGTCTCGCATCGCACGCTCACCGTCCATCGGGCTCCCGCCGCGCCACGTCGGGCCTGCGGCTGGCCCAGGCCATCGCCCGGCCACGCCACGCAGCGGACATCCATCCTTTGCGTACGATGCGACCCTCCCTAACCATGGGCAGGCGCCAGGCCGGTGCGATGTCGGTGATTGTTCGGCGCTTTACAGTCGAACACCAGAAAGCTGTCTTGTCAATTAAAACTATCAAGAAAATAGGAATTACCACGGAACCACCGCTGCCCAGCGTGATGAGCTAGTGGTTCGGTGGCTTGGCCTTCGAGAGACGCTTCGTCGTTGCTGGTTCGGTGGTCCGCCGGTCAAGCCGGGGGCGTCTGCGTGACGGCTGCGGGTGCGGAGCGGCCTGGAGTCATGGTGCCGTCCTTGCGCTGCCGCGGCAGGGCCAGGGCGGGGATGATGGCGATGGCCGTGAAGCCGAGTGACCACCAGAACGTGTTGGCGAAGGCGGTGGCCTGACCGGCGAGGCCCGCTGCCTGGTGGGCATGGAGCTGGGTGGCGAGGATCATGGCGAGGATGGCCGTGCCGAACGCGCCGCCTAGCTGTTGCGCGATCCGGGTGGCGGTGGTGGCGTGGGGTACCTGTTCGGGTCGCAGCCCGAGGTAGGCGGCGGCCATCACGGGGATGGTCACGGCGCCGAGGCCGGCGCCTCGCACGACGAGGCTGAGGCCGAGGAGTATCTCGCTGGTGTGGACGGTCACCTGGGTGTAGGCAATGGTGCCGGCCATGGTGAGCACCACGCCGGCGAGCACGATCGGACGTGCTCCGATGCGGTCGGTGAGCGATCCTGCTTTGCTCCGGGTCAGCAGCATCCCGACGCCCTGGGGCGCGAGCAGGAGGCCGGCGTAGAGCGCGCTCTGGCCGCGCACCTGCTGGTAGTAGAGGGGCAGGAGCAAGAGTGCTCCGTAGACGCCGAAGCCGGAGAGGAACATCGACGCGATTGAGCCCGAGAATGACCGCGCTTTGAACAGTCGGAGATCTACCAGCGGTCGGCGGGTATGGAGAGCATGCAGGGCGAAGGCGCCGAGTAGGGCGACGCCGACGGCGAGGGGTGCGAGCACGATTGCGTAGTCGAAGCCTGCCTTGATGCCGACTTCGGTGACCGCGTAGAGGATCGCGGCGAGGCCAGGTGAGAGCAGGACCAGCCCGGTGACGTCGAGATATGCCCCCTTGCGCGGGATGCTGCGCTGCAATCCTCGCCAGGCCAGCGCGAGGCCAGCGAGCGAGAAGGGCACGTTGACCAGGAAGATCCAGCGCCAGGAGAGGTGGCTGACGATCAGACCGCCGATGACCGGCCCTGCGATCGGCCCGAACAGCCCGGGGAGGCTGACCAGGGCCATGATCCTCCCGAGCTTGCGTCCGCCGACCGCCTCGACCAGCAGGTTCTGCACGAGGGGCAGCATGAAGCCGCCTCCGATGCCCTGCAATACGCGGAACCCAATCAAGGCTTCGATATCCCAGGCCGCGCTCGACAGGATCGAGGCGACCATGAACAGGGTCAGCGCGCCCATCCAGACTTGCTTGGCGCCGAAGCGATCGCTGGCCCAGGCCGCGACGGGGACGACCATGCCGAGCGCGAGCACGTAGCCGCTGACCGTCCACTGGGCGGTCGACACCGTCGTGTGCAGGCCCTGCGCAATTTCGGCGATCGCCACGTTGACGATGGTCGTGTCGAACGCGAC
>JASHPF010000176.1 GCA_030038295.1 Streptosporangiaceae bacterium
CCGATCGCCTCGCTTAACATCCTGCTCACGTCGCACGTGTGGCGGCAGGACCACAACGGGTTCAGCCACCAGGACCCCGGTTTCATCGACCACGTGGTGAACAAGAAGGCTGAGGTCATCCGCGTCTATCTGCCCCCCGACGCGAACACCCTGCTGTCGGTCGCCGACCACTGCCTGCGCAGCCGGGACTACGTCAATGTCGTGGTGGCGGGCAAGCAGCCCAACCCCGACTGGCTGGACATGCCGGCGGCTATCCTGCACTGCACCCGCGGCGCGGGCATCTGGGAGTGGGCCAGCAGCGACGCCGGGTCGGAGCCGGACGTGGTGCTCGGCTGTGCCGGCGACGTGCCGACGCTCGAGGTGCTCGCGGCTACCGACATCCTCCGCCGCGAGCTGCCCGAGCTGCGGGTCCGGGTGGTGAACGTGGTGGACCTGATGCGGCTGCAGCCCGACACCGAGCACCCGCACGGGATGATCGATGCCGAGTTCAACGCGCTGTTCCCGCCCGGCCGGCCGATTATTTTCGCCTACCACGGCTATCCCTGGCTGATCCACCGGCTCACCTACCGGCGGGAGGCCCACCACGACATCCACGTCCGCGGGTACAAGGAGGAGGGCACGACCACCACGCCGTTCGACATGGTCGTGATGAACGACATGGACCGGTTCCACCTGGTCATGGACGTCATCGACCGGGTGCCGGGGCTGGCCGTCCGGGCCGGCGAGCTGCGCCAGAAGATGGTGGATACCAGGTCCAGGCACCGGGCCTGGACGAGGGAGTACGGCGAGGACCTGCCCGAGGTGACCAACTGGCGCTGGCCGCAGCCGGAGTCACCGGCGCAGGCGCCGCCTGCGCCCCGGCCGCAGCCCACCCCGTGACGACGGCCGGCACCGCGCCCGTCGTCGTGGTCAACGCCGGGTCGAGCAGCCTCAAGGCCAGGGTGCTCGACCCCGCGGGCGCTGTCCGCTCCTCGCTCGACCTCGACCCGTGGGACGGCAGCCCGGATCACCCGGAGCTGGCCGAGTTCCTCGCGTCCGCTGCGGACGCCGCGGTGGTGGGCCATCGCGTCGTGCACGGGGGCCGCACGTTCAGCCAGGCGGTCCGCATCGACGACGCCGTGATCGCGGCTATCGCCGCGCTCACGGACCTGGCTCCGCTGCACCAGCCGCGGGCGCTGGCCGGGATCGAGGCGGCCCGCCGCGCGCTGCCCGGCGTGCCCGGCGTCGCGTGCTTCGACACGGCGTTCCATGCCGGGCTGTCGCCCGCCGCCGCGACCTACGCGCTGCCGCAGCAGTGGACGACCCGGTACGGCCTGCGCCGGTACGGCTTCCACGGACTCTCCCACGAGTACGCGGCGCGGCGCGCCGCCGAGCTGCTCGGCCGGGACGCGCGCGCGCTCCGGGTCGTCACCTGCCACCTCGGGGCGGGTGCGTCGCTCGCCGCCGTCGCCGGCGGCCGCAGCGTGGACACGACCATGGGCTTCACGCCGCTCGAGGGCCTCGTGATGGCCACCAGGAGCGGCACCGTCGACCCGGGCCTGCTCGTCTGGCTGCTCGAGCGCGGCGGGCTCGGGGTGGCCGAGCTGAACGCCGGGCTGGAACGGTCAGGCGGCCTCGCCGGGCTGTCCGGGATACCGTCCGGCGACATGCGCGAGGTGCTGCAGGCCGCGGACTCCGGCGAACCCCGGGGCCAGCTCGCGCTCGATGTCTACCTGCACCGGCTGCGCCGGGAGATCGCGGCAATGGCGGCAGCCCTGAACGGCCTGGACGCGCTCGTGTTCACCGGCGGCGTCGGGGAGCACAGCCCCCGGATCCGCGCGGCCACCGTGGCGGGCCTGGAGTTCCTCGGGGTCGGCCTCGACCCGGCCCAGGACGGCGTGAGCACTGACGCGGACGTCAGCGGGTCCGGTCCGGTTCGCGTCCTGGTCGTCACCGCGCGGGAAGACATCGAGATCGCCAGGCAGGCCCGCGCCGCGGTGGCGGCGCACGACCGGTAACGCTGCCCCTCCGCGACTTGCGTTCCGCGGCCGCCGCCCGGCCGGCCGACCGGTGCCGACGGCAGCCCGCTGGTGATAGACACGAGTCGTGGCCGAACTCGCGATCCCTGACCTGTCCGACGTGCTGGCGGCGCGCCGTCGCATCGCGCCCTACCTGCAGCCGACGCCGCTGTACTCCTATCCGGCTCTCGACGCGCTGACCGGGACGCGGGTCTTCGTCAAGCACGAGAACCACCAGCCCGTCGGCGCCTTCAAGGTCCGTGGCGGGATCAACCTGATCAGCCAGCTCGGCCCGGACGACCGCCGCCGCGGCGTCATCACGGCATCGACTGGTAATCACGGCCAGTCGGTCGCCTACGCCGCACGCGTGTTCGGCGTGCCTGCCGTGGTGTGCGTGCCGGAGCGCGCCAACCCGGTCAAGCTCGAGTCCATGCGGGCACTCGGCGCCGAAGTCATCAGCCACGGCCAGGACTTCGACGACGCCCGCGAGCACTGCGAGAAGCTCGCCGCCGAGCGCGGATTCCGCTATATCCACTCGGCGAACGAGCCCGCGCTGATCGCCGGCGTCGCGACGTGCACCCTCGAGATCCTTGAGGCGCTGCCGGATGCCGACGTCATCGTCGTCCCGATTGGCGGCGGCAGCGGCGCCGCCGGGGCCTGCATCGTGGCGACGGCCGTCCGCGCGTCGATCGAGGTCGTCGGCGTGCAGTCGGCGGCCGCGCCGGCAGCTCACCGGTCGTGGCGGGCCCGCGCCCTGGTCGAGGACAGCACCGTGACGCTCGCCGAGGGACTGGCCACGCGGACGGCGTTCGAGCTGACCCAGCGCATTCTGTGGGAGCGGCTCGGCGACTTCGTGCTGGTGTCGGACGCCGAGCTGACGCACGCCACCCGGCTGATGATCGAGAAGACCCGTAATCTGGTCGAGCCCGCGGGCGCGGCGGCACTCGCCGCGGTGCTGGCCGCACCCGGCAGGTTCGCCGGCCGCCGGGTGGCGATCGTGTGCAGCGGCGGCAACATCAGCCCGGAGCAGCTCGTGCAGCTGTGGCCGGCCGTCCCTGCGCCGTCGTGACCGGCCCGCCGGGCCAGGAACTCGCGCCAGCGACGCTGGACCAGCTGGCCGCCGACTTCTGCCTGGCGAGCGTGCAGGGCCGGGCCGGCCGCGCCGTGCGCATGCTCGCGGACACGCCCGAGCTCGCCGCCTACAGCCTGGCCACCGCGCTCGTACTCGGTGACGTGGCCCGGGTCCGGGCCGTGATCGAGCGCGACCCACGGGCGGCGGTCAGGGCGGACCCAGCGACCGGCTGGACGCCGCTGCACGCGGTGTGCGCGTCGCGCTGGCATCATCTCGACCCGAGCCGGGCGCCGGGGTTGCTGGCAACGGCACGGCTGCTGCTCGAGGCTGGCGCAGAACCGAACGTGCGGGTCGGCCCGGGCGGCCGATCGGCCGGCTCGTCGCCGCTGCACTGCGCGGCGGCGAGCGCGAGCAGCGGGGCCGGCCACGAGGCGATCGTCCGGCTCCTGCTCGAGCGCGGCGCCGTCGTGGCGGACGACGATCTCTACCTCGCCGCCTTCGGCGACGATCATCGCTGCCTGCGGGTGATGCTCGAGCACGCCGGTGCCGCGCACGCCGAGGTGGCGCTCTCGGCTCCGATCAGCACCGGCGACATCGAAGGGGTCCGGCTGCTGCTCGATGCGGGCGCCGACCCGAGCCGGTTCGCGGCCGAGCCTGGCCAGCCGTCGTCGGCCGTCTACTTCGCCGTGGCAGCCAGTAGCCCCGCCGAGCTGATCGCGCTGCTGATCGCCCACGGCGCCGACCCGCGCCGACCGGGCCCGGCCGGGCGCTCGGCCGTGTCGCTCGCGGCCATCATGGGCCAAGACGAGGTCGTGGCGCTGCTCGGCAGTCACGACCCCCGCGGCGTCCCCGACACCGCCCGGTTCGTCGGCGCCTGCATGCGCGGCGACCGGACCGCGGCCACCGCCCTGACGACCAGCGACCCCGGCCTGGTCGGCAGGCTGGCCGATGATGAGCTCGCTGCCCTGGTGCACGCCGCCGAGGCGGGCCGCGTCGGTGCCGTCTCGGTCATGCTTGACCTCGGCTTTCCGGTTGGCGCGCGGCGCGACGACGGCGCCACCGCCCTCCACGCGGCCGCCTACGCCGGCAGCACGGCGGTTGTCCGGCTGCTGCTCGAGCGCGGCGCCGACCTCGAGGCCCGGGATGGCGAGTACCACGGCTCGCCGCTGGACTGGGCCGTCGTCGGCAGCGGACACCGGCCGACGACGAGCCCCCACCCTGACTGGGTCGGCACCGTGCGGACCCTCATCGACGCGGGCGCGGCGACTCAGGACATCTCGCTCGCCTCCGACGGCCAGAAGCCGCCCAGCGCCGAGGTGGCGAGTCTGCTCCGCGGGTACGGCGTCCGCGCAGGCTAATTCGCCTGCGCGGATCGGCCGGGCCCTGGGTCAGCGGCTCTTGTGCGCCGCCGAGTCGCGCTGCACCCGACCCGGATCCCGGACGATGACCACGGGGCAGCGGGCATGGTGCACGCAGGCCTGGCTGACGGAACCGAGCAGCGCCTCGGTGAATCCGCCGTGCCCGCGGCTGCCGACGACCAGCAGGTCCGCGCCGTTGGCGGCGTCGAGCAGGACCTGCGCGGCGTCACCGGGCCGCACGGTCGAGCTGACCTTGACCGGCGTGTCCGCGGCTACCGTCTCGGCGATGGCGTCGCTGAGCACGGTCGCGGCGAAGTCACCGAAGTCCGCGGTCTCGAGCGCGCTCATGGGCGCGAACGGCACGCCGCCCACCATGACCGGGTAGTGCCAGGCGATCACCGCCTCGACGCTGGCGCCGGTGAGCTCGGCCTGACCCACGGCCCACGCGAGCGCGGCCTTCGCCGCGGACGATCCGTCTACGCCGACGACGATCCGCCGGCCCGACGCCTGCTCGTTGCTCATCTTCGTTCCCCTTTCACGGCGCTACCTGCAGCGTTGCGCGCGTCTGCGCGTCGCTGCAGAGTCCGCTGCCCTCGGGAACGGGGACGTTGGTCCCGGTCTGCTGCGCCGGTGCGCGGTCAGCCGACGGGCACCCGCTGCCCTGGCCGCTCGGCCGCTGCCAGCGCGGCGGGCATGACGACCTCGGCGAACGCGGCCAGGTTGGCGTGCGCCTCCGCCGCGGTGAGGTCCCCGAACGCGAGCGTCGCCTCGAAGTAGTTGACCGGCGCCTGGCTGATCTGCGCCACCAGCAGGTCGCGCACCGTCCGCGCGGTGCCCACGAGAGCGGTGCCGCGGCTGAGCCCCGCCCGCAGGTCAGCCATCCCGTCGAACGCGTGGTTACCGTTCTTGTGCCACAGGCTCAGCAGGTGCTGGTAATGCAGCGCGGCTGCGGCCTCGTAACGGTCCGCGGCAGCGCCGTCGCTGGCGCCGATGTAGACGGTCGCGGCGAAGCCGACGCGGGGCGGTGCGGGCGCGGAACCGTTGCCGCGGGTCGCCTGCCGGTCTCGCCAGACCCGCCAGTAGGCGTCGGCGGCTGCCGCGAACGAGCCGCCGTTCCACCGGCCCACGAAGCTGACGTCGCTGGCCGCCGCCCACTCGGCGCTGCCCGTATTGCTCGAGGCGTACCACAGCGGCGGGTGGGGCCGCTGCACCGGGCCGACGGACAGCTCGACGTCGTAGTCGCGCAGCAGGGTCCCGCGATGCGTCAGCCGGCCCGTGGTGAGCGCCGTCGTGACGGCCTCGAGCGTCTCGGCGAACCGGGCGCGCGCTTCGCCGGCGTCGACGCCGAAGTAGGCCAGCTCGTACGGGCTCACGCCGCTGCCGACGCCGACGTCCAGCCGCCCGCCCGAGAGCTGATCGAGAATCGCGATCTCCTCGGCCAGCCGCAGCGGGTCGTAGGCGGGCAGCACGTGCACGAGGGCGCCGATCCGCAGCGTCGAGGTGCGCTGGCTCAGCGCGGCGAGGAACAGGTTCGGCGAGGGGCAGACCGACAGGGGCGTCCCGTGATGCTCGGTGACGTGGTAGTGGCCGATGCCCGCGGCCTCCACCGCAACGGCGAAGTCGAGGCGGTCGGCGATGACCTGGCCGGGAGTCGAGGCGCCCAGATCGAAGGAGTCAAAGATCCCGAACTCCAGTGTCATGCCGTCTCTCCCCACCGCGGCCGGCGCGCCCCGACGGCCAGCCTGCTGACCCGTCGGGTGCGCATTAGCCGAGTTCATCATGCCGGCGCACGGGACGGAAGTCCTCCAGGGCGGTGGCGCACGGCCCTGCTGCCGGACCCCGGCCCTGCGGGATGCTCTGGCCAGTGAAGTCCACTGGCCGGGCTGGCAAGCCCGGGGCTACGCAAGGAGGAACAGACAATGCGCAGGAGGACTTTCGACGCACTCGTGTCAGCCGCGGGACTGCTGCTGACCGCCGTGCTTATCATCGCGGGCGTGCTGCTGACCTGGGGCCACTCATACGCCAACAACCAGGTAACCAGCCAGCTGTCCGCTCAGAAGATCGTGTTCCCCACCACGAGCAACCCGGAGTTCAAGATCCTCCCGGCTGCGAACCGCGCCCAGATGGGGAAGTACGCGGGCCAGCTCATGACCAACGGCGCCCAGGCTGAGGTGTACGCCAACTACTTCATCGCCCGGCACCTGTACCTGATCGGCGGCGGCAAGACCTACTCCCAGCTGTCCGAGGAGTCCCTGACCCACCCCACCAACGCCGCCCTGGCCGCCCAGGTGCAGACCGTGTTCCGCGGCACCACCCTGCGGTCCATGCTGCTGGAGGCCTACGGGTTCTGGACCTTCGGCCAGATCGCCCTCATCGCCGCGATCGCGTCCTACGCCGCGGCCGGCCTGATGCTGATCTTGTCCCTGCTCGGCCTCGCGCACCTGCTGCGCACCTCCCCAGAAAGGGAGGTCCTGCCCAAGGTCGCCAAGACAGCCCCGGCCGTCATCGACTGACCCGCACCCTCAGCCCGGCCAGCGCACAGCTTCCGCCCCGGACCCTCCCTCCGGGGCGGAAGCTTTGCTGTCATCCGCCCTGGCGCCGGGCGGGGCGGCGGCAAAGGCCAACAGTCCCCGCCGCCTGGGCCATAAGCCAGGTGCGGCACGCCAAGCCCACCGGGCAGCCTCGGTAGCAGAACAACCCGCTGCCAGCACAAAGGGGGTGAGCCACATGTACGCACGCATCGGCGACCGGCTCATCGTGGAAGGCGACCCGGCCAGGGCCGGCGTCATCATCGGCGTGCCGCACCAGGACGGCTCCCCGCCCTACATCGTCAAATGGCTCGCCAACGGCCACATCGCCATGGTCTCGCCCGGCGAGTTCGCCCGCATCGTCCCGGCGGGGCGCTCTCCGGACCGGACTGCTCGGCTCTTACCGGCGTGATCGCGAGTCGCGGGCCAGCAACTCGGCGACGTGGTCGGGAACGAAGGTCTGCGACTCCCGCGGCGCGCGTATGTAACCGGTCGGCTTGGGTCGCGGCGGCAGCTCGAGCGGCGGCCACTGCACGTCGTGATAGCCGATGGTGCTGAGCAGGTGGGAGATCATGTTGAGCCGGGCCCGCCGCTTATCCGAGCTGTCCACGACATACCAGGGCGCCTCCTCGATGTCCGTGTGCACGAACATCTCGTCCTTGGCCCTGGAGTAGTCCTCCCACCGGGACATCGATTCCAGGTCCACCGGCGACAGCTTCCACCGCCGCATCGGGTCCTCGAGCCGGGACCGGAACCGGCGTTCCTGTTCCTCGTCGTTCACCGAGAACCAGTACTTGCGGAGCAAGATGCCGTCCTCGACGAGGAGCCGCTCGAAAATCGGGCACTGATTCAGGAACCTGCCGTACTCCTCCTTGGTGCAGAAGCCCATGACGTGCTCGATCCCGGCGCGGTTGTACCAGCTGCGGTCGAACAGCACGATCTCGCCGGCGGATGGCAGCTGCTCGACGTAGCGCTGGAAGTACCAGCTGCTGCGCTCGCGCTCGGTCGGCGCCGGCAGGGCGACGATCCGCGCGACCCTGGGGTTGAGGTACTGGGTGACGCACGTGATCGTGCCACCCTTGCCGGCCCCGTCCCGGCCCTCGAAGACGACGACCAGCCGGGCCCGCTCGGCTCGCACCCACTCCTGCAGCTTCACGAGCTCGGCCTGCAGCCGGAGCAGCTCACGCTCGTAGAGCTTGCGTGGCACGCGATCGGCGGTCCCGGGCTCCTCGTGCTGGCCAGGCGCCGTCTCGGGCTCGCCTGCCTGGCGTTGCTTCTCGTGATCCCTGGCCATCTCCCGATCCTCCTGCATGCCAGCTGGCTTCGCCGCGGCGGGCACGTCCCTCGCAGCTAGTCTGCGGAGTGCCGCACTGACCAGCAACCGGAGGAACGGGTGCAGACCAGCCGGGACCGGATCCTGACGACGCACACCGGCGCCCTGTATCGCCCGCGCGATCTCGAGGAGATGCTGAAGGCAAAGGTCAATGGCCGGCCGTATGACACAGAGGCCCTCGAAGACCGGCTCAGGACCGCGGTCGCCGATGTCGTGCAGCAGCAGGCCGCGCACGGCGTCGACATCGTCAGCGACGGCGAGTTCTCGAAGCCGTCCTGGACGTCGTATGTCCACGAGCGCCTCGGCGGTCTGGACTTCGTCGCCCGTCCGCCGGTGCTGACCGCGATGCAGCAGGGCAAGGACGCCGCGGCGTTCGCCGAGTTCTACGCCAGGTACGGCCTGGTCTGGTACCTCGAGGACTGGGAGATCGGCCCGGCGGGGGACGTCGGCGCGGCGCCGGTGGTGACCGGGCCGCTCAGGTACACCGGTCACGACGCGATCCGGCGGGATATCCGCAACCTCAAGGACGCGATGCGGGACGTACCCGTCGCCGAGGGCTTCCTGCCGGTGGTCGCGCCCGGCAGCGTGCAGCCGGTGCTCGCCAACGAGTACTACGCCGACGACGAGTCGTACTTCGGCGCGATCGCCGACTGCATGCACGAGGAATACCAGGCGATCGTCGATGCCGGGCTCGTCGTCTCCATCGATGACGCTTTCCTGCCGTACCTCTACGACCTGCGCCGCGACTGGACGCTCGGGCAGTTCCTGGCGTGGGCCAATCAGGCCGTCGATGCGCTGCGGGCCGCGCTGGCCGGAATCCCCGAGGACCGGGTGCGATACCACATCTGCTGGGGCAGCTGGAACGGACCGCACTCGGCGGACGTGCCGCTGCGGGACATCGTCGACCTGCTGCTGCGGGTGCCAGCCCAGGCCTACAACATCGAATCGGCGAATCCTCGGCACGCACACGAGTGGGCGGTGTGGCAGGACGTTCCGCTGCCAGCCGACAAGATCCTCATCCCCGGCGTCGTCGAGCACGCGACCAACATCCTCGATCATCCCGAGGCGGTGGCGCAGCGTATTCTCCGGTTCACCGACGTCGTAGGGCGCGAGCGCGTCATCGCGGGCACGGACTGCGGTCACCGAGGCCGGGTGCCCCGGTCGATCGCGTGGGCGAAGCAGCAGGCGATCGCCGACGGCGCGGCCATCGCGTCCCGGCGGCTCTGGCGCTAGCGGCCCGCGGCGGCAGTCGGCTCCACGGGCAAGCTCGGGCGCATCGTGCCGTTCACGTCCCGGCGTTAGGGTGAGCCTCAGAGAGCGGCCGAGCGCTGAGGAGCTGCCCCATGAAGGTGGGTCTGCACATTCCGGATTTCACGTGGGACGGCGGCCCGGCCGTGCTGCGGCTGCGCCTGCGGGACGTGGCGCAGCAGGCGGAGCAGGCGGGGATAGACCGGATCAGCGTGATGGACCACGTATGGCAGATCGCTCACATCGGCCCGCCCGAACACGAGATGCTCGAGGCCTACACCACGCTTGGCTGGCTCGCCGCCAGCACCGACCGGGTCACGCTGCTGACCGTCGTCACGGCGGTGGTCTATCGTGACCCCGGCCTGGTCGCCAAGGCAGTCAGCACGCTTGACGTGCTGTCGGGCGGGCGCGCGATGCTGGGCATCGGCGCGGCGTGGAACGAGGCGGAGGCGCGCGGTCTCGGGCTGTTCTTCCCGCCGCTCGCGGAGCGGTACGAACGGCTCGAGGAGGCCCTGCGCATCTGCCTGCAGATGTGGAGCGACGACGACGGCCCGTTCGACGGCAAGCACTACCACCTGGACCGGACGCTGAACTCGCCGCAGCCGCTGACCCGGCCCAGGCCCCGCATCCTGGTCGGCGGCTCCGGCGAGCGTAAGACGCTGCGCCTGGTCGCCAGGTACGCCGACGCGTGCAACATCCGCGACTCCGCCGAGCTCGCGCACAAGCTGGATGTGCTGCGCGAGCACTGCACGACCGAGGGCCGGGACTACGCCGCGATCGAGAAGACCGTCCAGACCCGGTTCGACCTCGGTCCTCACGGCGAGAACGCGGCGCAGATCGTCGAGCATCTGCACGCGCTGTCCGAGCTCGGCGTGCACGTCGCGCACGGCTCGGTCGTCGACGTCGGCTCGCTTCGCCCGCTCGAGCTGATGGCCGAGCGGGTGATCCCGGCCGTCGAGAAGTTCTGACCGCCGGGCGCGGTCAGCCATGGCGTGTACCGTCGGGCGGCGCGGCACAGAACGTCCGAAGGTCGCCGCGCTGGCCAGAAGGGAACCGTGATGGCGCTGGGAACCGTGCTGTTCGGAGCGGGGCTTGGGGAATGGAACGGGGTCGATGTCGGCTCGGTCACCGAGCTGCTCGCGCTCGCCGAGCAGGCGGACCGCCTGGGCCTCGACGTGTTCTCCGTCGCCGACCACCCGTATTTCGCTGACCGGCTGGACGCCTATGCCGCGCTGGCCTTCCTGCTGGGCCGCACGACCAGCATCACGGGCGTGGTCACCGTTACCAACCTGCCGAGCCGCCCGGCGCCCCAGCTCGCGCGCACCGTCAGCGCGCTGTCGACGCTGTCGGGCGGCCGGGTCGTGCTGGGCCTCGGCGCGGGCGGGCTCTGGGACGAGATCGTCAAGCTCGGCGTGCCGCGCCTTGAGCCAGGTGCCGCGGTGCGCGCGCTCGAGGAGGCGATCACGCTGATCCGCGCGCTGTCAGGTGGCGGGGAGGCCGTCACCGTCACCGGGGCCCACTACCAGGTGGCTGGCCTCGTGCCCGCGGCCGAGCCGGCGCCGCCGATCTGGACGGGCGCGGTCGGCCCGAAGGCCCTCGCCGTCACCGGCCGGCTGGCGGACGGCTGGGTGCCCGCCCGGGCGTCGGACTGGCTCAGCCCGCTGTACCGCGAGTCCCGGCCGATCATCGACGCTGCCGCCGCGGCCGCCGGGCGCGATCCCGGCTCGGTCGTCACCGTGTACAACTTCGGCGGCCGGATTACCGCGGAACCGCTCGCCGCTACGCGCGACGATGACGGCCGCTGGCTCGGCGGCTCGGCGGAGCAGTGGATCTCCGAACTGGCCCGCGCGGTCCAGGTCCACGGGGCCGGCGGCTTCTTCTACCGCACCACGGACGACACTCCGGCCGAAATCGCGCTCAGCCGGTGGGCCGAGGACATCGTCCCTGCCGTCCGCGCCGCGATCGCCCGGACGTGAGCGGTCCGCCGCCCGAGCTGGCCGGGGCCTGCCGCCGGCCGGCCATGGCGGCGAGAGCGGGGTCCAGCGATGACCGCGCTCAATCACCGGCAGTCACAGCGTGGACGGCCCGGGGCGGCGTATCCGGCTAGCGGCGCCGAGCCAGGCCGAGCGCCAGGACGAGCACGTCCGCCACGGGCCCGTCCGGCTCAGCGTCGCGCGTCCTGGCTATCTTGCGCCATCCCCAGGCCAGGAACGCCCGCTGCGCCGCCGCGGCGGCCGGCAGCACGACAGCCGTCGCCCGCTCCTCCGGTCGGCCCGCGAGCAGCAGGTCGTGCAGCGAGCGCCCGATGCCCTGGCGCCGCCAGGGGGCGCGCACCAGCAGCTCGACGACCGCAAAAGTACGGCCGGGATGCTCGGCGGTGACCTCGTCGGGCAGCGGAGCGGTCAGGCCCCGCCACCAGGATGTCGACGGGCGGAGCGGCATCCCGGCCGCATAGCCGACGGGGTAGCCGCCGTGCCCCGCCACCGCCATCACGAAGCCAGGCTGGCGGCGCTGCACCCGGAACCGGGCCGGAAACACCGCGGCGTCATCCTGGCGCAGATACGGGGGGTCGGCGTACACCTCGGCGTGCAACGCTTCCAGTTCCGCCGCGCGGGACCCGGCCTGCGAGCCATCGAGCAGCTGGAGCGAGATGCTCGGCACGGCGACGACGCTATCGCGGGCGCTCCATGAGCTCGACCGTCAGGTTGTCCGGGCCTTGCGTGTAGATGACCTTCGTGCCCCGTCGGGGACCATCCCGAACGACCTGGACCGGGTTGACGGGCTCGAAGCCGTAACCGCGACCGGCGGCGATTACCGCGGCGATGTCGTCGACCTCGAGGCACAGGTGCAGGTGCCCGTTGTCGCAGGGCCGAAGGCCGGAGCTGGCGCCGACCGGGCTGGCGTAACTGAGCAGCTCGATCGTGTGGCTCGGCGCGCTGACGTAGCAGATGTGGATCACGCACCCGGCCACGCCGGTCACCTGCTCGAACAGCTCGCCCCGACACTCCACGGGTGTGCTCACCGGAAGGCCGAGCGCGTCGCGGAAGTAGCCGACGGCCCGGTCGAGGTCGGACACGGTGATCCCGGTGTGACCGACACCGGTGACCCGGCCCGCCCGGACCGACGCGGCTGGCGATGCTTCCGTCATGTGCCCGCCACCGCCACGACGCACACGTGGGCGCCGACGGCGACGTTGTCGCCCGCCGCGACGCAGTGCTCCAGCATCACCCCATCGGCCGTCGCCGTGACCTCCTGACTGACCTTCTCCGTCTCGATCTCGTAGAGCGGATCACCAGTCCGGAAGGACTCACCGGGCTGCTTGCAGAACCGCACGACCGTGGCCTCCTCCATCGTCATCCCGATCTTCGGCAGCCGTACTCGCACCCGCACGGTCACGTTCGGGCACCCGGCCGGCCGGCCGCGATCCCGGCGGAACCACTCCCCGCGGCTCCCCGCACGGTCGCGAGCACGGCCGCGGTGATCCTGGCCTCCCCGGGAATCACCCGCGCTTCGGCGTTCGGCGCGTACGGCATCGCCACGTTCGGTGTCGTGACGCGCTGGATCGGCGCCCGGAGCGAGTCGAAGCCCTTCTCCGCGACGAGCGCCGCGACCTGGCTGGCCGCCCCGCAGCATTCGCGGGCCTCGTCGACGACGACGAGGCGACCGGTCCTGGCTACCGACGCCAGCACGGTGGTCTCGTCGAACGGTACGAGCGTGCGCGGGTCGATGACCTCAACGCTGATCCCCTGCCCGGTGAGCGCGTCGGCGGCGGCGAGGACTGGCTTGACCATGCGGCCGATTGCGACCACCGTCACGTCGTCGCCTGCCCGCCGCACCGACGCCGAGCCGAGCGGCACCAGGTGCTCGCCGTCGGGCACCTCGCCCCACTCGCCGCCGCGACCGGACGGCTCCAGGAAGACGCTCGGGTTCGGGCTCCTGAGCGCGGTCTTGAGGAGGCCCTTGGCGTCGGCAGCCGTCGTCGGCGTCAGGACGTTGATGCCGCCGAGATTCATCAGGACCGGGTAGGCAGAATCGGAGTGCTGCGCCGCGTTGGCGGCGCCGCCGCCGTAGCCCGCGATGATCGTGATCGGCAGCGCCAGCTGCCCGCCGGTCATCAGCCGGAGCTTGGCCATCTGGTTCGCGATGGCGTCCATACCCGTATAGAAGAAGTTCGAGAACATCATGTGCAGCACCGGGTGATATCCCGCCGAAGCCAGGCCGACCGCCATCCCGGTGAGCGTGGCCTCGCAAATGGGGGTGTTGCGGACGCGGTCGTGACCGAACCGCTCGTGCAGGCCGCGCATGTCGCCCACGATCGACAGCTCGACGTCCTCGCCGTAGACCACGACCTTGGGGTCGCGCTCCATCTCCTCGACCAGAGCGTCGTGCACGGCTTCAAGCAAACGTCTGCGCGCCATGCCGCTAGGCCTCCTCTCCCGCGAACATCAGGGTCATCGCGAGCTCGGGATCGGCGGGCCGCCCCGCCTCCGCGTATGCCACGGCGTCGTCCACCTGCTGCAGCACCCGGGCGTCCACCGCGCGGAGGCGGTCAGGGTCGGCCACGCCCGCCGAGATCAGCCGGTCTCGCAGCCGCTCGATCGGATCCCTGGCTCGCCACGCCTCGATCTCGGCGTCGTCGCGGTACCGGCCGCCGGCCAGGACGAAGCTCTCGGCCTCGAAGTGACCCTGGATGCGATAGGTCCTGGCCTCGATGAACGCGGGTCCGCCGCCCGCCCGGCCCCGTTCGACGGCCTCGCGGGCCGCCTGCCACACCTCGACCACGTCGTTGCCGTCCACCTCCCATACCGGCATGGCGAACGCGCGTGCCCGGTCGGCGATGGCCCCGGCGGTCACCTCGCGGGACGGCGTGAACTCAGAGAACATGTTGTTCTCGCACACGAAGATCACCGGAAGCTGCCAGAGCGTGGAAACGTTGAGCGTCTCCATGAGCACGCCCTGATTCGAGGCGCCGTCACCGAAGAAGCAGACCGCAACCTTGCCGTCACCGTCGAGCCGCGCGCCGAAGGCGGCGCCCGTCGCGATCGCGAGGCCAGCGCCGACGATGCCGTTAGCGCCGAGGATGCCCTTCGAGATGTCGGCGACGTGCATCGAGCCGCCCATGCCGCGGCAGATGCCCTCCTGCCTGCCCCAGATCTCCGCCACCATGGCCCGCAGATCCCCGCCCTTGGCGAGGTAGTGTCCGTGGCCGCGGTGGGTGGACGTGAGGTAGTCGCGGTCCGCGAGATGCGCGCAGACGCCGGTCGCGACCGCCTCCTCCCCGATGTACAGGTGCACGGCACCGGGCAGCTTGCCCGCCGCGCTGTCGGCGCTCAGCCGCTCCTCGGTACGGCGGATCAGCAGCATCCGCTCGTACAGCCAGTGGAACTCGGCTGCCGATGGCTGCGCGTTCGGCCGGGCCTCCGGCGCCCGAACGCTGGAGTCAGACGTGCCCATGGAGCCTCCGGTGCGGGTCAGTGGTGGCGGGCGAGGAAGCTGCTGATCGCGGACCAGGTACGCGCGGGCTGGTCCGTCTGCAGTGCGTGGCCGCAGTCGTCGATCAGCTCCACCCGGCTGCCCGCGATCCGGGTGCCGAATTCGGCGGCGTAGGCAACCGGTACGAGCGCGTCCTGCCGCCCCCAGACGATGAGGGTCGGCACGCTGATCCGGTGCAGCCGGCGGCCGAGGCCGTGATCGGCGATCGGCCAGGCGAACTTCGTGGTACAGCCGATGTTCCAGGTGCTCTGCGCGATGGCCGCCGGGACCTGCTCCGGGTCGGCGGGCAGCGCCTCCACCTGGGCCTCCGGGTGCGCGAACAGGTACCGCGGTACGTCCGCAGGCGGCCCGGCCACCATCTGCATCAGCGGAATCGGCGCGTCATCCCGCCACAGGCCGATCGGCGCGAGCAGCACGAGCCGGTCGAACAGCAGCGGAAAGGTCGCGGCCAGGTCCGCAGCCACCATGCCACCGAACGACTGGCCGATCGCCGCCGGCCGCTGCAGCCCGAGCGCGCGCACCGCCTCCTCGTACAGGAGCAGCAGCTCCCAGAAGGTCTGCACCTGCCGGATCGCCTCCGGGTCGCCGGGCGACGTGCCCGGGTGCTCGGGTGCGTACACCGTGTGCTGCTCCGCAAGCCGGTCGTGGAACGGCTGCCACGTGAGGCCGGGCAGCGGGTGGAAATAGAGCAGCGGCGGGCCCTCTCCGGCGACCTTGACGTGCAGCCGCAGCCGGCCGCCCCCGACCTCGATGGTTTCGTCCCGCACCACGGCTGCGCTCGCGCTCATCACGCCCGCCCGCCGACCGCCACGTCGGGCACGGCGTCCGGCGCCTCGGGCCGGGCGTCAGCCGATTTCGGCGCGGCTCCCGCCGTGTTCGGCACTGCACCCCCCGTGCCCTGCCCGCGCGGCCACCAATGGTTCTCCCAGCCTTCGGCGTCCCAGATCGGCCGGAGCCGCGGCAGCACGTCCGCGGCAAACAGCGAGATGTTCTTCTCGGTCAGGTCCCGCGGCATGGAGCCGTTTTGAAGCATCACCAGCAGGTTGCCGATGCGGAACTCGCGCACGAACGCCTCGATCTGGTCCGCCACAGTCGCAGGGCTGCCGACGATGGCGACCTGGCTGTCCACGATCTCCCGGTAGGTCGCCGTCTTCATCCGGGCGAGCATTCCGTGCCCCCCGCTCCGCAGCATCCCCTCGATGGCAGCCGGCTCGGCGTAGCCGGGGACCGCCATCGCGGTGGCCGGGACCGCGCCGAGGCCCGACCGGTAGTGCGCCTGCAGGTGGTCGGCGTACTCGCGCTCGGCCCGCTCGTCGGTCTCGGAGACGGCGACTACCTGCAGGAAAGCGAGCCGGTACGGGTTCTGGTCACGGCCAAGCTCTGCGGCCAGCTGCCAGTAGCGGTCGAAGATCTGCCGGCCGACGAGCTTCGGTCCGTCCCAGCTCAGATACACGAACGCGTAATCGCGCTCCAGGATGTCCCGCAGCGTCCCGGCCGAGCCCGTGCCGGGGATCCAGATCGGCGGATGCGGCTGCTGGATGGGCCGCGGCCAGATGTTGACCTGACCGTACTTTTCGAAGCGGCCGTTCCACGGAAACGGCCGTGGCTCCGACCACGCTCGCAGGATCAGCTCGCGGTGCTCGCGGTACCGCTCCCTCGTCTCGATCGCGGGTAGCGCGGCGTTGAGGTTCGCGTCGTAGCTGAGCCCGACCGGAAAGCCGGCGATCAGCCGGCCACCGCTGATGCAGTCGAGCAGCGCATATTCCTCGGCGATCTTCAGCGGCTCGCGGGTTTTGCCGAGCGAGCGCCCGAGCACGGCGATGGCCACGTCGAGGTTCTCGGCCTGCGCTGCGCACGCCACGGCGGAGGCCAGCAGCGTCGGGTTCGGCGAGACGTCGTAGGAGGACTGACTGTGCTCGGTCACGCAGATGCCGTCGAGGCCGGCCCGCGCGCCGTGCAGCAACTCCGCGTACGCCGAGACCAGCGATTCCTGCATCAGCCTCGGCTCGACGATGTCGTACGGCGCGGTGACCACGGACGTGTAGTGATCCTCGAAGCCCGCAGGCATGTGGCGGTACGGTACTTGCTCGAACAGGCTGACTTTCATGCTGCGCCTCCCTGCACGGCCCGTATCCGGCTTTACTGCCATCGGGCGCAGTAGTCAACAGTTGCGTCGGCAACGGCTAACCACGGACGAGCGACCGCGACCGCGGTGCCTCCTCCGCAGCCAGCTCGACCGACCGCGACCGGCGGAGCGCCGCCCAGCCCACGACTGCGCCGACCCCGAGCAGCGCGAGCGTGACCAGCAGGCCGTCGTGGTACCCGTGCAGAAACGCGGCCTGCGGCGACGCGCCCGCCCGCAGCGCGACGCCCTGCCGACCGCGCAGCACCGCCCCGATGACCGTGATGCCCAGCAGCCCGGCGAGCTCACGAGACGCGTTCAGCAGCGCCGACGCGACGCCGGACCGCTCGGTCGGCATGGAGTGCAGCACGGCGTGCGTGAGCGGCACGTTCATCAGACCGGCGCCCGCGCCGAAGATCAGGAAGCCCGGCATCAGCCCACCGAACGTCGCGCCGCCACCGAGCCGCGCCACCAGGTACAGCCCGCCCGCCATGGCCGCCATGCCGAGCCCGACGGTACGGTGCGCGCCGAGTCTGGGCGCCACCTGCGGCGCGAGCGACGCGAACACCGCCATGCAGATCGCCATCGGAACGAAGGTCAGGCCCGCCTCGGTCGGCGAGAAGCCCAGGATCGTCTGCAGGTAGATCGACGTGAAGAAGTAGATGCCCAGGATCCCGAACGCCCAGAGCATCATCACCGCGGTGCCGCCGCCGAACACGCGCGAGCGGAACAGGCTGATGTCGACCATCGGCTGTGCGGTCCGCGACTCGACGAGGCCGAATGCCGCCGCGGCGGCCGCTGCCACCGCGAACGCCGCCACGATCAGCGGCGACGTCCAGCCGTCACCGGAGCCCTCGATCAGCGCGTAGACCAGCGCGAATATCGCCATGGCCGAGGTGATCAGGCCGGGCAGGTCCAGCCGACGCGCCGTAGCGGTGTCGCGCGACTCCGCAATGGTGGGTACGGCGATCGCGAAGGTGATCAACCCGATCGGCACGTTGATGAAGAAGATCCATCCCCAGTGCAGGTGCTGACTGATGAATCCGCCGATCAGCGGGCCGAAGGCCAGCGCCATGGCCCCGATCGCGGTCCAGGCTCCGATCGCCCTAGCGCGCTCCCTGGCGTCGGTGAACGTGGCCATGATGATCGCCAGCGTCGTCGGCACCACCAGGGCGGCCCCGAGGCCCTGCACCAGCCGGGCGCCGATCAGGATGCCGCCGCTGGTGGCCAGCCCGGCCGCGAGCGAGGCCAGCGTGAACACCGACAAGCCGACCAGGAACAGCCGACGACGCCCGTGGCCGTCCGCCAGTCGACCGCCGACCAGCAGCAGGCTCGCGAAGACCAGAATGTAGCTGCTGACCACCCACTCCAGGCCCGCGATTGACAGATGCAGGCTGCGCTCGATGGTGGGGATGGCCACGTTGGTCACGTTGTTGTCGAGATAGGTCATGAAGGTGGCCAGGCTCACCGCCACGAGGATCCACCAGCGTCTCTGCATGTTTCTGCCCTCCCGTGGGCTGGTCCGGTGGCTGCTCACTCTACGCCGTGCATGTACGATGTTCCTGTACGTCGTACATGATGGCTAGTCTGACTTGTACGGCGTATAGTTGTCAACCGATGAAGGCGACTCAGGTGACGGAGGCGGGCCGGCCCCGGCTGAGCAAGGCGGCCGTCGTCGAGCGCGGCCTCGCGCTGGGCGACGCCGAGGGACTGGAGGCGGTGACGATCCGGCGGCTTGCGGCCGAGCTCGGCGTCACGCCGATGGCGTTGTACTGGCATTTCCGGAACAAGGACGAGCTGCTGACCGGGCTTGCCGATGCGGTCTGGGCGGAGATCGACGTGCGGGTCGATCCGCGCGACGACTGGCCGGTCCAGCTTCGCGGGCTGCTCCAGTCGCTGGTGCAGGTGCTGCGCAGGCATCCCAGCGCGTCGCAACTGCTAATCAGCAGCGAGAAGCGCACCAGCGAGGCCGCGATGGTCGCCACCGAGACGGCGCTGGCGGTGCTGCACCGCGGCGGCTTCGACGCCGAGTACTCGGCCGCCATCGTGCGCAACGCCTTGTTTACCGGCGTGATGCTGGTGATGAGCGAGCCGGGTTTCGAGCCCGGCATGACCGAGGCCGAGCGCGCGGAGCACGCGCGCCAGTCCCGGGTCCGGCTGGCGCTGCTGCCGCCGGATCGGTTCCCGATGCTGGTCGCGGCCGCCGGCCCGATGACCGCGTGCGACAACCCGGACTTCCACTACCGGGTCGGCATCGACCTGTTCGTCGACGGCGTGCGGGCGCTGTCGCGGCGGCTCGCGGCCAGTCGGGGAGCCGACGCCGACGACCTGACCGCCAGGGAGGACACATGACGGAGAGCCGGTTCGGGCTGACGGAGCTGGACGATCTCCCGGACGATCTGCGCGAGCGCGTCGGCGAGATCGCGCGCAAGTCTGGTTTCGTCCCGAACATCTTCCGGGCGCTCGGCCACCGGCCGGCCGAGTTGCGGGCCTTCCTCGACTATCACGACGCGCTCATGGACCGGCCCGACGGGCTCACCAAGGCCGAGCGCGAGCTCGTCGTGGTCGCCACCTCGGCGGCCAATCACTGCACGTACTGCATCGTTGCCCACGGCGCGATCTTGCGGATCCGGGCGAAGGACCCCTATGTGGCCGACCAGGTGGCCAGCAATCCGTGGCAGGCCCCGCTCGACAAGCGCGGCCGGGCGATCGCCGACCTGGCGCTCGCGCTGTGCCGCGCGCCCGAGCTGTTCGGCGAGGCCGATCTCGCCGCCGCCCGCGCGGCCGGGCTCACCGACGACGAAATCTGGGACGTGGGCGCGATCACGGCGCTGTTCGCCGCCTCGAACCGGCTCGCGCACCTCACCGCCCTGCAGCCCAACCCCGAGTTCTCCCTGATGGGCCGCGGCTCCGGCTGAGGTCGCGCTGCCCGTGGCCCGGCTTGGCGCTCAGCTGGCCGGGTCTGTCCGCTCCGGCTCGAGGCCGGACCTGGCAGCCTGTCTCGCGGCGTCGAGCACGTCGGCGACCGGGACGCCGAGCAGGCCAGCCGCGGCGCGGGCGTCGGCGAACTCGGGCTGGACGGTGACCGGCTCGCCGTCCAGCCAGCCGCGCTTGACCCGAACGAGCTGGCCCGCGACCCGGACCTCAATCTGGTCTCGGGGCAGCGCGAGCCTGCTGATCTCGGTGACGCGCACCCCGAGCGTGGTAGTGACCCGTAGCAGGGTTCGCACCACGGAGTCGAGCAGGTCTGCGGCAGTGAGCACGGTGACCAGCTGGCCCGGCCGGCCGGTCCGCATCAGCACGGGTGTGAGCCAGCAGTCGATGGCACCCGCGGTGTGCAGGGCATCGAGCGCATCGGGCCACAGCCGCGGATCCAGGTCGTCGACGGTGGACTCGACCAGCCGCAACGGTGCGGACTGCCAGGCCGGCGCCTGTCCCGCGGGTTCGCCGACCAGTATCCGCAGGATGTTGGCGTGGTCGGCGGGGTCGCGGGTACCTGCGCCCGTTCCCGCGGACCGTACGGTCATGGCCGGCATCGGTCCCCAGCCGACCGCCAGCGCGGCCAGCAGCGCGGCGCCGGTGGGGGTGCACAGCTCGCCGTCACCCGGCCCGGCGCTGACGGGCGCCCCGGCGTCGGACAGTAGCCGGACGACCGCGGGCACCGGGACGGGCAGCGGTCCGTGCGCGGACCGGGCCGAGCCGCTGCCCAGGCCGATTCCGCTGACCGTGACCCGGCTGCCCGGCGCGAGCAGGTCCAGGGAAGCAAGGGCGGCGCCGCAGCCGACGACGTCGGCGAGCGAGTCCAGCGCGCCGACCTCGTGGAAGACGACCCGCTCGGCCGGGACGCCGTGCACCTCTGCCTCCGCGCCCGCCAGCAGGGTGAACACCCTGGCCGCGAACGCCCCGGCGGGCGCCGGCAGGCCGGCAGCGTCGATCAGCGCGAGCACGTCGGCCAGGCCCCGGTGCGCGCGGCTCGGCCCGGTCTCGACGGCCGCTCTGATGGCGCGCAGCCCGTGGCGGCGGACGCTGCTGAACTGGACGTCGAGCTGCTCGCCGGTCGCTGCTGCCAGCCTGCCGATGGCGGCGCCGACGGCTGCCTCGTCGGCGCCCGCGTCGACCAGGGCCGCCAGCAGCATGTCACCGGCCGCGCCGGCGCTGGCGTCGATCCAGGCGGTCGCGCTCGCCCCGGCTGCCCCGCGCGTGGTGCTCACCCGGCCCGGCCGACCCGGCGGGCGATCCGGGCCGCCGCCACCGCCGCGCCGAAGCCGTTGTCGATGTTGACGACCGTGAGCCCGGGAGCGCACGCGTTCAGCATGGTCAGCAGCGCAGCCAGGCCGCCCAGCGAGGCGCCGTACCCAACGCTCGTCGGTACGGCGATGACCGGGGTGCCGACCAGGCCGGCAATCACTCCGGGCAGGGCGCCGTCCGTCCCGGCGATGGCGACGACCACGTCCGCCGCGGCGAGCCGGTCGGTTTCGGCCAGCAGCCGGTGCAGGCCCGCCACCCCGACGTCGGGAACCAGCGCTGGGGTGGTCCCGAACACCTCCGCGGTTACCATCGCCTCGCGGGCCACCGGCAGATCGGACGTGCCGGCGGTGACCACCGCAACCGTCCCGGCCGGTACGGGCACCGGTCCGACCACGACCGTCCGGCCCTCGTCGTCGATCCGCGCGGCCGGGAACTCGCGCCGGCACGCTGCCCGGGTTCGCTCGCTGCACCGGGTCGCCAGTACCGCTCGGCCAGGGTGCGCGGCCGCCAGCGCACGCAGCGAGGCTACGGTCTGCTCCGGCGTCTTGTGCGCGGCCAGCACGACTTCCGGATCGCCAGTCCTGGCCAGCCGGTCGGTGTCCAGCCGGGCAAACCCGAGGTCACGAGGCGGCAGGCTGCTCATGACCTCATCGTGTCATCATGTCTCATGGCAGTTCACCAGTCTGCGCAAGCATGGCCAGGTGACGCTGCGCTCCTCCTGCGCTGGTTCAGCCGTACCAGCGAAGTCACGGTTGCCTTCTCCGGCGGGGTCGACTCTGCCCTGGTCCTGGCGGCCGCGGCGCGGGCGGTAGGCGCGTCCCGGGTGCACGCGATCACGGCGGTCTCTGACGCGCTGCCCAGCGGGATGCTGACGGTGGCACGCTCCGTCGCCACCATGCTCGGGGTCCGGCACTCCGAAATCCGGACGCGCGAGATCGACAATCCCGGATACGCCGCGAACGGGCCGGACCGGTGCTACTTCTGCAAGGCCACGCTCATCGACACGATCGCGGCGCACGTGCCGCTCCGTGCCGGGAACCTGCTGGTCACCGGCACCAACGCCGACGACGTGGCGGCGGGCTGGCGGCCGGGGATCAGGGCAGCCGCCGAGCGCGGCGCGGGCACCCCGCTGGCCGACACGGGCATGGGCAAGGAGGCCGTGCGCGCGCTGAGCCGCCGCTGGCAGCTGCCCACCGCCGACCAGCCCGCCAGCCCGTGCCTGTCCAGCCGGGTCGCGTACGGGATTCCGATCACCCCGACCCGGCTGGCCAGGGTTGACGACGCCGAGCAGGCGGTACGGCGGGTACTCGCCGCGGCCGGGGTCACCACTCGCGACCTGCGGGTCCGGGACCTCGGCGCCGAGGTGCGGGTCGAGGTCGACGCCGGCACCGTTGACGCTGCCAGGAACCTTCCCTCGGTCACCCACGCCGTCGCCGCCGCGGGTTTCGCGGGCGCCCCGGTCCAGGTGGCCGCCTTCGCCTCGGGATCCCTGAACTCGGTCCTGGCTCCTGAGCTCCGCTTCCGCTGACCGGCCGCTAATCCGCGGCAGCCAGGTACGGGATGGTCTGCGGGCCCTCGGGCAGCACGCAGATCCGCGCGGCGGGCCCCAGCCGGTGCAGCTCGGCCGCGACGGCCTCGCTGATATCGGCGGTCTGCCGCAGGTGCGCGTCGGCCAGGTCCGCGTCCGACAGGTATGACGTGTGCATGACCACCGTGGCGCGCGACTGAATCTGCGCCTGGATCTGCACCTGCCACTGGTCAGGCACGGTGACGGCGCGACCGCTGATCTCGGCGAGCAGGGCCTGCGGCGACGCCGCAGACCGCAGCACCGCACGGTACGAGCCGTGGTCGGGAAAGCCGTCGCGGCACTCGGCCGCACAGATGATCATCCCGCCATCGCGGACCACGCGGCTGGCGGCCGACATTCCCTTGACCGACTGATACAGATTCTGATCGAGCGGGAATCCCGAGCCTGTCGTCACCACGACGTCGCACGGCGCGGCCAGCTCCCGCATCGCCAGCCGTTTCGCCAGCTGTGCCGCGCGCGCGTGCATGGGCAGAATGTCGCCGCCGAACGCGGCCACGATCTGCTTGTCCCGGTTGAGCACGACGTCGAAGGCGAACGTGACGCCCGTCCCGGCAGCGATCGCGCGGACGTCATCGTGCACCGGGTTGCCCTCGGTGACGCCCCAGGTCGCGGCCGGGTGGCCGATCCGAGCGGCGTCGTGCAGGACCAGCACCGTGTCGAGGCCGGCGAGTCCTGGTGCCACCATCTTCGGGCCGCCGGAGAAGCCGGCGAAAAAGTGCGGCTCGACGAAGCCTGTGGTGATCTTCACGTCAGCCTCGGCCCACTGCGTGTTCAGCCACACCGGAACGTCAGCACCGAAGGTGCCCATCCAGGTCAGCGTGGCGGAGTCGCGCGCATCATGGTTGACGACCCGGACCGAGTCGACCACCGAGTCGCCGAGCATGGTCCGCAGCTCGGCATCGGTGTTCGCCCGGTGCGTTCCGGTCGCTATCAGCACCACCACGTCGTCGAAGTCGACGACACCGTCCAGTTCGGCCAGCACGGCCGGAAGCATCAGGCTGCTCGGCTGCGCGCGGGTCCCGTCGCAGACCGAGATCGCCACCGTCTGGCCTGGTCGCACCCGCTCCCTGAGCGGGGGCCCGCTGACGGGCGCGCGCAGCGCTGCGGTCAGCGCGGCCGCCTCGTCCGGCACCGCCGCGGCCGCCCGTGGATAGATCACGTCGGCGTGGTCGGGAACGTCGATCTGCAGGCCCGAATCGCCGTAGGCCAGGTTGACGCGCACAGCCTTATCCAACCCGATGCGCGGCTGCCTCGTCACCGCCGCAGCCGGTCGTCGCGGCCGGCTCGCTGCGGCTCGCTGTCGTGGCATGCCGCTGTCGTGGCATGCCGGGCATCGTCGCAGCCTGGCTCCTAAGCTGTGGGCTGTGGAGATCCGCCGCTGGAACCGAGTTCTCACCAAAAAGCTCAGCCGGGACCGATGAGAGTCCTGCTGTTCGACGTGTTCGGGACCCTGGTGGACTGGCGGGCCAGCCTCATCGAGACCGCGGAGGCGACCGCGCCCACTGGCGCCGACGCCGGCTGGGCGCTGGTCATCGATGACTGGCGTCGCGCCTATCAGCCCGCCATGGACCGGGTCCGGCAGGGTGCCGCCTGGCAGGATCTCGACTCGCTGCAGCGACAGACGCTCGACGACGTACTCACCCGTCACGCCCTGACGGTGTCAGCGGCCGACCGGGAGACGCTCGTCCGGGGCTGGCGGCGGCTGCGGCCGTGGCCCGACAGCGGCCCCGGGCTCGACCGGCTGCGCCGCAAGTACGTCACGGCCACGCTGTCCAACGGCCATCTGGCCCTGCTCGCCGACCTGCTCAAGTTCGCCGATCTGCGGGTAGACGCCGTGCTGTCGGCTCAGCTGGCCGGCAGCTACAAGCCCGACCCCAGGGTCTACCGCACCGCCCTTGAGCTGCTCGAGTGCCAGCCCGAGGACGCTGGCATGGTCGCCGCGCACCCGTCCGACCTGCGCGCGGCAGCCGCACTCGGCCTTCGCCCGATCTTCGTCCGGCGGCCGCTTGAGTGGGGACTCGGCACGCCCCCGGCGGACCCGCCTGCCCTCGCCGGCGTGCTGGCGACCGACGGACTCGACGACCTGGCCGCCGCCCTCGGCTGCTAACGCGCGGGGTCGAGCGCCGGAACGACGCTCGACCCGGCTCGGTTGCGCCGCGCCCGCCGGCCGCAGCGGCATACGCTTGCCTAAAGTCTCACGTGGAGGTCCGATGACGGATGTGGCGGCCCAGAACGCTGCGAGCGCGGTGAAGCCCGAGCCGGGCAGGTGGACGATCGACTCGATGCATTCCTTCGTCACCTTTACCGTCGAGCACTTCACCATCGCGATCGCGCATGGTCTTGCTTCTGGACCCAAGGGAACGATCGACATCGCCCCCGACGTCGCCGCGTCATCGGTGCAAGCCGCCATCGACGTCGCCACGCTGACGACCGGCAACGCCATGCGCGACGAGCGGATCCTGGGCCCGGATGTACTGGACGCCGCCAGCTATCCGACCATCGACTTCTCCTCCCGTGCCCTCGAGGAAACCGCGCCCGGTCGCTACGCCGTGCACGGTGACCTGGCGATCCACGGCTTCACCAAGCCGGTCACCCTCGACCTGACCGTGCACGGCGTCGTCACGGACACGTGGGGCAAGTCGAGACTCGGCCTCACCGCCACCGCGGACATCAGGCGGAGCGACTACGAGGTTCTGAAATTCGGGCACGTCCCGCTGGCGGCGGGCGGATTCATGGTGCCCGATGTCGTCCACGTGACGCTGGACATCGAGGCAACGCGCGACGAGCCTGGCGAGTCCGCAGACTGACGAAAATGCCGTCGGCCGCGGCGGCGTGCGCTATCGCGTCCTTCGGTCCGACGCGGGCTGCCAGTGTGCTGCCCACTCGTCGAGCGGAAGGAGCCGGGCCAGCAGGTCGTGTCCGGCAGGAGTGAGCGCGTAGCCGGTGCCGGTGTGCGCCACCACGCCCGCCTCGCCGAGTTCGCGGAGCCGGTCGGAAAGCACGCTGGAGGAGATCGAGTCGCAGCGCTGCTGGAGTTCCCTGAAGGTCGGCTCGCCGGTCCGCAACTCCCAGAGGATCCGCAAGGCCCAGCGGCGCCCGAGCAGGTCAAGCAGCGCCATGATCGGCCGTCCGGTGGTCGAACCGCGGACCGGCCGTCCGGGCAGCGGTGTCGGCCGCGGCACGGCGCCACCTCGCTTTCCTTTCCGAAGCACCGATGCTATCACCGGCACGCCCCGCGGCCCCGGCGGACGTCCCGCAGCCGCCGCTCAGAGCCGGGCCGAGCGGCCCCAGCCGCGGCTCGCCCTGGCGATAGCGATCAGGCACGCGCCAGCCGCGAAGGCGAGCAGCACCGCCGATGCGGTCAGCGTTCGCCCCGCTTCCCCGCGCAAGGCCGCCTCAAGCGCTGCGACGGCCCAGTAACCAGGCGAGGCTGGCGCGACGTGCCTGATCCAGGCGGGCATGGTGGTCAGCGGGACTAGCGCACCGCCGAGGCTGGACAAGATCATCCCGCCGATGTCGTAGCACGCCGACAGCCCGCTGAGGCTGCGGGCCAGCAGCCCGAGCGCGGCGCCCATGCCAACCAGCGTCAGCGTCCACGCAATCATGACGAGCGCGAGCAGCGGCAGCCCGGCCACCGCCAGCCCAAGCACGGCCACGCCGAAGCCGAGCACGGCGGCCTGCTGCAGCAGCAGCGCCACGATGACCGGCACCGCCTTGCCGATGAGCAGCTCGGCCGGATGCGCCGCCGTGGCCCGCACCCGCTCCCAGGTGTGCCAGATCCGCTCGGTCAGGAACGTGCTGCCAGCGATGCTCATGGCCAGCAGCGAGAACGTCACGATCGTGGCGATGACAGCCTGGGCTATGCCCCGCTGGCCGCGCTGATCCTGCTCGTACAGGGGGTGCAGCAGGATCAGGAAGGCCAGCGGCAGCACCATCCTGCTGGCCAGCGGACCGGGTTCCCGCAGCATGAGCATGGTGTTGTGGCGGATCAGCGCGCCGGTTCTGTGCAGAGCGTCACGCGGCATCGGATGCCGCCTCGGCGAGGGAGCGGTAGAGGTCATCGAGATCGGGCCGGCGAACATCGACCGACGTTGGCGCGCAGCCCGCCGCCAGCACCGCGGCTAGGTCCGCAGGCGGATCCGCGCTGGCGATCCGCACCTCGCCATCGACGCCCCTGGCCCGCCGTGCCAGCTCCGCCGGCAGCGACTCTGCCGCCTCGGCTGGCTGCAGATCCCACGCGCCGGCCCGCTGGCTCGCAAAGCGCAGTCGCAACTCGCCGGGCAAACCGGCCATGAGGGCGTCCTGCGTCCCCCGCGCGATCACCTTGCCCTCCCGGACGACCACCAGAGTCGCGCCGAGGTCAGCGAGCTCGGGCAGGTAGTGGGTGGCGTACAGGACGGCCACGCCCGCAGCCGCGCGGGCCCGGACCGCTGCCAGCAGCGCCGCGCGAGTCTCTGGATCGGCGCCGGCCGTGGGCTCGTCGAGCAGGAGCAGCCGTGGCGTGCCGATCAGGGCCGTTGCCGCTTGAGTCCGGCGCCGCTGCCCTCCAGACAGCAGCCCGATCCGCTTGTCGACCACCTCGGTCAGTCGCAATTCGGCAGCCACGTGATCAATCGAGGCCCGCAGCGCCGGCCCGCGCAGGCCCGCGAGCGCGCCGAACAGCCGCAGGTTGTCGCGCACCGTCGCGCTGACGTAGAGCGCCTGCTCCTGCGGTGCGACGCCCATGAGGCGCCTCGCCTGCCTCGAGTTCTTCAGCACGTCAATGCCGTCGACGAAGACGCGGCCCGCATCGGGCCTGACGAGGCCGGTCACGATCTCCACGAAGGTGGTCTTGCCGGCTCCGTTGTGGCCCACCAGGCCCGCTATCTCACCCGGCCTGACGGCGAGCTCGAATCCGTCCAGCGCGTTCTTCGCGCCGTAGCGCTTCACCAGGCCCTCGGCGGCGAGCACGGCCGCCGTTCCCAGGCGCCCGGTCGCTCCCGCCATGGCCCCTTCCGGCCATCCGGTCTTGGTAAGCACCCTGAGCACCTCGCCTCGGGCCGGCCCGACGATCCATTAGTGATCTACACTGTATAGATTCTACAGTGTATACATGGCCGAGCGCAAGGACGAAATTCTGGCTGCCGCGATCGCCATCGCGGACGAGCGCGGCCTCGAGGCCGTCTCGATGCGGAGCGTTGCCGATCGGGTCGGGGTGACGCCGATGGCGCTCTATCCGTATGTCGGCAGCAAGACCGCGCTGCTCGACGCCATGTATGGCCGCATCGTCAACGAGTACGTCCCCGACTTGGCCGCCGCGGCGGACTGGCGAGAGCGCATGCGCAGCCTGGCAACCGCCGCGCGCAGCCTCGCCAAGCAACGCCCGTGGGTGGTCAGCCTCATGCTGTCCAGGCCGTCCGTCGTACTCGACGCGGTCCGCGTCACCGACGCGCTCTATCAGGCCCTGCTGGACGCCGGCGTGCCGGACGCCGATGTACCGCGGATCGAGCGGCTGCTCAGCACGTTCTTCCTCGGGTACAGCGCGTCGGAATCGGGCGGCCGCTTCGGCGCGAGGACGCAGAATCCGCGAGGCTCGCGCGGCCAGCTTCCCGAGGGCAGGCTACCCGGGCACGCCAGGCTGGCACCGTGGCTCGACCAGGCGCCGGACTGGGACGCCGAGTTCGACGCCGACCTGCGCGACCTGGAGGCGCTAATCCTGGCGAAGGCTAGCCGCCACCAGAGCTGAAGGCCCAGCGATCGGCCGCCGCGCCGGTACAGCTGGACAGCTCGACCTTTCCTGACTTCTCGGCGATGCACCGGGCGTACTGGATCCAGGCGATGGTGCCGTTGCTGTTGATCTCCCACTGCTGCCGGTCATTCCCGTTGCACGTGGCGAATGTGATGGCGGCGCCGGGCTTACCACTCTGGGTTTGCAGGCAGAGGTTGTGGACGACGAAGAACGCGCCGTCGAACGCGATGGTCTCGGCTGGGCTGGTGTTGCACGGCGCGAGCTCGGCTCGGGTGCCGGGCCGGGCGCCGTAGCTGGGGTCCTCGAGGCACTGGCCAGACTTGGCGTTCTTGTACTGCCCATACGTCGCGGCGGTCGTAGCCCCGCCGAAGCAGTGATTCGTGGCCGAGCTGAACAGCGGCTCGGTGCTCACGGGGAGGTCCGATGGCGGGCTGACGATGAAGGGCGTCAGCAACGGCGCTCCGTTGGGCATGCCTTGCGTCAGCGCGTCCTCACAGTTGATGACGTCGAACTCGTTGCCGCCCTTGCCGCCGATCCAGAGGTCGACGTGGTGGAGCCGCGGCCCACCATCGGGCCCGTTCCCCGACCAGTCCTGGTCGCATTCCTGGCAGTCATCGCCCATCCGGACGTACTTCTCGATGGTGGGGTAGTACAAGATCGTTCCGACCGGGAACTCGTGCCGGTCGCTCGCGAACGTGATCGGGTGCTGGTAAGTGCCGTTGCCCCCCGCGCAGCCCGAGTAGGCGGTGGCGCATCCCGGCGGGGTGTTGTCGAACCAGCCGTAGTACGTCGCGTACACCTCGACCACCGTCGGCTGCTTGGCCCCCGCGGCGGCATGTGCCTGGCGGGCGGATGCGGCGCCGCTCGGCGTGCTGGTCGCCACCAGGCCTACCAGGCCGAGCGCGATGACTCCGGCCAGGATCCAGATACGGGTAACGGATTTCATCAAAGCGGCTCCGACGCTGGTGACGGTTCCCGACCGGCAACGCGTAGTTAGGAAAGTTACCTAACTACGGGAAGGCCCGCAAGAGGCGGCGGCCGGCGGCCGCGGGCCGCCAGGATCAGCCCGGGTCGGGGACGGGGATCCCGCGAGGGCGCACCCTAGGCCCAGTCGACCTCGGTCGAGGCAAAGAACGCCCAGTCACGCCGGCGCCACAGCGGCGCGTGGCTCGCCAGGCTCTGCCGCATCTCGGTCCACGGCGCGGGCCGCCCCGTCCACGCGCTCTCCGCGATGGCCGGCAAGCGCGGCAGCAGCATCGTTGTCAGGTCGGCGAAGCTGGTGATGGTCTCCCCGAAGAGCGTCGCCTCCACCCCGGCAATGTGTGCGCCGGGCAGTCCGGCACTGTCCGGATCCCAGGCAGCGGCCGCGGCGACCGTGTGCGGCGGATAGTGCGGGAAGCCAAGCCGGCGCGCCACGTCGCGCTGATCCGCAGGAGCGATCGCGGGGTCATAGGGCCGGTCCAGGTAGGCGTGCGACTGAGGCGACAGCAGCAGCCGGGCACCGCCCGCGACCGCCGCCCGCACGTCGGCGTCCGCCGATTCGAAGTGACGCCGCAGTGTCGGCGACTCGGTGGCGGACAGTCCTGTCATCGCCAGGCTGATCCAGTGCTGCAGGATGTCGCGCTCATCGACACCCGCTCGCGCCGCTTCCTGCCAGGCGACGGGTTCCTTCCCCGCCTCGCGCACCCTCGCCCGCAGGAACCGGACCGCGGTGGCGAAGGCCTGGTCGTCCGCTCCATACGCCTCGTCGGCGCCGATGTGGATGTACGGCCCGCGGGTCTGGCGGGCGACCTGACCGACAATCTGACCGACCAGCGCGCGCGTCGCGTCGTCGGCGAGGTCGATCGGCCCGGCATACGCAGCGTCCGCCGCCAGCCAGGCCGGGCGCGGCAGACGGGCGAGCGACGGGATGGCCCGCACCAGCGCACCGCAGTGGCCGGGCAGATCGATCTCCGGCACCACGATGACGTGTCGCTCGGCGGCGTAGTCTTGCAGGTCACCGAATTCGGTCACGGTGTAATAGCCAGTCCCGCCCGACGACACCGGTGCGTCCGTCAGCTCGGGCAGGCCCGGGATCGCGAGCCGCCATGCCTCGTCGTCGGTCAGGTGCAGGTGCAGCCTGTTGAGCTTGTACAGGACGCAGAGATCGACGACCTCCCTAAGCTCGGCGGGCGTCCGGAACGACCGCGCGACGTCCACCATGAGCCCGCGCCAGCCAACGCGCGGGTTGTCCTCGATCACCTGACACGGCAGCTCGCCAGTCTCGGCCACGAGCTGGGCGAGTGTGCTCACCGCCCGCAAGACGCCCGCCGGCGTGCGCCCCGTGCACCGGATGCCGGCCTGCTCAACCTGAAGGCGATACGCCTCGTCCTGGCTGTCGCCTGGCTGGGTCACGACCGGCGGGGCGCCAGGCGAAGCGGCCGTCTGGGCGCCAGGCGGGGTGGCTGGCGGAGCAGCCGGCGGCAGATCAAGCCGGAGCTCGACGCGGGGCAGAGCCGACGGGTCTTCGGCCTCAGCGGCTGGCGCGCCGTAGCGCGCCAGCATGTCGGCGGCGACACCTACCAGGGATGCGAGCTCAGCGCCCGTGGCCACCACCGGCCCGAGCCGCGAGACATCAAGCACGCCCCCGGTGCGGGCCTGCTGCACCGGGCGCGGGATAAGCCGAGCCATGAGGCCTCCGGATTGCTTCGCCGCGTGCTGACCGCGTCGATCGTGCGAACGGAGCGTGAGACCGGACATCATCCCATCGCGATCGCCAACCGCGGCCTGGGTGGGCCGGCCGATCGGTGGATCGGCCGATGCGTGGCCGGTCCGTGGGCCGGCCGACCCCGCGCTAGCCCGCCCCTAGCGAGCCGCCGCACCGACCCGGCACGCGCCGCAGTACAACCTCGACACCGGTGAAGGTGCTGGTCCTCGGTCGCAGGCGGCGCGTCCCCTCCGGCGGCGCGCCGCCGCTTCATCTTCGTTCGATGAACGTGCCGATCGCGACCGCGAAGATTATCAGCGCCCCGCGGACGATGTCCTGCCAGAAGTCCGGGACGGCGAGCAAGTCGAAGCCATTCGTGATCGTGCCCAGAATCAGCACACCGAGGACGGTGCGCCACACCGAGCCGACGCCGCCGAAGATGCTGCTGCCGCCGAGCGCCACGCCCGCGATCGCGAGCAGCGCCAGGTCGCCGCCGAGACCGCTCATGTCGCTCGAACCCGACCCGGTCGTCGACGAATCGATCAGGCCGGAGAGGCCGCAGGCGGCTCCGGTGACCACGAAGGTAATAATCACCGTCCGGTCGATCTTGAGGCCCGACAGGCGTGCCGCGTTGCGGTTGTCACCGACGCCATAGAGGTGACGGCCGAAGACCGTATAGGCCAGCACGAGCTGCAGGACGATCGCGACGACGGCGAAGATGATGACGGGGTACTGGATCCCGATGATCCGATGCTGGCCAATGAAGGTGAACACGCTGCTAGTCGGCGTGATGAGCAGGCCGCCGTCGGTCACGCCGACGGCGATGCCCCCGAACGTGAGGGCGGTCGCGAGTGTCGCGAGGAAGGCGTTCACGTGCAGCTTCGTGACCAGGAGCCCGTTGATGAGCCCCATCGCCGCGCCGGAGAAGATCGTGACTGGGAAACACCACCACACCCCGTAATGGACGGCGGCGTAGGCGCCCAGCACCTCGCTCAGCACGAAGATCGACCCGAGCGAGAGGTCAAAGTTTCCGGCGATGATCGTGAGCGTCACGGCGCAGGCGGCGATGCCGATCGTCGCGTTCTGGAAGACGAGGTTGAGCAGGTTCTGCGTGGTGAAGAAGACGGGCGAAGCGACCCAGAAGAAGCAGAAGAGCGCGACCGCGAACGCGACGATGCCATAGTCGCGGACGTGCTCGGCTCTGATCCTGCGCGGCGAGCGTACCCGCGGACCGATGAGCGTACCCGCACCAACGGGCTCCCCGGTGACGATGGGGTCCCCGGCCACGGGGTCGGACGGCTGCACGGTCATCCGGTCGTGCTCCCTCCGAGGCCGAACGCGGCCTCCATCACGGCCTCCAACGGCGGGTCGGCGCCGAACTCGCGAGTGATCGAGCCGCGGCGCATCACGAGCACGCGATGAGCGAGCCCGAGCACCTCCTCGATCTCCGACGAGATCAGCAGCACGGCGGTACCCTCGGCGGCCAGGTTGTTGATCAGACGGTGAATCGCCGCGCGCGCCGCGACGTCGACGCCGCGCGTCGGCTCGTCGAGGATCAGCAGCCGCGGGGTGCGGAACAGCCAGCGGGCGAACAGCACCTTCTGCTGGTTGCCGCCGGACAGGTTCGCCACTTTCGCTGACGGGACCGGCGGCTCGACCGACAGCGAGTGCAGCAGCGAGCTCGTCCGCGCTCGCTCGAGGGCGCGGTGCAATATCCCGAATCGCGAGGCGACGGCGTGCAAGTCCGCGAATGTCGTATTCGCCGCGAGGGTCAGCTCCACGAACAAGCCGTCGTCCTTGCGGCTCTCGGGCAGGAACGCCATCCCGGCCGCCATCGCGTCCGCGGGCGAGCGGATGCGCCGCACCTTGCCGTCGACGGCGATCGTGCCGCCATCGATCGGGTCGGCGCCCGCGATCGCCCGGGCAAGCTCGGAGCGGCCGCTGCCCACGAGGCCGGCGAGGCCAACGATCTCACCGGCCCGGATCTGCAGCGAGATGTCCCTCAGCACGCCGGTACGGCGCAAGCCGGACACCTCGAGCACCAGCGGTGCCGTCGAGCCTTCCTGTTTTTCGAAGTGCTCCGCCTCCGCCGCGGCGCCGAACATGCCGGCGACGAGGCTTTCCTCGGTTTCCTCCGCAGCCGGCGCCGTCCGCACCAGGCGCCCGCTGCGCAGCACCGTCACCGTGTCGGCGAGGTCGAGGACCTCGTCGAGGAAGTGGCTGACGTAGACGATCGTCCTGCCGCTTTCGCGCAAGGAGCGGATCATCCGGTGGAGCGTCTTGGTCTCGACGCTGGTGAGCGACGAGGTCGGCTCGTCCATCACGATCACGCGCGCATCGCACGCGACCGCGCGCAGGATCTCAACCTTCTGCTTGTCTGCGGTGCGCAGGGCGCCGACCTTGGCGTGTCCGTCGAGCTCGAAGCCCCACTGCGACACGAGCTCGTCGTACTGCGCGTGCAGCTGGCGCCGCTGGACCAACCCGGAGCGACGCGGCTCGATGCCGAAGAAGACGTTCTCGATCACGGTCATGTGCGGCATCGGCGAAAGCTCCTGCGAGATCGTCGAGATCCCGTCGGCGCGCGCCTCGCGCGGACTGGTGTAGCGGACCTGCCGGTCGTCGACGAACAGCTGTCCCTCGTCGGGACGGATCACCCCGCCGATGATCTTGCCGAGCGTCGACTTCCCGGCGCCGTTCGCCCCGACAAGCGCGTGCACGGTACCTCCGGCAACCTCGACGCTGACATCGTCAAGCGCCTTGGTGCCGGAGTACCGCTTGCCTATCGAGACGAGCCGGACGTGTCCGGCCGTTTCACTCACCCTGGATTGCCCTCCAGGTCCCAGTCAGGCACGAAGCTCGGGTGCGCGCTCAGGAACGCCGCGTTGATGATCGCGGGCCGGGTGGTTGAGTTGATGATGTCGACGACGGACGGGATCGACTGGCCCTTCACCGCGTCGTACAGGTACTGGATGCCGAGCACCGACTCCGACACCGGGTACAGGCCGAGGGTGGCGTAGACGGTTCCCGCCTTGACGTCGTTGACGAGCTCGGTGGCGCCGCCGTACCCGATGATCGCGATGTTCTTGCCG
>JASHPF010000177.1 GCA_030038295.1 Streptosporangiaceae bacterium
ACGTAACAGAGCGTGATTTCCCGGCTCTTGCGCGGGGGGTGCGCCGGGAGGGTTCGCGATCATGAAGAACATCCGGACACGTGTAATCGTGGCGCTGGCGAGCTCGGCTGTGCTCGCGAGCGGAATGAGCGTCGCCGTAGTTGCGGTCAGCTCCGGTAGCTCAGGGGCCGTTGCTGTGGCAGACGGCTCGTCCAGCGGGTCGCCAGCTCCGGCGGTGACCGTCACGGACCCCTGACATCTAGGGAGATAGTGCAGCGGCGCTCCTCAGGGCGCGTCGTCAAAGGCTGCGTAGGTGAGATCACCTCGTTTTGCCGCTTGCTGAGTCCGGCCGAAAGTGTGATCTTGCCGTGTCGCATACGTCCTGATGCTCGGTAGGCTATTGCGCGCAGTGCTAGCCAAGCCGGGACGGTCTCATGCCACGTAGCAACGCCCTGCGGCCCGATGGCCGTCGCGCGGCTTCGGATTACCTCCGAGAATTGCTGCTGAAACCAGGAAGCTATCGCGAGGCATGGGAACCGTATGCAACCCGGGAGCGTCAGGGGACCATAAACCAGCTAGCAGTTGCAGAAGTGCTGGCACGACACCTGCGGTCTGCACCCAGGACTGTCGGCGACAGCGCGGTCACGCCGCATCAGCTGAAAGACACAGTGTCGCGCGCACTTACCGGACGGCTACTGAGTCGACCAGCTCTTGCGCTGTTCATTGACGCCTTCGGGTTCTCAGAGCATGAGGCGGGCCGACTCTGGCGGCTGTGGAACGGGTCGGCAACGATCGGCGTCATGACCGGCACGCGCGCGTTCCCGCTCGATGCCGAGCAAGATGTGGACGCGGCGTTCGGGCCTAGACGGCATCAGACCCTGTCCTTGCATGACCACATCTCGGTTGGTGCAGACGGTCGGATCGACCGGGCGCGGACCATGCAGGTGATCGAGGCGATCGCGCAGGGCGTAGATCGAATCCAGTTTCTTTGCGATACCAGCGTGCTCACGGTGGAGGTAGGTCAGGGTTGCAAGGAACTGGCCGGCGAAGTGCGCCGCATCAGCGCAGACGTTTTTGCCGTCGAGATCCTTCTGGCCCGCACGCTCAACCTTGGCGAGACTCTGACGTTGGAGTACTGGCTGACATATCGGTGGCCGCTCAATCCATCCGAGTCCACGCAGAACGAGTACAGGCGCGCCGTACTACGGCAGCTCCATAACCTTGACATGCGAGTGGAGTTTCATCCGGACCGGCTGCCCGCTCGGATCTGGTGGGCCCACTGGGACGGGATTGACGGCCGCATTCTGGAACGCGAATCCGTCACGTTGGACAGCCAGTACTCGGTGCATCGCTATTTGCGTTCGCTGGAGAAGACGGTCGCGGGGTTCTACTGGGAGTGGGCGACCGAAGCACCGAAGTAGCAGGTCAAGCGCGAGAGTATTTATTAGCTTATGTGCGATCTATCGCACCTAAGCATCCCTGCCGCGCTTACCATAGCTAGTGCCAGACTCCGGCCAGAACGGAGAGCACGCGCATGAGCGATGCGGCGCGGTTAAGGGCCCAGCGTGCGGCGGCTGAGTACTTACGGCAGTTGCTCTTGAAGCCTGGCACCTACCGCGATACTTGGCAGTGCCATGTCGCTGCACCCCAGGGTAAACCTCGGGGCGACTTCATCAATCAACTGGCGATCGCTGAGGTTCTCGCGGGCCGCTCAGTACTTGGCGGTCCTGGCAGCGATCAACTGATGCCGTACCAGCTTCGGGACCTGGTATCTGGTGCTCTTAGCGGCTCTCAGCTCAGCTCGGACACGCTGCGGTTGTTCGTGAAGGCCTTTGGCTTCTCTGATGACGAGGCCGGTCGCCTGCAGCGTCTCCTGAGCGGCTCTTCGCGGATCGGTGTGATGTCAGGCACGGGAGGAGTTCCGCTTAGCACTGAGGAAGGCGTGGAGGCGGCGCTCGGCCCACGTCAGCACCAGACGGTCTCGCTGCATGATCACGTATCGGTGGGCTCAGATAATCGGATCGACCGGTGCCGAACTATGCACGTCATCGAAGCCATCGCGCCCGACCTGGACAGGGTGCCCGTCGTCTGCGACACGAACGTACTGACGATCGAGGTCGGCCAGGGTTGCAAGGAATTGACGGGCGAGCTACGCGCGATCAGCGAGTCGTATTTCGCCACGGAGATTCTGCTGTCGCGCGCCCTCGGGTTGGGGGAGACTCTCACGCTTGAGTACTGGCTGTCGTACCGATACGCGGGCGATCCGCTCGATCCTGCCGAGCGCGAGTACCGTCGCGCGGTCATGCGTCAGCTTGACAACCTCGACATGCGGATTGAGTTCCACGCAGATAGGCTGCCTGCCCAGCTGTGGTGGGCGCATTGGGATGGCTCCAAGGGCACGATTCTCGAGCAAGAGCCAGTCACGCTGGACATCCAACACTCGGCACATCGATATGTGCGGTCCGTGGAGAAGACCGTTGTTGGCTTCCATTGGCGATGGGAATGACCGTGGGTCGGCCGGGTAACACCTCGGCAACGTCCTGGTCATCGGCCACTGGTTACAGTCCCGCGCGTGGACATACCTTCGAGCGAGCAGCTGCCGGGCCGCGGGACTAACGTGACGGCCGAGAACGCCGACGGAGTTGCGGCGGCCGAAGTGTGTGAGCCCGCCGTCGACCAACTGCCGACGCGGCCGGTCAACAGCTGCGTGCCCATGCAGCGGATCCGCTGCATGGACGATCCGGAGATCCTGCAGCGCGTGCTGGAGGGACTGCTCAACCTGATCTGACGCGCCGCGCAGCCTCCGGCGCTGGCTCCCCTTCCGTCAATAGCCTGCACGCTCGCTCGGCCGCGGCGGCAACCCAGTCAGCGTCCGCGGCCCGACCGTGGGCAAGCAGCTGGCTGACGCGAGCGACTTCCCCGTCGGCCATCGCCTGGCTCCGGGCCGACCGATAACAGGCCGCCGCCAGGCTACGCGCCGTGACTTCGTCCAGGACCAGGCGAGCGTCCCGGAACACGTCGGCCGCCGCGAGCAGGCTGGCCGCCGCCGTTGCGTAGTCACGGTTACACTGCCGGGCCCGGGCGGCGATGAGCTCCAGCCGAGCCTCGTCGACCACGCCGCCGTACTCACGGGCTAGCGTGATTCCTTCCGCGCATACGCCGACCGCTTGCCGATAGTCACCGCGCAGAATGAGCACCTGAGCCAGCGCCTGAACGGCATGCACCTCGTAGACCGGCTGGTTGAGCATCCGCGCATCGCTGCGCGCCTGCAGGCAATGCCGGCTCGCCTCGTCAAACATGCCCATCCGGGCCAGCGTGAGGCCGAGCAGCGTCCGAGCGCAGCAGCGGACCAGCGTGCCGCGCGGCCCGTCGCGGCCGTGGCGCCACGCGCGGCGGGCCATCTTGATTGCGGCCGCGTGCCGATGGCCGGCGCTGGCGTACCGACCGAGCAGGCACCAGCCATAAGCCGCGGTCTCGAGATCCGCCGCTTGTTCGAGTACTGGCACGCAGGCGGCTAGCAGCGCCGAAGCGTCGGCCGCCTGCTCATGGCTGCCCGCCATGAGAGCCGCAAGGTAATGCTGGGCCTTCGCCGCGATGAGCCTGTCGGCGGCCGAGGCGCGGTCGGCGATGACTCGCCACGACTCGATCGCGTCGACGTAACCGCCTCGCATCCACTGCCGTGCGGCGATCGGGCCGGCGAGCGCAATGGCGTCGGCGTGCGCTCCGGCCGCACTCGCCTGATCCGCAGCCGCCAGCAGGTTCGCGTGCTCACGATCCAGCCAGTCGGGTGTCAGCCAGCCGTCATCCGCGTCCGGCGCCGCCGCGCCCGGCCGCGGCTTCGACGCCTGCACGGGAAGGAACGGCACGGCCTCTGCCGTCGCGACTGCCTGCCCGCAGCGGCGGAGCCACCCGGCACGGAGTCGCATCACCGCGGCGGTGTCGCGCTCGACCGGTGCATGCTCCCGGACGAAGGCCCGAGTCAACCTGTGCATGCGGTACCGGTGGCCGCCGGACTCCGACTCGGTCTGGACCGGCGCCAGCAGCCCGACGGCGGCGAGGCGATCGCCGATCGCGGCGTCGCCATGAGCCAGCTCGGCCAGTGCCCAGCCGGGAATATCACCGGGCATGACGGCGGCCGCGACGGACACGGCGGCGCGAGCGGCGGCGGGAACCGCGCGATAGCTGGCTCCGATTGTCGACCGGACCGACGTGTCCTCGGCCGTGAGCACGTCAAGAACACGCGATCCCGAGAGTTCTCTGGCCAGCCAGGCGAGCGTCAATCCCGGCCGTGCTGCGAGCGTCGTAGCGGCGAGCCGAAGCGCGAGCGGCAGCCCGCCGCACGCCGCCACGATGCCTCTTGCTCCCACTGGCTCGGCCGCGACACGGGCTGCCCCGGCGGCGCGTGACAGCAGGGAGAGCGCGTCCTCATCGGGCAGTCCGCCGAGCTCCACCGTCGCGGCCCCGGCCAGACCGCTCAGCCGGCCGCGGCTGGTGACCAGCACTGCTGCGCCGCTCGCGGCGGGCAGGAGGAGCCGGACCTGCCCGGCGGTGGCCGCGTCGTCGCCGATAACCAGAACTTTGCGGCCCGCCAGCAGCGACCGGTACATGGCGGCTCGCGCGGGTCCTGGCTGCGGAACGCTGCGCGCGGGGATCCCCATGGCGCGCAGCATGTCGGCAAGGGCGTCCTGCGGATCCCTGGGGTGCTCGACGCCGCCGAGCTCGGCGTAGAGCTGGCCGTCGGTGAAACACTGCCGCAGTCGGAGGGCGGCTGCCGCCGCGGTCGCGCTCTTGCCCGTTCCGGGCCCGCCCGTGATGACGGTGACGGGGACGGGCGGCCCGGATAGGCGGTCCATGATGGCTGCGATCTCGGCGTCCCTGCCGACGAAGTCGCCTGGCGGCGGTGGCGCCTGCCAGCCGAGCATCATGGGGCCGGCAAGTGAGATCGCGCTCAGGTGTGCCGCGCTTTCCGACGCCATCTCCTCCGCGAGGATCCGCTTGTGCAGGGCGGCCAGTGCCTGGCCCGGCTCGGCGCCCTGCTGCTCGCGTATCGCCCGGCGGGCGAGCTGATAGACCTCGAGCGCCTCCTTACGCATGCCCAGCGCATGGTAGGCACGCATGAGCTGGGAATACGTTCGCTCGCGGGCCGGGCTGGACGCGACTAAGGCGCGCAACTGGCCGAGTACCTGCTCGGTCTCGCCCGCGGCGAGCCGGGCTTCGATGAGGGCATCGGTCGCGGTCTGCCGCAGGTTGGTGAGCCGCTCGATGTCGGCCGCGATTACCTCGCTTTCGGGCAGGTCGGGCAGCGGCGGGTCACCCCAGAGCGCGAGGGCGTGCACCAGTGACGTCGCGGCCGCGGCCGCGCCGCCCGTATCCAGCTCGGCCTGTCCCTGCGCAACCAGGTCGGTGAACTCGTCCACGTCGAGCTCACCCGGCCGTACCGTCATCATGTAGCCACGCTGCTGCCGGTGACCTGGCGCGCGGCCGCCGGGCGGGCCGATGCTCTCGAGTCGCGACGCGCAGTCGCCGAGGCAGCGGCGCAGTCGGCTGATGCACACGCGCAGGGCGGCGTCCGGCGAACCGGGCGGCTCGCCGGCCCAGAGCGCCTCGACGAGCAGGCCCCGCGGGCACGGCCGGTTGGCGCGAAGCAGCAGCACCGCGAGCGCCGACTGAAGGAGTGGCTGGCGGATCAGCGCTGGGCCGTGACCGGTGCCCGCGTCGGCGTAGAGCGGACCGAGGATGCGGAACTCCATCGACGGCGCACCTCTCGCGCGGGTGCAATGACGCGCAGCCCGGTTGATATCTCGGGTTGCGACACGTTATGTACGTACCTGGTCCCTCGGAATGGTGTCAAGGATTTCAGGGCGCGGGCACGCGCGCTGCTGGGAGCGCTCCGACCAGCGGCGCTGGCCCGGATGAGTCACACCTGGGCAACGGCGCGGTAATGGTCAGCTGGCTATGTTCAGCAGCGAGATCCTCGCCATTGTCCTGGCACCGGCCAGATCCGGGCTGCGTCCAATCGGAGCTGCACGCACATGACGTCCCACCCGCGACCGATACGTCACCCGCGACCGACGTCCGGGCCTGGGGATCCCCGATGACCGGCGGCGGCGCCAACGGGTCCAGTCGGCCGACGGCGCGCGCATCGGGCCTGCCGGGGCGGCCCGCTGCGTCGCTGCCGCCGCCGGTCATCCGGGTCCTGCCTGGCGCGCCGGAGTCGGCCACGATCGCACGGCGGCTGGCACAGGAACTGCTCGGTGACGGTCATCCCGCGGCTGACACCGCGATGCTGCTCGTCAGCGAACTGGTGACCAACTCGGTGCTGCACAGCCAGTCGCGGCGACCGGGAGCCACGGTCACCGTCGTGCTCTGCGCCGGGCCGTCGAGCGTGCTGATCCAGGTCCGTGACGATGGCGGACCCTCCGAGCCGCGGCTGCTGACCACCAAGGGCCCGACCGCGGCGGGCGCCGAGCACGGTTACGGCCTGCTGCTGGTGGACGCGCTAGCCGAGACCTGGGGGACACTTGCGACGACGGGCGGCCGAGTGACGTGGTGCCGGCTGGCCGTCGACCGGCGTGACGAAAGCGACGGCGCGCGCCGCGGCTGAGCCGCCTCAGCACGGCAGCTGCCCGCGGCCGGCGGCCCGGAAAACAAACGTGGCGGCCCAGGCAACAAAGGTTTAACACGCCACGTGGATCACGGGCGCCTTTGTGCGGCCGGCGTAACGGTCAGGAAACCTGACCGAAACGAGCGCATGGGACACATAAACCGTACCCGACAACCGAAGCGGTCGGCTGGGACCGTGCTGGTCGCCGACGCCTGGCTACCCGGCAGCCCTTCGCTTCAGCCTCTGGAGGCGGAGAGAGTGGATCCCTACGCGAGCTGGCTTAGTTCAGGTGACAACGCCTGGCAGATGACAGCTGCAACGCTCGTCGGTCTGATGAGCATCCCCGCGCTGGCAGTGCTGTACGGCGGCATCGTGCAGCGGAAGTGGGCCGTCAACACCATGCTGATGGTGTTCAGCGCCTTCTGCATGACGCTGATCGTCTGGGTGTTGTGGGCCTTCAAGATGGGCTTCGGCGACTCCTGGATCTCCAGCTATGTCGGCAGACCGTCATCCATCCTTGGCGTGGCGGGCGAGCAGGCGCCGGCGCTCATTCCGCTGCTCAAGGGGTTGATGCCCAACTTCAGGTTCCCTGAAGGATCACTCGCCTACTTCCAGTTCGTTTTCGCCGCGATCACGCCCATCCTGTTCATCGGCAGCGTGGTCGGCCGGATCAAGTTCAAGGTCTGGGTGATCTTCGTTCCGCTGTGGATCACGTTCGCCTACGCGGTGAACGCGTTCCTGCTGTGGGGCGGCGGTTTCTGGGCACAGAAGGGCGCGCTCGACTTCTCCGGTGGCTACGTCATCCACCTGGCCGCGGGAGTGTCCGGCTTCGTCGCGGCCGCGATGGTAGGCCCGCGGCTAGCCAAGGACCGAGAGAAGGGCGTCCCGAACAACCTGCTGTTCATCGCCGTCGGCGCCGGAATCCTGTGGCTCGGCTGGAACGGCTTCAACGGTGGCGACCCGTACTTCGCCGGCGCGGACGCGACGGCCGCCGTGGTCAACACCAACCTCGCCACGGCGTGCGCCATGATGACGTGGATCTTCATGGACATGTTCCTGGGGAAGGAGAAGAAGCCGACCTTCCTCGGCGGCGTGAACGGCATGATCTGCGGCCTGGTCGGCATCACCCCGGCGGCCGGCTACGTCAACGGGGTTGGCGCCATCGTGATCGGCGTCGTGGACGCGGCGCTGGTGTGGGTGCTCTTCGGCTACCTGCCGCGC
>JASHPF010000178.1 GCA_030038295.1 Streptosporangiaceae bacterium
GCCCAGAGCGACCAGCAGGCCGGCGGAAAGCTAAGCGATCATGAAGCTTTGGTAGCGAACAAGCGACGCACAAAAGCGGCTCAGCCAACCACGGGTAGTGTGACGAACAGTGACGAGGTGCTCAGAGCCGATCGGACCGGCTAACTGAAGCGAGGATGCACGTGAGGGCGCTGCTTCTCAAGCCAGTCGCGCTAGGCGCGGCCATCGCTCTTGCGTCCTTCGGTGCCGCCGTGCTGCTCGTCGCCACCTTCGTCGTGCACGCGCCCGTTGCTAGCGCCAGCGCCACCTGCGGCTCGCCACCGACCACCTCGACCGTTCTGACTGCAGCCTTCCGCGCGGAGTCAGCCGCGAGTGGATCGCTGACCTTGAGCCCGAGCGACTCTTCATCGCCGACTGACTCGCCCTCGCCGAGCGCCACGCCAACGGACAGCAGTTCGCCGACGGCCAGCGCCACGCCGACGGCGAGCGCTACGCCGACGGCAAGCGCCAGTCCGTCCCCGTCCCCCTCCGAGTCGACGGCATCGTCAAGCCCGAGTCCAACGCCATCGGGCACGACCAGCTCGAGCGCGAGCGCAACGCCAAGCCCGAGCACGACCCCAAGCCCGACCGCGACGCCAAGCCCGACGCCGGAGCCGAGCGCCTCATCGAGCAGCGCTGCGCCGACTCCGCAGCTGTGCGACCTCGTCCAGCCGTACCCGACAAACGGAGATGTGCTGGCAGGCGACAACGCGAGCTTCGTTGTCTGGGTCTGGGCCCTGAGCGCGGGAACCAGCGCCGTCACCGTCGGTGCTAGCGTTCGCGCGGCCAGCTACCTCAGCAGTCCCGGCTTCACGATCTGCCCGTCCGCAAGCGCCTCCAGCTGCAAGATCGCTAGCCTGCCGCTCGGCGATGCGTACGAGCTACTCGTGTCCATTCCGGTGTCCTCCAGCGCCCCCCTCTACACCGACATCGAGCTCACGGCGCGCGTGAGCGCGACCGGCGCGTCGTCCTACTCGGCGGACGCAACCGACATCGTCGTGGCGCCGAACACCCCCGGGAGCAGCTCATCGGGAGATTCGATCGTGCCGCTGCAATCGCTCCCGCCGCTGCCGGGGACGGGGGTGTCCGCGGAGAACCCTGCTGACCTGTTCCCCACGGTCATGCCGAGTTCTAGCAGCGGATCTGCAGGGCAGCCACAGGCCAGGTCGCGGTCGGTGGTGCGCGCGGCGTACGTCGCGTCCGTGGTTCCGATCGACACGCGGCTCCTAGGCGCTCAGCTTCTCGGACTCGCCGCACTCGTGGGCGCCGTGGCGATCGCGATCGTCCGGCTGTCGCTGCGGAAACCACAGCCTGCGTCGCCAGGGCCCGCCTCCGCCGCCACTACCTCCGCCGATCCGGCCGACTCGACGCCGACGGACTGAGTCAACGAGGCGGCCCGAGACAACGCGGCGGCCCGAGACAACGCGGCCGCCCCCAGACGACGTCGGCCCTGCCCAGACGACGTGGACAGCGCCAGCCCACACCGGCACGGGCAGCCGGGGCCCGTACCTCACTAGGCGACGCTGACTCTCCGGACCGGGCAGCGCCACCGCCAGCGCCAGCGAACCGCACCGCTCAACGACGGTGTCGACGAGCCCGGAATCCGACCTCAGCCGCCCTTGTGCTGGTGCTCCACCAGCGGCCGCATGGCGCGCAGTTCCGCACCGAGCGCGGAAGCACTCAGCGTCGGCGACGCGAACAACCCGAAGGTGTCATTGTCCGCCCAGGCACACTCGGCGGGGCGCCCCGCGGTCCCCGGCACGCAGGCGGCCTGACCGCCCAGCTTGCCGGCACTGGTCGCGAACGCGCCCGGCACCATGCCCGTGAAACTGGCAATGAACGAGGTGGCCGAGCCGGACAGGTTACCCCCGATGAACAGGATGATCAGCGGGCTGGACTTGGTTCCGGTGCTGGCGTTGTCCTCGTAGACGCCGTCGACGACGTGGCTAGCCTCGCCGTTGCCCTTCTTGACGATGTCCGCCCGCAGCGCCGGAGCGTCCATCCCCTTCGCGAGCGCGGGTTCCTCGGTGTAGCCGAGCATCTTCGCCGGGATAGAGATCGTGTGCTGCGGGCCGCCGGAGCGCAGCAGGCCGCTGCGCAGCACCGCGGCAGCGGTGGCAGGCACGATCGCGACGGCGACCACCAGGCCGATCACCCGCAGCAGCGTGCGGTGCCGGCGCCTGGCCCTGGCCCGCGCGGCGCGCTTCGTCAGCGCGGGCGCGGCGGCGACCGCCGGGTCTTTGGCGATCGTCTGGATCGGGCCGCTCGCGTCCATCGGATCGGCGTACGCGGCGGGCAGCTGCCGGCGCGCGCCGCGACGTCCGCGCAGGCTCTGCTGACCGGGCTCGAGCGCGGAACGGGCTGTCTCGGGGCCGGTGTCGATCGCGGCTGTCAGCCGCTGGTGGCCTAGGCCGGTCTGGCCGGGTCGCCGTGGCCGGTTGTCGACCGGCCACGCCGCTGGGCCGGATGAGCGCTCGGCCTCGCGCACGGCTGGACGTTCGTCCGGGCGGACAAAGGGACGCTCGGCGGGGCGTGCCGACGAGCCGCCGACCGGCCTCGTGAGCGCGTCTGCGCCGCGCGGGGCGGTCTCCGGCCGACGACTCGGCGACCAGCCGCGTTCAGTCGGCCACGGGCCCGAGGCGGGCTCGGGCTGAGCCGGTCCTGGCCGCTCTCGGGTGGGAGTCGGGGGCATGAACGCCGTCGCCGCACCGGGCCCGGCGGCCTGCCGCGGCGCACCGTCGGCTCGCCCCGGATCATCGCCGCGCCGATGGCTAATACGCCGGTCGCTCACTTGCCGGCCCGTGACATCCGGCCGGTCGGCGACTGGCCGGGCCGTGCCGGGCCAACCCACGGCACCTGGCCGGTCGGTGACCGACGGGTCGGTAACTCGGCGGTGAGTGACATGCCGGCCCGTGACTGGCCGGTCGGTGACTGACGGGTCGGTGATCGACGGGTCCGTGATGGACGGGTCCGTGATCGACGGGTCCGTGCCGCGCCGGTGAGTGACATGCCGGCCCGTGACTGGCCGGTCGGTGATCGACGAGTCGGCGATCGACGGGTCCGTGCCGCGCCGGTGAGTCACATGCCGGCCCGTGACGGCTGGCCCGTCGCTGCCCGGCCAGTCGGTGCCCGACCGGTTCGTCGTGACTGGCCAGTCTGTGACGGCTGGCCGATCGGTGACGGCCGGCCAGTTGGTGACGGCTGGCCGGGCCGTGCCCGCTAGCGGGTCGGTGACGGCTGGCCGGCTCGCGGCGCGCGGGTTCGTGTCCGCCTGGCGATCCGGGCGCGCGGTGCCGGCCGTGCCGCGACCGCTCGGCGCGGCCCCCTGTGCCGGGCCCGCCTCGCCGAGATAGCGAAACCAGTCGTAGTCAGCGTCGGACGGAGCGACTTCGACCTGGTCGTCGCGGGACCGGCCCCGCCCGAACCGACCGCGCGACGGCGGCATAGGCCCTACGGGCAGCGGCCCGCTCGGATGGGGCAGTGACCCGACCGGCAGCGGCCCGCTCGGATGCGCGGCCCCAAATCCGCTGGCGTCGTGTGAGACCGGATTCTGCGGACCGGTCTGGGTGGCGAGGCGCCCTCGGGCGCGAGCCTCTGCTGCGGTGTCGTCGTTCTCACCCGAGGGCCGGCGCAGATCGCGGCGGTCCTCCGGCCATCCCGATGTCATCCCGACTGTTACTCCTGAGACTGATGCGGCGTCTCTGCCCGGTGTGCACTGGTCCCATCATGCGGCACAGTCGGCCGTGACCGCTGCGTTATCTAAGTTTCACTGACTACTCACTGTTGCAAGACGTTAACGCAACGGACTCCTCGCAGGTCAGAACTTCGACAAAGACCGGCCGACGCGGCCGCGGCCGGACCGGGATGACTCACCCCAAGTCACCCAGTTCCCTCTTCGAACCTCGTGACCAGCGGTCACAGGGCCCTGGACCGCACCGCCCGCTCCACCTGGTCGCGCTGCTCGATCAGGACGCGAACAAGGCCGGGATCACGGCGTTCCGCCGCGAGGAATGCGTCGATCCGCTCGATGAGCGCGGGACCCGCAGCCGTGACCGGGAACAGCGCGTTGCCCCGGGCAACCCGGAGGTGGCCGCCGCTGCGCTGCCACAGCTCCGGCAGCACCTCGAAGTAGCGTTCCGCGTACGGAGCCAGCAGCTCGGCCTGGGCCGGCTGGTAGAACGCCGCGGCCACCGACTGCAGCAGGTCGACGGCGATGCCGGCCGGGTCGGTCAGTACGCGCCAGGCGGCGGCCTTGTGATCGGGGTCGCCGATGGCGGCCCGGCACGCGGCCGCGTTCCTCGTGCCGGCGTCGGTGCGATCGCGGGCCAGCTCGGCGCTGATGGCCCGGTCTCCGGCTCGCCCGGTCGCGGCCAGCCGACCCAGCAGGGACCATCGCAGCTCGGAGCCGACGGCCAGGCCAGGCGGAGCGGTGCTCCCGTCAACCAGGCCGGCGACCAGATCGAGCTGGTCGGGCGCAGTGGCGGTCCAGCTCACAACCTCGGCCCAGACGAGCTGCAGATCGCTGCCTGGCTCGGCGGCCGCAAGCAGCGCCGCCGCGGCGGCGGCTAGCTGCCGACCGGCAGACTCGGCGACCGCCGGGGCGGCCAGCGTGCGCAGCAGGTCCCGCGTTGCTGCCAGCAGATTCTGCGCGGCGGCGGCGGACGGCTCGGTCGGCAGCGCGCCCGCCACCATCGTGACGAACTCGGGGACCGGCAGCTCCGCCTGGCTCACCATGTCCGCGATCGAGGTCCAGCAGACCGCACGAGCCAGCGGATCGGCGAGCCTGCCGATCGAGGTCGTCAGCGTGCGCAGCGACCGCTCGTCGAACCGCAGCAACGCGTACGTGAGGTCCCCGTCATTGAGCAGGATCAGGTCGGGCCGCGGCTGCCCGGCGAGCGCCGGGATCTCCGTGCGCGCGCCCTCGACATCGGCGCCGACCTGGCTGGTGCGGGTGAGGACGCCGTGGTCGGCGGCGTTGTACAGCCCGATCGCGATTCGGTGCGGCCGCAGCGTGGGGTGTGCGGCCGGCGCGGCCTGGAGCACTGCGAAGTCCGCTAGCGCGCCGGCGTCGTCCACGGTGAAATCGGCGCGCAGGGTGCTCGGCCCGGAGGTCTGCAGCCAGGCCTCTGCCCACCCGGTCAGGCTGGTGCCCGAGCTGGCCTCCAGTGCTGCCAGCCAGTCGGCGAGGGTGGCGTTGGCCCAGGCGTGACCGGCGAAGTAGGCGCGAACGCCGTCGAAGAAGCGCTCGCGGCCGATCCTGGCGAGGAGCTGCCGGAGCACCGAGGCGCCCTTGGCGTAGCTGATTCCGTCGAAGTTCGCGATCGCCTCGGTCAGCGTCGCGACTTCGGCCGCGACCGGGTGGGTGGACGGCAGCCGGTCCTGGTCATAGCCCCACGCTTTCCGGCCGCCGGCGAAGGTCGTCCACGCGCCGGTATATCGGGTTGCCTCGGCCGCCGCCTCCGCGGCGGCGAACTCGGCGAACGACTCGTTCAGCCACAGGTCGTCCCACCAGCGCATGGTCACGAGGTCGCCGAACCACATGTGCGCCATCTCGTGCAGGATCACGGTCGCCCGCAGCTCGTAGCCGCTGTCGGGCACCCTGGACCGGAACAGCAGCCGGTCGGAGAACACGACGCAGCCGGCGTTCTCGGTCGCGCCGACGCTGTATTCGGGCACGAACACCTGGTCGTACTTGGCGAACGGGTAGTCGGTCTCGAACAGCCCCGGGTAGTAGTCGAGGCCCCGCCGCGTGGTGTCGAGGATGTCGGCGGCGTCCAGGTACTCGGCCAGTGAGGCGCGACAGGCAAGGCCCAGCGGGATCACCTGACCGCGCGGTGTCGTGTGCGTGCCGCGCACCACGTGGTATTCCCCCGCGACCACCGCGAACAGGTACGTGGGCAGCGGTGGCGTCGGCCAGAACCGCCACACCGTCGCGCCGCCGCCGCCGGTCGGTGCCGTGTCGGCCACGGGCTCGTTCGACAGCACGGTCCAGTCCGCGGGCGCGATGACCGAGATCGTGAAGCTGGCCTTGAGGTCGGGCTGCTCGAAGTTCGCGTACACGGTCCGGGCGTAGGCGGGCTCGAACTTCGTGTACGCGTAGACCTTCTGGTCGGCGGGGTCGACGGCACGGTGCAGGCCGGTGCCGTCGCGTGCGTACCGGCAGTCGGCGACGACCGTCAGCTCGTTCTCTTCGGCAAGTCCGGTGAGCGCGATCCTGCCGTCGGCGCAGGCCGCAGCCGGGTCGAGTCGCTCGCCGTTCAGGGTGACCTCGTGCACCGTGTCGGCGACGAGGTCGGCGTAGGTCGCCGTGTGGGCGCCGGGCTGCGCACAGCCGAACCTGATCACGGACCTGGAGCCGAACACATCGGCACCGCGAGTCAGGTCGAGTGTCACCTCGTACGAATGCACGTGGAGCAATCGCGCCCGTTCGGCCGTCTCGGCCCTGGTGATCTCGGCGATCCGCATGCACGTGTCCGTTCTCCGTCGGACCAGCCCGGTTGGTCACGGCTGGCGGCATGGGGCACCCGCAGGTGCCGCGGGCCGCCGCCGATGCACCGCGCTGGCAGGCGTACTGCAGCCGACAGCCGGGCTAGTCGGGCAGCGCCCGAGATCGCAGCGCCTTCTCGACGACGTCGCGGCCCTCAATGAGCGCCCGGCTCAGCGACGGGTCGAGGTCCGGCTGCGCCAGGAACTCGTCGATCCGCGTGAGCAGCTCCGGTCCGGCGGCAGTGTACGGGAACAGGTCACGACCGAGCAGCACGCGCAGCAAGTCCTCCCGGTTCGCCCAGATGGCGGGCAGCTGCTGGAAGTAGCGCTCCGTGTACGGCGCGAGCAGGTCCGCGTGCTCGGCCTGGTTGAACGCGCGCGCCACCAGGGCTGACTCCTCGAGGCCGAGTTCAACGGACTCCGCGACCTGCTGCCACGCGGCCGCTTTGTGTGCCGCGTCGGGGATCGACGCGCGCGCTACCAGCGCGTTGCGCCGACCCGCGTCGGTCCGGTCGGTCGCGAGCTCGGCGTCGATCTCCGCGTCACCGGCCCGGCCGGTCGCCGCCAGCCGGCGCAGCAGCGCCCAGCGCAGCTCGGTGTCGACCGCCAGGCCCGGCACCTGTTCGCTGCCGTTCAGCAGCCCGGCCAGCAGGTCCAGCTGGTCGGGCGTGACGGCCGTCCAGGCGAGCAGCTGAGCCCACGCCAGCTGGTGATCGCTCTCCGGCGTGGCGGCGCGCAGCAGCTCGATCGCGCCGCTGGCCAGCACGTCCTTGCCCTGGCGTACCCGGGCCGGGTCCGCGCTAATGGTCAGCAGCCGGGCCACGTGGCTGAGCACCTGCTGGACGACGGAGACGGATCGCTCGCTGCCCATGCCGGCGGCCACGATCTGGACGAAGGCAGGGATCGACAGCTCGGCCTGCGCTGCCATGTCCGCCACGGCGCTCCAGCAGACCGTGCGGGCGAGGCTGTCGGCGAACGCCCCCATCGACGTCTTGAGGGTGTCCAGCGACCGCTGGTCGAACCGGACGATGGCGTAGCCAAGGTCGTCATCATTGAGCAGCACGAGGTCCGGCCGGGGCTGACCGGCCAGCGCCGGCACCGGGGTGCGCACGCCGGCGATGTCCGCCTCGACCCGGTGCGTCCGCACCAGCGACGCGCCGTCGTCGACGAGGTTGTACAGGCCGATCGCGATGTGGTGCGGGCGCAGCGTCGGGTGCTCTTCCGGCGCCTCCTGCAGCACCGCGAACTCGGCGAAGCGGTCGGCGGCGTCGAGCGTGAAGTCGCTGCGCAGCGTGTTCGGGCCAGCCGTCTCCAGCCACGCCTTCGACCACTCTGCCAGGTTCCGGCTCGAGTGGGCCGACAGCGCGGCCAGCAGGTCGTCCAGCGTGGCGTTGCCCCATGCGTGGCGGGCGAAGTAGCCGCGCACGCCCGCGAGGAAGTTATCCCGTCCCACGTAGGCAACCAGCTGCTTGAGCACCGCGGCGCCCTTGGCGTAGCTGATCCCGTCGAAGTTCGCCTCGGCCTCGCGCAGCGTCCGCACCCGGGCGGCGATCGGGTGCGTGGACGGCAGCTGGTCCTGGGTGTACCCCCAGATCTTGCGCCCGCCGCAGAACGCGGTCCACGACTCCGTGAACCGGGTCGCCTCCGCCATGGCGATGTAGCCGGCCCACTCGGCGAAGGACTCGTTCAGCCACAGGTCCTCCCACCACTTCATGGTGACCAGGTCGCCGAACCACTGGTGAGCCATCTCATGCAGGATGACTTCCGCGCGGACCTCGTACATCGTGTCGGTCACCTTGGACCGGAACAGCAGCGACTCGCTGGTGATGATGCAGCCGACGTTCTCCATGGCACCGACGTTGTCCGGCACGAAGACCTGGTCGAGCTTGGCGAACGGGTACGGCCCCGCGAACAAGCTGGTGAAGTAGTCGAGCCCCTGTCGCGTGATGAGCAGGACGTCGTCGGCTTCCAGGTGATCCGCCCTCGACTGGCGGCACGCGACGGCCAGCGGGATGACCTGACCGCCCGGCGTGGTGTGCGAGTCTTTGACGACGTAGTACTCCCCGGCCGCGATCGCCGCGAGGTAGGTGGAGATCCGCGGCGTTGCGGGAAAGTGCCAGACGGCGGAGCCGTTCGCAGCAGGCTGCGGCTCCGGCGCCGGCTGGTTCGACAGGACCGTCCAGTGCGCGGGCACCGTGACATGGAAGGTGAACTCGGCCTTCAGGTCGGGCTGCTCGAAGTTTGCGAACACCCGCCGGGCGTTCGCGGCCTCGAACTGGGTGAACGTGTACACCCGGCCGTCGGCGGAGTCGACCGAGCGCTGCAAGCCGACGCCGCCGGCGCCGTAGCGGCAGTCGGCCACGACGCGAAGTTCGTTGCTGGCCGCGAGTCCGGACAGCGCGATCCGGCCGTCGGCGCACGCGGCCGCGGGGTCGATCGCCGAGCCGTTGAGGGTGATCTCGTGCACCGTCTCGGCGATGAGGTCGACGTAGGTCGCCGCCCCGGTCTCGGCGCAGTCGAACCGGATCACCGCCGCAGACCGGAATGTCTGGTCACCGCCGGTCAGGTCGAGCGCCACGTCATAGGACCGCACGTGCAGCAGACCCGCCCGCGCCGCGGTTTCGTCCCTGGTGATCTCCGCGATCGCCATCCCAATCTCCCCGTAATGCTCAGCCCGGCAGAGCCCGGGAGCGGAGTGCCTTCTCGACCCTACCGCGCTGCTTCGCGAGCACCCGCACCATGGCGGCGGGCCGCTGCCCGGCGATGCGGGTGCGTTTGTACCCTGAGCGCGCGCACCGGCGCGGCTCGAGCCGGAGGTGCGGACCGCAACGTCACTCCGAACGCGGTGCCCTTGTCGCCGCGGTCGTCCGCCCGGACGCGGCCGAGTCGCGCGGTCAAACTGTGACTTGCCAGCTGCACCCCCCGAGCCCGATGATCCATGCTGACAATCGCGCGGGGAGCGGACCGTGGACGACAGTCTCGCATACCTGGTCAGAGGGCCAGCCAGCAGGTATCCGAGCGGGTATCTGTGGCTCTTCCCCGCCTGGTTCATCATTCTCAGCGCCGCCGTCGCGCTGGTCAGCTTCGTCGTCAGCGGCGGGCTGCCGTTGTGGCTCTACGCCACCGAGATCGGCGGGCTGTTCCTCGCAACCTGCATCGCCGCTGGCGTGCTGCTGACCACGAGGCGGCTGGCCTTCTGGGCCGACCGCCAGGGCATCCTGCTGGGCTCGCGGAGACGCTACAAGCGTCCTCAGCTGCGCCAGGTGTTTCTGCCCTGGTCGGACGTCGCTCAGGTGCGCCTGGTACCGCGCCGGTACGGCGTGGTCGCAGAGCTACTGCTGAGTCCGGCGGTGCCGCCCGTGTACCGGCCGAGCCTGCGCAATCAGGCAGCGCTCCTGCTCGGCGCGCTGATCATGCCGATCGGCTTCGGGCGTGGCAGGCCGGCTCTCACGACGCCGCGGCTGCGGCCGCCGGCCTACCGGGTCAGGATCTGCGAGACGGCCGACGCGCTCGGCCCCGCGCTGCACGACATCGCGCCGGAGAACGTGCCCATCCGGGTGCTGGGCAGCATGGCCGCGCTGCGGCTGGCCGGGCCGCGGCTACCGCGGCCGCCCCGACCGCCCAGGCCGCCGCGGCCACCTAAGCCGCCGCGGCCGCGACGGCTCGGGCAGTACGTGCCCGGCCGGCTGCCGTAGCGGACCTGGTGCCGAGAGCGCGCAAGCCGGGCAGCCGACCGTGAGCCCGCCGCCGGGCGGGCAACGTATCATCGCCGCACGGCGGCCACGATGACCGGTCGGAGGCCGGCTAGCGAAGGAGCAGCGGATGGCACACGAGGTTACCGGCGTCATCGCCACGGAGGTCGGCGCGCCGGTCAGCATGACCACGGTGCTGGTGCCCGATCCGGGTCCGGGTGAGGCGCTCGTGTCGGTACAGGCCTGCGGGGTCTGCCATACCGACCTGCACTACCGCGAGGGCGGCATCGGCAGCGACTTCCCGTACCTGCTCGGGCACGAGGCCGCCGGCGTCGTGGAGGCGGTAGGCCCGGATGTCACCGGCGTCGCGCCGGGCGACTTCGTGATCCTCAACTGGCGTGCAGTGTGCGGTCAGTGCCGCGCCTGCCTCCGCGGGCGGCCCTGGTACTGCTTCGCCACGCACAACGCCACGCAGCGAATGACGCTGGCCGACGGCACGCCGTTGTCGCCGGCCCTGGGCATCGGCGCGTTCGCGGCCAGGACACTGGTCGCCGCCGGCCAGTGCACCAAGGTCAATCCGGCGATCAAGCCCGAGGTGGCCGGGCTGCTCGGCTGCGGTGTGATGGCTGGCCTCGGTGCCGCGCTGAACACCGCCGGGGTCAGCCGCGGTGACTCCGTCGCGGTGATCGGCTGCGGCGGCGTCGGTGATGCGGCCATCCTCGGCTCGTCCCTGGCCGGCGCGCGGAAGATCATCGCCGTGGACGTGGACGACCGCAAGCTGGAGTGGGCCCGCCAGTTTGGCGCGACCGACACGGTGAACTCGGCGGCCGCCGATCCGGTCGAGCAGATCCGCGCCCTGACCGACGGCAACGGCGCGGACGT
>JASHPF010000179.1 GCA_030038295.1 Streptosporangiaceae bacterium
CCCGGGGCCGTCGGCCCGGCGGGCCTGCTGGCTGGCCGCGCCGGCCTGGTGCTCGGTGGCGCCGACGGGCTGGTCCGCAGCGCCGACGTCCTGCGGGGCAGCGCTGGCCCGTCCGGCTCGGTGCCCGGCTCGCTGTCCGGTCTCCTGGGCAGGGTGGCCGGCGGGGCTGACGTCGGGGCGGCCAGCGACGGCCTGGCTTCCGAAGGGGCCGGAGGGAGCGGCGCCAGCGGGGGACCGGCCAGGCCCTCGGTGACATACGCGGTCGCCCGGCCCAGCTCGCTGAGCATCGACTCGAGCCGGGCCCGCATGGCCGCGGCCTCCTGCTCGGCGGCCTCGCGTATCGCGGTTGCCTGGCTGGTCGCCTGCTGGGTAATCGTGTCGGCGCGCTGGGTGGCCTGCAGGGTTATCGTGTCGGCGCGCTGGGTCGCTTGCAGGGTTATCGTGTCCGCGTCGCGCTGCGCGGCCTCGCGTATCGCGACGGCTTGCTGTTCCGCCTCCTCGGCGATCTGCGCGGCCTGGTCGTCAGCAAGCGTGAGTACCTGTCCGGCGATCCACAGCTCGTCCGCGTCCTGGGAGCTGCCGTTCTGGAACCCAGCAGGAGCGGGTCCGAGCGGGCCGGGTCCGAGCGGACCGGTCTCGCGGCGGTAATCGGCGGTCTCCGGCCGGCCAGGGCCGGCCTGCCACGGGTAACCGTGGGGATCGTGGCTCGCCGGGCCGGGGGCGGGCTGGCGCTGATAGCCAACCACCTCGCGCGGGCTTGGGCCGGGCGCGGGCTGGCGCTGGTAGCCGACCGCCTCGCGGGGGCTTGGGCCAGGCGCCGGCTGGCGCTGATAGCCGACCGGTTCGCGACGCGTCGGGCCAGGCTGGCGCTGGAAGCGGTCGTCCTCCCGGTACACCTGACCTTGCCCAGCGCCCGCCGCGTAGCCGTTGGCCGCCGCTGTTGCCACCGACCCATGCCGTCCCGAACCGGGCGCGTGTCCCGAAGCACGGGGCGCGCGGGGGCTCGGCAGGGGCCCGGATGGGTGGTCGGCGGGCAGCAGGACCCGCGGTACCGGCGCCGACGGGTGATCGGGATGCATCACGGGCGGCGGTCCCCAGTCTTGCCAGTCCAGCCACTCGTGCCAGGAGTCGCCGTCGGACTCTGCGACCCAGCCTGGCTCGGCGGCGGCACCGTCGTAGCCCGCTGGGCCGTATCCGAGCTCGGCCCAGGGCTCAGCTGTACTCACCGGCGCACCAACTGACGCCAGCGACGACCTATCAGACCTCCGGTGCTTAGGGACCACGTGGCCTCCGACAGTAGGCGCGCCGCGGCCAGCAGCTGGTCTCGACGCGCGTGGCTGGAGATCAAGCTAGCTCCATGCCCGCCACAAGCTAGGGGCGGAACTCGCCTCCGGACAGGGACGAGAATCCCTCAGGGGGACAAGAACCCCTTGGGGGGGTCGGGTGCGCGAGGGCGCTGCCAGCGGCGAAGGAAGGCCGCCGATCCGGTCGGTCACCGCACCCGCCCGGCCGGATCGGCGGCGGCACCGACGAGCGACGCTTCGCTCACCGGGCCGAGGCTCGCTGCGGCCAGGCGTACCGGCGCAGCCCGCCGTGCGCGCAGCTGGTCTGCGCGCACAGCGGACCACAGAAGTCAGCACCTTCCCGCCTCTCGACATGCGTGGCATCGGCCGAGGGTCACCAGCCACCCGAGCCGCTGCCCGAGCCGCTGCTCGAGCTTCCGCCGCCGGAACTCGTCGTTGTTGCTGCGAGCTCTACTCCGGTCGGTGTTATCGCCCACCACAGACCGCCCGAGGCGTTGAGGCCGTTGCCGTTGAGCTGGCCTGGCGCCGTGTCACCGTCGTAGGTGTACAGCGGATGACCGTCATAGGTCAGCTGCGTCTGGCCGTTCGCCCGCTTGATCGTCCCGAAGCCGTGCGGCAGTGATGCGCCGTCGACCAGGGCAGCCGTCGCGATAACTGGCGGCCAGTAGTTGGCGCAGGAGCCGGTGCAGTTCGACTGTGTCGCCGTGTCGTTGGCGAACCAGTACAGGGTGAGACCGTCCGCGTTGGTGAGCACGGTCCCCTTGCTCGTGGCCATCGTCTTGATCGCGACCGAGCCGACTCCCGCGTCGGCCTGACTCGTCGCGGCAGCGGCCGGATGCGATGACGCTGCATTCGTCGAGCCGTTGTTGCTCCCGCAAGCCGCGAGTACGAGGGCCGCGGCTGCGAGACCGGGCCCCACCCACCATCGGTAGCGCATGGCATGTCTCCTTCGTGTGACGCGGAAGCCGCACCCCCGCGGCAGAGTAGGGCCGCTCAGTCCGGCCCGGATAGGGACCGATAACCCTCGGGGGACGGGAAACCCTTGGGGGGTCTCCACCCCGGGGTCCGGGCCAACGCAGGCACGCCGGATGCCTGCCCGGCAGTTCGTCCGCGGGGCCCGGCCTTCGCGCCCCGCAGCGCCCGCAGCCGACGATCGCGGTCGTGACGTAGCGGCACCGGGGGCCGACGGGTGACTCCGGGGACAGCCGCGTTACCAGCAGCTTCGCCGACGTCACGCCGATGATGAGCCGCCGCGAGCTGTCGATCCGGCTCGCGCGGACGATGTTCCCTGGAAGCGCTGAATAGGATTCGGATGACTGTATGTAGGGTTGCGGTACACCGAACGTCAGCGAAACCGCATCGTGCTGCAGCCATCGGGAAATCGCGAAAGTCAGCCCGATAAATCCACAGGTTCGTGGCGGAGATGTGCACAACAGTGGCGAGTCCGGGCTCCGCCGCCCGCGCGCGGTTCGCCACCACGCCGTCGCAGGTCGGCCCTGCCTCGCTACTCGATCAACAAAGCTGCAGGTCAGGGGTGTAATCGCGGACAAGTGATCAATCGGTGGCCACCGTCGGCGCAGCTCAGCGCAATGAATTGAATCACGTACCGGTAACAGAGCTGGCGCTTAATAAGCCGAAGTAGCCATTGTTGAGGGCCGCCTGGGCGTAGACTCCGAGTCCTCACTAACCCATCCCATCAGTTGCGGAGACAACGGAATCCAAGGCAAACGATGGCCGCGCCCCCCGCTCGCGTCACCGTCCGTGTAGTAGTGCAGTCGCCACGCCGACTGCTCCGTGACACCTTGTCTGCATGTCTGGCCATTCGGCCGGAGATAAGCGTCGTAGGCAAGGTGGCCGAGACGGACGGCATCCTTGCGCTATGCGAGCTGCGCCAGCCAGACGTGGTGATCCTCGACGCAGGCCC
>JASHPF010000019.1 GCA_030038295.1 Streptosporangiaceae bacterium
CTCTGGATATGGGAACGGGGTCGTCCTACCGGGAGCCGGTCGCCGGGCCGCAGCGGCGGGGGACCCAGGCCGGAGAGTCGGTCAGCCGACCGGCTACCGAGCTCAGGCCGGACCTCGACGCCGCCTGCCACGGCGAGGTAGGTGCGTAGCCCGGTGGTCGGCGAGCCCAGCCTGAGCACGGACCCGGCCGGGACGGCGAACGCGGTCCCTGCCCTGGGCTCGGGTCGGCTAGTCGGTTTGCGGCCATCTGCGGGTCCGCGGTCGGCTGCGGGTGCGCGGTCGGCTGCGGGCGCGCGGTGGGCTGCTGACGTGCTGCCGCTGGCCGGCTCGGCACCGCTCGCTGATCCTCCGCCAGCAGCCTGGTCCGGCTCGGCCAGGGTCAGCGGCACCGGCGCCCCGGTCACCGCGACGACGGCGGCGCCGTGGAACCCGACCGTGAGCCTGCCCAGCGTCACCTCGAGGCCGGCCGCGCTGTCCGGGTTGCCGACGAGCCGGTTGGCCGAGCGCAGGCTCACCTGGTCGGCGGCACCACTGTGCGGCACCCCGAGGTGCGCTAGACCGGGCCGACCGAGGTCCTGAACGGTCGTGAGCGGGCCCGGCCGCAGCACCTCGATCGCCCGGTCGCCCGGCTGAGTCGACACGGGATCCGGGGCGGCCGGCGTCCGCGACAGGCTATCGACGATGGCGAACCGGACGTGCCTGCCCGGTGCCAGCAGCGCCGGCGGGTCGCGGCCGGGATCCCACAGCACGCGGTTGGTGCGACCGATCAGCCGCCAGCCGCCGGGGGACGCAGCCGGATACACGGCGGCGAGCCCGCCGGCGATGGCGACCGAGCCGGCCGGCACCGACACGCGCGGGCTGGCCCGCCTCGGCACCGCCGCTAGCGCCGGATCCAGTCCGGTGAGGTAGCCGAAGCCGGGCGAGAAACCCAGCCAGCCGACTCGGTAGCGGACCGCGGCGTGCCGAGCGATCACCTCGATGTCACTGAGTCCGGTGACCGCGGCCACCTCGTCCAGATCGGGTCCGTCGTAGATGGTGGGGATGACCAGGTCGGGCTCTTGCGCGGTGGGTAGCGGAGGCGGGGGCGTGCTGGCCACCTCGCGTAGCCGGCTCGCCAGGCTGGCAGCGTCCCAGCTGCCGGGCGCGAGGCTGACAAATACGGTGACGGCGCCAGGCACGACGTCGATGACGCCCGGCAGGCCTGCGGCCCGGATGGCGGCCGCGAGCCGGGCGGCCCCGTTCCCCTCAGGATCGCCGCCCGCGCTGAGCTCGACCAGCAGCCCCGTGTCGCCTGCCGGTCGGATCGTGATCACGCGAACGGTGTGAGTGTCACGCCCGCCCGCGCCAGCCCCGCCCTGACGGCCGCGGCTATCTGCACCGCGCCCGGCGTGTCACCGTGCACGCAGACCGACCGCGGGCTGACCTCCACCAGGTGACCGCTCACGCTCTCCACGACGCCGTCGGTCACCATGGCCACCGCCCGCGCCGCGACGGCAGCGGGATCGGTGACCAGGGCGCCGGGCTGGCCCCGCGGCACCAGGCTGCCATCGTCGGCGTAGCCGCGGTCGGCGAAGGCCTCGGTCACGGCGCGGAGCCGGACCTCGGCCGCGGCGGCCTCGGTCGCCGAGCCGGGCAGCGTGAGGAGCGGCAGGCCGGGGTCGTAGCTGACGACCGCCGCGGCGATGGCGGCGGCCTGCTCCGGGTCCCGAGCGGCGCGGTTATAGAGCGCGCCGTGCGGCTTGACGTAGCTGACCCGGCCGCCCGCTGCCCTGGCGACTCCGTCGAGCGCGGCGATCTGGTAGAGGATCTCGGCCTCCAGCTCCTCCGGCGGCACCGTCATCTCCCGGCGGCCGAAGCCGGGCAGGTCCCGGTACGACACCTGGGCGCCGATTGCCACCCCGCGCGCGACCGCGCCCGCGCACGCACGGCGGATTGTCAGCGGGTCCCCGGCGTGGAAACCGCAGGCTATGTTCGCGCTGGTGACGATCGAGAGCAGGGCGTCGTCGTCGCCGAGCCGCCAGGCGCCGAAGCTCTCGCCGAGGTCGGCGTTGAGGTCGACGCACCGGGTCGGCTCGGTCATCGCCACCGCACCGTCATCGGGCTGGCCGGCCGGATTCCCTGGCCGGCAGCCGGGCGAGCGCCGCGGCGATGTCGCTGTCCCGCGGCCCGGCCGCCGCGATCGCGTCAATGAGCAGGTGCAGGACCTCGTGCCGGTTCGTGCCGCGGTCGAGCAGCCGCTGCGCGGCATCCCACAGCTCAGGCGGGTCGCCGCGCCAGAGCCGGTCGGCGAGCGCGAGATGCCGATCCATGTGCTCGGCGCTGGTTGGTCCGTTGCCGTCGTCGTGGTCGGCGGCGAGCAGCGTACGGCGATCCGCGGGCACGCCCGGCTTGAGCTTCGACAGGTCGGTTCCGCAGTAGCTGCCGCGCAGCAGCGGGAACGCGAACACCCGCCTGGCCAGCGCTTCGAGGTCGCCATCGGGCAGCAGCCGGTCGACCATGTCCGGCTCGAGGCCGAACGAGGCCGGGTCTTTGTAGACGGTCGGGAACGTGCGCATGGCGTCGAACACCGCGTCGAGCGTGACGCGCACCGCCGAGCTGGGCAGGCCGGACTTGCCGCCGGCCCAGCGGATCCAGGCCAGCAGCACGTGCGGCATGGCGTCCTGCTCAGCGCGGGACAGCACGACCTTGCGGGGCAGCCAGTCGAGCAGGAAGGTCTCGGCCTTGGCCGGGCTTACCCGCAGCGGCCGGCCAAAGTCCCGGTCGCAGCCGTAATCCACGATGTGGTCCGCGCACCTGCTGGCGGCCTGCCGGTCGGACACCTCCTCGGCGTCGTCCGAGGCGAGGAACCGGGCAACGAGCGCGGCGCGCTGGTCCTTGCGCCACTGCTGGCGCTTGCCAGGCACGGCGACAGCGATGCCCGGCGCGGCCGGCCGGCTTTGCGTCGGCGGCAGGGTCCTGACGCGGGCTCGGATGAAGGCATGGTAGGAGGGGAACGACGCGCTCACCGCGGGCTCCGTCGCTGCCTCGGTCGCCGCCAGGGCGGTGGCCAGGATCCGGCGGGCGTCGGCCGAGCCGATCTGCCGGAAGGTGCTGGGTGCGGCGGCGCCGGCGGCGGGCCCGGCGCCGGCCGGGCCGGTGCCGTTCTTCGGCCTGACGGCGGGCGCACCGTCGGCCTGGCCGCCGCCGCTCGCGTCCCTGCAATAGTCGAGCAGCTTGGCCACCTGCGATGTCACCCAGCCGTCACGGGCGTGGCCGCCCGCGTTGTAGTCCACGACGACGACGAGCGCGTGCTGTTCCTGCCCGGCGTAGCTGAAGACGCAGACCACCTCGTCGCGGTCACCGAAGCCGTCGGAGTTCAGGTAGCACTCCTCGGCCTCGACCGCGCCCACGTGCTCGGCCCAGGCGGGGCGGGCTACCCCCTCGTCCATCAATGCCAGCGCAGCGCGCTCCGCTTGCAGAGCCTGCCGGGCGCTGCCCAGGCAGGCGATCCCGGACAGCAGCGCGAGCGCCGCCGGGCTGCCCTGACGTGCCGCGTACCTGATCAGACCCTCGCCGATGAGGGCGTCGACCTCGGCGCGCCGCCGGATGCCCGCGCGGCCGCCCGCCTGCCCCCACCAGGTGCCGAGCAGTTCGCTGACCATCAGCTCAGCGTCCAGCGGGCTGCGGACGGCGAGCAGCTCCCTGGCGGCCCGCAGCATCTCGGCAAAGAGGGCGTTGGGCGGTGGGTCGGCCGACGAGCTGGCCCCGCCGGACCGCTCCGGCGGGGATCCGGCGCGGCCGCCGTCGCGCCCGGCGTGCTGACCCCCGCCTCCGGCTGGCTCTCGGCGTCTGCTCTCCGGGGTCATTCCTCTAGCTTCGCAGATCTCGGGTCCCGACATACCGCGCCTCGCCATCGCGGCGTCCGATTCTTGGCGTCCGGGCGGGTTGCGCCGGATTCTACCGGGACAAAGAGCGGTGCTTCCGCCCGTCTGCCCGGCGAAGGGAGCATTAGTCCGGTAGCGTCCTACTCAGCCATGCCTGGCTGCCGCGGCCCGGGCGGCGGCGCGCAGCCAGGACGCTCGCCGCAGGCGTGGTTGCGGCCGGCTCGGCGGCGTGCCGCGACCCTCGGCTGCGCGACTCACCCGGCCGACGTCCGTCGCGCCGGAGTGGGTCGGGCGCCAGGTCGGTGGCATATAGGTCATAATCACGTATTTGGATGTCTATGGGACTGGGGGCGCAGCTGCCGGTGCCCCGCGACGCGAGAAGGATGGCGATTTCCTCATGCGAGCAGGACTTGCGCCGTGGCAGGCCCGGAAGCGCAGCGACGAACCGCGCCGCCGCGCACCCGGCCGTCGGACACTGGCGGCCGGCTGTGTGGCCGCCGGGATCGCCGCCCTCGTGGCCGCGTGCGGGCCAGCGTCGGGCGCGGCCTCCGGCGGCTCGCAGGCTGGCCAGGGCGACTCCAGCACCGTGACCTACGCGATGGCGCCGACCTCGCAGGCGAGCTACGCGTTTCCCTTCATCTCGGTCGGTCAGGCTGCCCAGTACAGCGTCTACAACGTCAACGACTTCCAGTACCTGATGTACCGGCCGCTGTACTGGTTCGGCACCGGCTTGAACCCGTACCTGAACACCGCCCTGAGCCTCGCCTACCCGCCCAGCTACCAGGGCGACACGGTCACTATCAGGCTCAAGTCCACGTACAAGTGGTCCAATGGCGAGCCGGTCGACGCCGACGACGTGGTCTTCTGGATGAACATGATGTTCGCGGAGAACAACTCGGCGACGAACTCCTGGGTCGCCACCACGCCCGACGGCGTGCCCGGCGATGTGACGGACGTCCGGGCGGTCAGCAAGTACGTCGTGACCATGGACATCACCACTCCCCAGTACTCCGAATCCTGGTTCACCAATAACGAGCTGAGCCAGATCACGCCGCTGCCGATGGCGTGGGACCGGACCGCGTCCGGGCCGAGCAACTGCGTCAGCGACCTCGCGAGCTGCAACGCCGTGTACAACTACCTGAACACTCAGTCGGAGGACATCGCCAGCTACGGAACGTCGCCTATCTGGCAGGTCGTCGATGGTCCGTGGCGGGTCAAGAGCCTGGACAGCCAGGGCAACCTCACGATGCTGTTCAACACCAAGTACTCGGGCCCGGTCGCCCCGCACCACATCACCAAGTTCGTCGAGGTCCCGTTCACCACCGAGTCATCCGAGTACAACGTGCTGCAGGATCCGGTCGGCAGCCAGACCCTCGACGTGGGGTACCTGCCGACCGTGGACGCGCCGGTCCCGCCGCCCGGCGCCAACACCGGACCCAACCCCGACACGCTGTCCGATTACTCGCTGACCGCGGTGTACCCGTGGGAGATCAGCTACTTCCCCTACAACTTCGCGAACCCCACCGTGGGCCCGATCTTCAACCAGCTGTACTTCCGGCAGGCTTTCCAGGAACTGGTCGACCAGGAAGGCGTCATCAACGGCCCGATGCACGGCTACGGCAAGGTGATCACCGGCCCCGTCGCCACGTACCCCCCGACCAACTACGTGTCCCCGCAGATCGCCGGCGCCGGCGACCCGTGGACGCTCGACATCCCGAAGGCCCGGCAGACCCTGCTGAGCCACGGCTGGGTGTCCCACGGGGCGGGACAGCCCTTCACCTGCGCTCGCCCGGGCTCGGGCCCGAACCAGTGCGGGCCGGGCGTGTCGGCCGGGATCTCGCTGACGTTCACGCTCATGTACGCGACCGGGATCGACTACATGGAGTCGTCGGCGCGCGAGCTGGCGTCCAACGCCTCGCTGGCCGGGATCCAGATCAACCTGGACCCTGAGCCGTTCAACACCGTGACCGGTACGGCGTTCGATCCCACCGATCACAGCTGGGAGCTGGCCGAGTGGGGTGGCTGGACCTACGCTCCCGACTACCTGCCGACCGGCGAGACGCTGTTCCTGAACGGGTCGGCGAACAACGCGGGCGACTACAACAACGCGACGAACAACGCGCTGATCGCCGACACGCTGGAAGCGAGGACGCCCGGCCAGTTCGACTCGGAGATGTACACCTGGGAGAACTACCTGGCGGCGCAGCTCCCCGTGGTGTACATGCCCAACGCGCCGACGCTCGTGGAGACGATCAAGGGCCTGGATATCGGCCCGCAGAACAGCGCTCTGATGATCACCCCGGAAATGTGGTTCTACAAGCAGTGACCCGCTCACAGCCGATCAACGGAGGTCTCCGACCGTGATGGGGCGCGAGAGCGCCAGCCACGATCTGCTAGGGGCGTGGTTGTGACAGTTGCGCCCCGTCTCGGCCAGCGGGGGGCCCGCTGCCGCTGCCGCGCTAGCGCCGCCGGGCCTCGGTAGTGGCCGCGTACCTGGCCCGCCGGGCGCTGCAGGCCGTCGCGGTCGTGGTGCTCGTGACGCTGATCGTGTTCGGTCTGCTCAGCCTCGCGCCGGGCAACGCGATCACCGCCGTGCTGGGCGCCGGGGCGGCGCACCGGCAGTTCCTGCTGGCGTACCTGACCTGGCTGGGCCGGGTTCTGCACGGCAACCTCGGCTTCTCCGACCGGCTGAACGTCAGCGTCGGCTCGCTGCTGGCGGCGAGCCTGCCCCGAACCGTCGTGCTGACCGGCGTCTCGACCCTGCTCGCGCTGCTGATCGCGGTTCCGCTCGGGCTGCTGCAGGCCGTGCGCCGCAACACCGCGACGGACCACGTGCTGCGCCTCGTCACCTACCTCTGCTACGGCACTCCCACGTTCGTGCTCGGCGCGGTGCTCATCCTCTTCCTCGGGGTGGACCTGCACGCATTCGGAGCGGAGGGCCCGCAGGCGACTGGCATCGTGGCGTTCGCGACGGACCTGCGGGACCTGACGCTGCCGGTGCTCACGCTGACGCTGATGACCGTCGCCATCTTTGCCCGGTACATGCGCTCCTCGGCGCTGGACAGCCTGGCGCAGGAGTACGTCGAGGCCGCCAGGGCGCGTGGGGCGGGCGAGCGTCGCGTGCTGGCGGCGCACGTGCTGCGGAACTCGCTGGTGCCGGTTGTGACGCTGCTTGGCCTCAGCCTGCCGCAGATTGTCGGCGGCGCGGTCCTGGTCGAGGGCCTGTTTAACATTCAGGGCATGGGCTGGCAGATCTGGCAGGCCGCGCTCCGCCAGGACGCCCCGGTGACACTGGGCTTCACGCTGGTCATCGGGGTAGCAGCCGCGATCGGATCGCTGCTCGCCGACATCGGCTACGCCCTGCTCGATCCGCGGGTGAGGTACGCGCAGCCGTGACGGCGAGCCCAGCGATACCCGAGCCCGCGGCGACGCCGCCGGCCTCGTTCGCGTCCGCCCGGCCGGCTACCGCCGGCGTCGGCCCGGACCAGCCAGGTCTCGCTGCGGGAGCGGCCGACGCGCCGTCGGCCGCGCCGGTCCGCGGCAGCCGGGGCCGGCACGCAGGGCCCGCCGTCGTGCAGCCGACCGGGGCGGAGTTGCGGGCTGCCGCGGCCTCCCGGTCACTCCGGGTGCTGTCCGTGCTCGGCGCCAACCCGCTCGCCACGGCCGGTGGCCTGATCCTCGTCGCGATGATCGTGTTCTGCTTCGCCGGCCCGGCCTTCTATCACACCGATCAGACGCACGTCTTCCTGTCCCAGGCGAACCTGTCCCCGCGGGTCGGCCACCCGCTCGGCACGGATGGCGACGGATCCGACGAGCTGGGCAGGCTCATGAAGGGCGGCCAGGTCTCGCTGGAGGTCGGCGTCGCCGCAGGCGTGCTCGCGGCCGTGCTCGGTTCGCTGTGGGGTGCCACCGCCGGCTACGTGGGCGGCGTCGTCGACGCCGTCATGATGCGCGTCGTGGACGCGGGCATCGCCATCCCCGCGATCGTGCTGCTCCTCGTCATCCGCTCGCTGTACCAGCCGTCGACCACGATGCTGATCCTGCTCATCACCGGCACGTCCTGGCTGAGCACCGCCCGGCTGGTGCGCGCCGAGGCGCTGGTGCTGCGGACCAGGGAGTACGTCCAGGCCGCCCGCGTGATGGGCGGCGGCGGGCTGCGTGCCATCGTCCGGCACATCGCGCCCAACGCCATGAGCACGATCGTGGTCAACGTGACCTTTCAGATCGCGGGCGCGATCCTGGTGCTGGTGGCCCTGAGCTTCCTGGGGCTCGGCGTGGCGTTTCCGTCGGTGGACTGGGGCGACATGCTCGGATCGGCGACCCAGACGATCGACGATGGCTACTGGTGGCAGATCCTGTCGCCTGGCCTGGCCATCGTGGTCGTCGTGGTCGCACTCACGATGCTGGGGGACGGCCTACGGGACGGGCTAGCCCATGATGAGTGACCGGTTCGGCACGCTGCGGCGCCCGGAGCCGGTGCTGCGGGTCACCAACCTGTGCACCGAGATCAGGCGCCGGGGCGCGACCGTGCGCGCGGTGGATGGCGTCAGTCTCGAGGTCAGCGCCGGCGAGTGCGTCGGCCTGGTGGGGGAGTCAGGCTGCGGTAAGACGATGACCGCGCGGTCGATCATGCGACTGCTCCCGCGTGGGGGCGTCATCACGGGCGGGTCGGTCGTGCTCGGCGGGGCCGAGCTCACCGAGCTGTCCGAGCGGGACATGCAGACCGTGCGGGGCCGGGACATCGGGATGGTGTTCCAGGACCCGACTAGCTGCCTCGACCCGACGACGACGATCGGCAGACAGATCAGCGAGTCTGCCGTCGTGCACGCGGGGGCGGGACGGGGCGCTGCCGCCGCGCGCGCGGTCGAGCTCCTGGACCTGGTCGCGATGCCCGACCCGGAGCGCGCGGCCGGGCTGTATCCGCATCAGCTCTCCGGCGGGATGCGCCAGCGGGCGATGATCGCGGCGGCGCTCGCCTGCGGGCCGCGGCTGCTCATCGCCGACGAGCCGACTACGGCGCTCGACGTGACCATCCAGCGGGACATCCTGGAGCTCATCGACGACCTTCGAAGGCAGCTCGGGATGGCGGTCATCCTGGTCACCCACGACCTCGGCGTGGTCGCGGGTCGTACCGAGCGGGTCGCGGTCATGTACGGCGGGCGGGTCATCGAGCAGGCCGCCACCAGCGCGGTTTTCACCGATCCGCAGCACCCGTACACGGAGGCGCTGCTGGACGCGCTGCCGGAACTCGTCGGCCCGCACGCGCGGACTCTCTACAGCATCCCCGGACGGCCGCCTGCGCTCACCGAGCGGCCGGTGGGCTGCAGCTTCGCGCCGCGCTGCCGGTATGCCAGGGACTGGTGCACCGGCCACGAGCCCATCCTGGACGGCGAGCATCCGGGCCACCTCTACGCCTGCTTCTTCCCGGTCGGCGCGCTGACCGGCGGTCCGGCGACGGGTACGCGCCGCGTCAGCGCCTGGACGGC
>JASHPF010000180.1 GCA_030038295.1 Streptosporangiaceae bacterium
GACGACACGCCATGATCGCCGCGGGTGCCCGCCAGCCGCGGATCGGAACTCGGCTCCGGCGCGCGCCTGGCCGCCGGAGCCGGGCTAGCCGTCGTGGGCGTGATCTGTGGCTTGTCGGCGGCCAGCTCCGCCCAGTAGTCGACGTCAGAGAGCGAGTCCCAGCTGTTCGTCTTGGAATCTGGATCGTCGAGTCGCGCAGACCTGGCCGGCCGGGAGGCCGCCGCAGCTGCGGCGGCCGGCGCCCGCCGCGGGCTGGGCTGGCTGCCCGCGCGTTCCGGCGCGGCCGGCCGCGGCCCTGTCTCGCGGTCCCGGTAGCCCGACTGTCCACGAGAATCGACTGCCCTGGGCGGCCGGTCCGCTACCCGTGCCTCGGTGACGGCCCCGCGCTGGCGTGGTCGGCGATCCGGCCCGACCGGCAGCGGACCCGACTCCGCGTCTGCCCTACGACGCGGGCGGCGGGGCTCGTCGGGAATGTCATCGAACGTGTCGGAGTCGTCGGCCCGCAGGTAGCGCAGTGCGAGGAAGGCGATGATCACGATCAGCACGACCACGGCCACAAGGACAATCAAGATCGTCGTGATCATCTCACCATCCCACTGGCGCGCCCTCGTCGCGTCGCTCGCGAGGACCGCGATGGCCGTCGACGTGCGCCTTCGGCCGCGCAAACACCTCGGTCAGAATGAAGCGGATTGATGTGCCTGAACAGCGATTGTGTCGGACGCTATACGCCTTGTCACGCAATTCGGGAACTTTACCCGCGTGTGTCGACTGTCCGCACGCGGCCTGGCACTCAGGGTATCGGTAGCCGCGATCGATGGGGGTGCGTTTGCTGCCGCTCTCGCACCAGCAAACGGGCATTCACCAGCGACAACACGCCGCCGCGAGCGGGCGGTCGCGGCCGATCACGACGTGCGACGGTCCTTGGCCGGCCCGGGCAGTGCCGTGAACGTGACCGTGCCGCGCGCAATGACGTGCGCGGCGATCGTGGTCCAGGCCTGCAGCAGCCGCGCGTGGTTCGGCAGCGACGACCCGAAATAGGTGTTCAGCGCGTAGACGCTGAACCGGTAGCCGTGCGCCGCGCCCACCGGGCACGGTGGCGAGTAACCCGCGATGCCTGCGCTGTTGGCGGCTACCCGGGCGCCGGGCGGGAGCGTCGAGGGCGCTGGCTTGGTACCGGCTCTGCCGGTCGTCGGCGGCCCGGTCTGCAGGTCTGTGGTGTCGGCGGCGATGTCGAAGACGATCCAGTAGACCCGGGGGGAGATAGGTGCGAGATAGTCGTCGACGATGAGCGCCACGGACTTCGTCCCGGTGGGCGCTCCGGACCAGAAGATCGGCGGGCTCTCGCCCGCGCCGTAGCACGTGAACTGGGTCGGGATGATGCCTCCGGTGAACTCTGGGCTGGTCACCGACATCACGAGCGGCGCATCCGCGCTGAGCGGCTGGGGCTTGCCGAGCAGGCCGCAGCCGGACACCAGCAGGCAGCAGGCAGCCAGGGCGGCCAGCCCCGCCGGTCGACCGCGTGCGCGGCGGCCGTCATCTGCACCCCGGCGCACGAGGCCTCACCTATCCCTGTTCTGGCGGCAAGCGGACCCGATCGACTTGGGCCGCCGAGACCGGCGGCTCGCCCGAGGCTAGTCGGGCTGCCGCGATGTGCCGAACATGATCTCGTCCCAGGACGGTACCGAAGAACGCCGCGACCGGCCGGTCTTCTTCGCGGTGCCACCAGGGGACTGCGCGGCGTCGGCTCCCGCGGCCGCGGCGCTCGCCGCCGCCGCGTCCGGCTCGGCGGCGCCAGCCACCGGCCCGCTGGCCACCGGCCCGACGCGAGCCGCGTCCGCGTCGATGGCTGCCGCTGCCATGAGGCCCGCGTCGCGAGCTCGCGCTGCGGCGGGGCCACCGCGTCGCTCGAAGTCGCGAGCGTGATCGGGATACGTCGCGTGCTGACGGGAGCCGATCGGGGTCACCGTCGCCGTAGCCCTGCTCCGGTCGGCGAACGAGATGGCTGCCCACTCGTCCGGCGGCAAGCACAGCCGGATCGCCTGCTCGTCGTCCGGGATGACGTGGCGACGTCGCGGATCGTAGATCCACTCGGCCAGTCCTGTCCGCCCGCCGATGGTGAACTGAAGCTGGATCTGCCAGTTTCCGTCGGGCCGCTTGCGTGAGTCCCACTCGGTGCTATCGGCGTGCGCGCCGACGCCGCTGAGGCGCTCGGCCACGATGTCGCCGAGCCGGGGTCCCGGCCCGGACTCGCCGTGGCCGCGAATCGTCGCCCGCTGGGCCTGCTCCGCCTGATACTGCCGCTCGGCCAGGATCGGTCCCTCGAAGCGGCGAATCCTGTCCGGCGGGATGCCCGCCGCATCGGCGATCTCTTCCGCGGTCTCGCCAGCGCGGATGCGGTCCTGGATCTCCTTGGGTCGCAACGGATTCTCCACTTCGATCTCGTACTGCGCGAGCCGGGAGAACTGACCCTTGGCCACCGTCCTCAGCCGGTCGTCGATCGGCAACAGGAACCTGCCGCTCCGCCCCGGCACCGCGAGGATGGCGTAGCTGCCATCCTCGCTGACCGCGACGAGGCGCAGTTCCTGCATGAGTGTCCCTCCTGCGGCTGGCCGGCCACGCGAGGCGGACACGGACCTGCCGAGACCGAGTCTGCCGGCATTACCGCTGACAGGCCAGCACCCCGTCCGGCATGTCCGGAGACTGACCAGCTAGACCGCATTGCCGGGGCATGTCCGGCGGCCATGACCAGCACTGACGGCAATGTAGCCACGATACGGCCGGCTGGGTGCGGAGCAGCAGATAATCGCGCGGCCAGGCCTGCGGCTGACGCCAGCAGGGTGGCTGGTCAGCTGCACTGCAGCCGGGCTCCTGACGCGGTAAACTCCACGAGAGAATGTTCGGTTACAGAACTATATTTGCCGAGTCACCGCGCCCGGCGGCGATAAGGGAGCTGCCGTGGGCGCCGTGGCTCGCCGTCGCCGTCGTCTGCTTCGGCGCGTTCATGGGCCAGCTCGACGCCAGCATCGTGACGCTGACGTTCCGGCCGATGGAGCGTGAGTTCGCCGCGCCGCTCGCGGCGGTGCAGTGGGTGTCGCTCGCCTATCTGCTGATGCTGGTGGCCCTGCTCACGCCCGCCGGCCGGATCGCCGACGTGGTTGGACGAAAGCTCGTCTACGGCAGCGGCTTCGCCGTCTTTACCGCGGGCTCGGCCGCCTGCGCGTTCGCGCCGTCGCTGGGGGTGCTGGTGGCGTGCCGGCTGATCCAGGCGAGCGGCGCCGCGATGCTGCAGGCCAATAGCGTCGGGTTGGTCACCACGAGCGTCCCGCCCGACCGGATGCGACTCGGCCTCAGCATCCAGGCGGCCGCCCAGGCTATCGGGCTCGGGCTCGGGCCGACGCTCGGCGGACTGCTGACGCAGACGGCGGGCTGGCGCGCCGTGTACTGGATCAACGTGCCGGTGGGCTGCGTAGCGATGGTGGCCGGCCGGTACCTGCTGCCCAGAACCCGGCAGCGCAGCCCGGCCGGCCCGTTCGACGGGCTCGGCGCCGTCCTGCTGGGCGTGGCGAGCACGGCCTTCCTCGTCACCCTGTCCGTCGTCGGTGGTCTCCCGGTGCCAGGCTGGGTGGCCGCGGTCATGGCCGTCGTGGCGCTCGCGGCGGCGGCCGGCTTCGCCATCCGGCAGCGCCGCGCCCGGTGCCCCCTGGTACCGCCCGCGCTGCTGCGGTCCGCGCGGATAACCCTCGGCCTCGCGGGCGCGTGCCTGGGCTACCTGGTGCTGTTCGGACCGCTCGTCCTGATCCCGCAGTTGCTGGCCGGCCGCGGCAGCGCTCTGCATACCGGCCTGATCCTGTCCGCGCTGCCCGCTGGGTTCGGGGTCGCCGCGTTGACCGCCGAGGCCGTCTTCCCGCCTGGCCTGCGCAACCGTACCCGCGGCTGCATCGGCGCGGGCGGGTGCGCGGTCGTTCTGGTTATGCTCATCTTCATGGCTAGTTCATCGATAGGAATTGTTCTGCTGCTCGGCCTGGCGGGACTCTGCCTCGGCGTGTTCGTGCCTGCCAACAACGCGCTGATCATGCGCACCGGCGCGGCGAGCACGGCGGGGACGCTTGGCGGCCTGGTCAACATGGCCAGAGGCATCGGCACGACCCTCGGCATCGCGCTGGTCACGCTCGCGCTGCACCTGGGTGGCGGCCGGCCGGCCGGTCACCTGGACGGGACGCTGGCGCTCGCGCTCCTCGCCGCTGCGGCGGCGGGCGCGGCGGTAATCGCGGCGACCATCCGGCCGCTCCCCGGCCCGGCCGGGAACACCCCGCCCGCAGACCCGGCGACCGTGGAGCACACCGGTGCGTTCGGCTGACGGGGGGCGCGATCTGACCGGCGCGCCAGCCGCCCCCG